>NZ_CP108002.1:5446751-5749348 GCF_041435055.1 Streptomyces sp. NBC_00341 | reverse complement strand
CGCACGGCCGCGTAGGCGCCGAGCGCGGGCGCCGCGGCGGCGAGCGCGGCGGCGGCCCGCGCACGGAGCGGCCGGTGCTCCTGCGGGGGCTGCGGGCGCGGCCGGGGGTGGGTGGCCTGCGGGGAGGGTTCTGCGGACATACGGCCGATTATCGCCGTCGCGGGTTCCTCGGCCGTGGCCGCCCGTCCGGGCCGGCGTTCACCGGCTCGGGACCTCGCTGCCGTAGACGACCCAGGGCGACTGCTCGAAGGACCCCACCCCGAACAGCTGCGGCTGCATGGAGGCGACCTCGGACCGCACGGCCAGGGTGTCCGGCCAGCAGTCGAAGTACACCGACCCCTTCACGATGAACCCCCTCCAGTCCGTCGCCGCCGACGCGCCCTCGCGGTCGACCACGAAGCCGATGCACAGTACGGAGGCCCTGCCTATCGCCTCCCGTATCGCACGGACGACCGCTTCCCGCTCGTCGCGGCTCAGCGCGCCGAGGGCGAACTGCAGCGCGACCGTCCCGTCGTCCGTCCGCCGGACCCGGGCCGGGATCTCGGCTCCGCTGCTCACCCAGAGCAGGAAGTCGACCTGGTCGAGCCGTTGCAGGCCGGCCAGGAGCACCAGTTGGTCCCTGGTCACCCACGACTGGGTGCCCGGCGGTGCGGCCCCCGGGCTGAGGAGCGTGATGCGCCGCGTGGCCGGGTGCGCGGGACAGACGCCGGCCGCCTCCAGATCCGCGAGCAGCGATTCCGCATCGGGGCGGCTCCAGCCCACGTGATACGAGTAGAAGAATCCGTCACTCATGACAGCGCACCCCATTTTTAAGTGTGGCCACCCGCCCGTCCGGACAAGCCGGTTGAGGGGCGACCGCCCTACAGGTCAGGTAGAGCGTGAAGATCCCTGCGCACCGGAGCGCGCCCGGCCGGCCACCTGGCGGCGGCGGTTCGGGACGGCTCGCGGTTGGTCGGTCCTGAGCCTAGTCAGCCGCGCTGCCGGGTGCGTGGGCCCTGGGGCCCATGCGTGGACCCGAAGTCGCAGTCGCGCGTCGGTCCGGGGGTGCCACCGCACCCGCGACCCGATCCGGCCCGGCCCGTACTCGACGGACACCGGCCGGTCCTTAAGCGGTGGACAGGCAGCCGGTGACCCGCCAGGGTGTACCGCGATGACACGCACCGATGCACCTTCCGCCTGGGACGAGCGCACCCAGCTGACCACTTTCCTCGAATACGCGCGGGCGACCGCACTGGCCAAGTGCGAGGGCCTCACGCAGGAGGACGCGTGCAGGGCCCCGCTGCCGGGTTCGCCGCTGATGACCATCGCGGGTCTGGTCAACCACCTCCGCTGGGTCGAGTACGCCTGGTTCGAGATCGATTTCCTCGGCGGGGAGGACGAGGGTCCGTGGACCGACGAGGACCCCGACCGCGAGATGCGCATCGCCGTGGACATGCCGCTCGCCGTCGTACTGGCGGAGTACGAGGAGCAGTCCGCCCGCTACCGCGAGCTCGTCGCCGCCCATGACCTGGACACCCGGGCCAAGCGTCCGCGGTCCGACGGCCACCACCCCGATCTGCGCTGGATCCTGCTGCACCTCATCGAGGAGACCGCCCGGCACAACGGCCACCTCGACATCATCCGGGAGATCGTCGACGGCACCACGGGGTCATAGGGGCATGTGCCGGTAGCGCCGGTAGTGCTCGCGGTTGGCTGCCGTGCGTGCGCGGGGGCGGAGTTACCGATATGCCGGCATGGAGGGGGCGCCTGCCCACCGGCCGGGGCGGGGGCTGATCACGTGAGGGAGATCAGGGCGACGATGCGCTTGCCCCCGGGATGGACGGAGACGGAGACCTGCTTCGCGAGCCGACGCACCAAGGCCCAGCCGTAGCCCCCGATACGGCCGACACCGGAATTCCCGGCATCGGTGTCGCCGGCGACCGGCAGTTCCCGGCTGGCGTCCTCGACCGAGAGGCGGAGCCCCTCGTCGGTGAATTCGGCCGCGAACCCGGTGAGTCCGCCGCCGTGCAGGAAGGCGTTGGTCACCAGTTCCGACGTGACAAGCAGCGCGTCGGCCACGACCACGTCGGCTGCCAGCCCCTCATTGACCAGCCCGCAGAACTGTGACGTCAGGAGCTGCATGACGGCGTCGCGCGCCGCGGCCGCATTCTTCGGGACAGGTGTGTCCACGGACTCGTCCGGCCCATCGGCCGGACTCGTACCGCACTCTGTCACCTGTCGTTCCCCGTGCATCGTCTTCATCGCTTGCCCCGCCGGACCCCGCGTACACGCGGCTCGGACGGACGTACGTCTCTCATCCGGTGATCGCCGCATCGACGTCGTCCGCGAACCGGAACACATCGAGAGTTCCGGTGACCTCGAACAGGCGGCGCACCTTCGTGCTCAGCGGACCGGCCACCACCAGGGCCACCCCTGCCTGGTCGTGCTTGCGCTGGCCGTGCAACAGGGCGTGCAGACCCGCTGAGTCGGCGAAGTCCACGCCGGACAGATCCACCACGGTCCGCCGCCCTCCGCCGTCGGCCACTCCCGTCAGCGCTTCGACCAACTCGGCGGAGCCCGCCCAGCCGTCCAGGCTGCCGCGGACCCGGACCAGTACGACACCGTCGCCGACGGTCTCCAGGACCGCAGTCACTTCTTCTGGCCCACGCGACGAGGGCTCTCTCTCAGTTGCCACACGGCAATCTTTACAGAGTCGAACAAATGATCTGCAACCTGCTCGCGAAAAGAGTGAAGCCGACTTGCCGTTGCCGGCGAGCCAACTCGGCCGAGCCCGGCACGCGCACCGCGAAACACCCCGGTGCGGTCGTCGTCAGCAGTCCGGTGGTCATCCTCACATCCGGCGCCGGTGTGCATGTCGGTGCGGGATAAGGCTGGTTGTGTGCATCCGCGTCCGGGATGCGGCTGGTTGCCAGGGGGCTGTTCCGCAGGAGATGGTTGCCTGTAGGCAACCATTCCGTCTACTTGATGAGGTGAGGGATTCGCTCAGCGGGTCCTCGATATTTGGTCTCCACCCAAGCGCAAACCGTCGCGGTTACGGACCCGGATCCTCTCTGGGGGCGAGCACCGTGTCCGGTGCTGGTCGCTGACGCACAGAGCGTTGTCGAGTGGCGTAACGAGGCCGCCGGGTTCCTCCTGCCCGCGGCGGCCCGCGGGACACCTCTGACGGACGCGGTGCCGGCCTGGCTCGCCACCGCTCATCACGAGTTGGGACACCCAGGTCCTCGCGCCGTCCCGGACGGTCCGCTGTCCGGTTCGATCGCCGGGTGCCGTTTCCAGGCGCACCCGACTGTGCGCGAGGACGGCTCGGTGGCGTGGTGGCTGATCGATGACACCGATCACCAGCTTGTGCGGGAAGCCCTGCACATGGAGCGGGAGCGGACCGCGTTCCTCGCGAAGTCGTCCAGTGCCCTGCTCTCCTCCCTCAATCTGGGGCGTTGCATGGATGTGACCGCGCAGATGGCGGCCGAGAGCCTGGCCGATGCGGCGCTGGCCATCGCACCTGCCCGTGGGCATCGGCTGCCGGTGGTGACCTGTCTGCGCGGTGGTGCCCCGACGTTGTCGCAGGAGACGGTGGATCCGGATGATGTGCCGGGGCTCGGTGAGGCGTTGCGCGGGTTCCCGCCGGTGCCCTCGCGGTGGATCGATCCGGCGGTGGCGCCACGCTGGATGGTGCCCGAGGGATTCGGGCCGGTCGGCTCGATCGTGATCACTCCGCTGCCCGGACACGGTGTTCCGGCCGGAGCTCTGGTCCTGCTGCGCAAGGCGGAGAGCGCCGCGTTCAGTGACGAGGAGGAGGTCTTTGCCCGGCTGTTCGCCGCACGCGCCGGGGCCGCGATGTCGGCGGCCCGCCTGTACGCGGAGCAGACCGCGATCACCGACGTGCTGATGCGTGAGCTGCTGCCCCCGGCCCTGCACCAGATCTCCGGAGTCGACTTCGCCGGGCGGTACCGTCCTTCCGAGGACCACGAGCGCATCGGCGGTGACTTCTACGACGTGCACCCCGCCGCCGTCGAGGGCAATGCCTCCCTCGTCACACTGGGGGATGTGTGCGGCAAGGGCCTGGAGGCCGCCGTCCTGACGGGCAAGATCCGCAACACGCTCCACGCACTGCTGCCCCTGGCGGACGACCACGAGCGCATGCTCGGCCTGCTGAACACCGCCCTGCTCAGCTCGCACCACACCCAGTTCGTGACCTTGGTGCTGGCCTCCGCCACGCGCCGGGGCAACGAGGTCGACCTCAAGCTGACCAGCGGCGGCCATCCGGCCCCTCTGATCATCCGTGCGAACGGCGGGGTCGAGGAGGCGGACACCGCCGGCGCCCTCATCGGAGCCATGCCCGACGTCTTCGCCCGAACCGCAGCGGTGTCCCTGGCCCCCGGAGAATCCTGCGTCCTTTACACCGACGGCATCACCGAGGCCAAGGGCGGCCCGATGGGCGATGACATGTTCGGTGAAGAGCGTCTCAAGCGCGCGCTCGCCGGGTGCGCGGGCATGCCTGCCGAAGGAATCGCGGAGCACGTGGAGATGCTGGCCGCGCAATGGCTCGGCGGACGGCGGCACGACGACATGGCCGTCGTCGTGATCTCCGCCCCGCGCACTCATCACTTGAGCGCGGTCAACGGGCACACACGGGGCAGGTTCACCGCATGAGTACGAACACCGCACCCCGCCTTCCGCACGACGCACATCTCCGGCAACTGGCGGATGACGTGTGGGACGCCGTCGCCGCCTCCGACGAGTACGCTGCCACCGAGCTGCTCCTGCGCGCACTTGACGAGGGCGCCGACCCGGAGAGCGTGCTGCTCGATGTGATCGCGACGGTGCAGGGCAAGGTCGGGGAGGAATGGGCGGCCAACCGCATGACCGTCGCCCAGGAGCACGCGGCGACCGCCATCAACGAACGGGCCGTCGGCGCGGTGAGCGTGCACCCCGCCGCCCGCACCGCCGTCACCCGCGGCCGGATCACGGTCGCCTGCGTGGACGGCGAGTGGCACGCCCTGCCGGCCCGCCTTCTGACCGAAGTGCTGAAACTGCGCGGCTGGAGAGTGGACTACCTCGGCGCCCAGGTCCCCTCCCCGCACCTCATAGCCCACCTCCACACCACCAGCGCCGACGCGGTCGCCCTCTCCGGCTCGATCGCCACCCGGCTGCCCACCGCGCACGCCGCGATCACCGCGTGCCAGGCCATCGGCGTCCCCGTCCTCGTCGGAGGCGCCGCCTTCGGACCCACCGGCCAGTACGCGAAGCTGCTGGGCGCCGACGCCTGGGCACCCGACGCCCGTAGCGCCGCCGACCGCCTCGCCCACGGTCCGCTGTCGCGCCCGCTCCCCGACCACCAGCAGTTCGACGACCTGCCGCACCTGGGCGACCAGGAGTACACCCTCGTCGCCCGCAACAGCGCCTCCCTGGTGCGGACCGTCTTCAACGCGTTGGAAGCGGCGTTCCCGGCCATGGCCGCCTACGACGACCTCCAGCGCGAGCGCACGGCGGAGGACCTCGCGCACATCGTGGAGTTCCTGACCACCGCCCTCTACCTGGACGACGAGGCACTCTTCACCTGGTTCATCACCTGGACCGCACACATCCTCGACGCACGCGGCGTACCCGTGCAGAGCCTGCCGCCGGCCCTGAACCTGCTGATCGGTGAACTCAAGGACTTCCCGCGGGCCGTCCGGATCCTCCAGCGCGGGACCGAGGCCCTCGCCGCCCCCCGCGCCACCGCCGCCGGGACCACCGTATGAACACACCGCCCCCCGCACACCTGCGCCTGACCACGGTCGACACCCGGGACAGGCTACGCATCGAGCTCCACGGCGACCTCGACTTCGACAACGCCGGCGTCCTCCTCCAGGAGGTCACCACGCAGCTCTCCGCACGGCCCGGCCTGAAGGACCTCCATCTGCACTGCGGCGGGCTCGGTTCAGTCGATTCCACCGGCCTGTCCACCCTGCTGATGATCCTCCGCCGCACCTCCGCGGCCGGGGTGCGGCTTCACCTGGACGACCGCACTGCCGGGCTCGACCGGATCCTGGTGATCACCGGTACCCTCGATTACCTCACAGCACCTCTCTCCAACGGCGTCGCAAAGCCCTCGGTATCAGAGGAGAATGTGGGGGCGGCCCGCCCCACCGGCCCTGACGGCACCACCTGAGACCTTGCCGGGCGACCACCGGGCAGAAGCACACCACCGACGGGTGATCATGACTGAACCGGATGCCGCCCCCAACAGGATCTGGCACGAGGCGATCCAGTCCGCCAGCAGCATCACCGAACTCCTCGACGTGATGTGGGAGCACGCCAGGAATTCCACCAGCCGCGGCACCGCCCCCGGCTCCACGTCCCAACTGCGCCTGATGTACCTCGTCGACCGCGAGGACGGCATACGGATGCGCACGGTGTGCCAACAACTCGCCTCCGCCCCGCCGACGGTGACCCGCATGTGCGACCGATTGCAGGCCATCGGCTTCCTGGAACGCCTGCCCTGCCCCGACAACGGCCGTGAGGTCGCCCTGCGGCTGACCCCCACAGGCAAGCGTCATCTCCAGCGCATCCGTGAACAACGCGACAGCATGCTCCACCGGGCCATCGACACCATGCCCTCCACCGAGCGCAGGGCACTGGCCAGAGGACTCGCGGGGCTGCACAGACAACTCGGTGCGGCCGACGGCGAGGAACACTACAGACCCGTAACCCACATCCTGGCCAGACCTCTCCCGCACCGTCCCTGAACGCCGAGCACAGTCCCCCGGCTGCGGGTGCCGACTGCCCCCACTGCCTTTCCCCGGCCGGGAAGAAGCCGTCCGGTCCCGTCGTCGGGTGCGATGATCGGTGTATCCCAGGGGGAGGAGGAACCGCCGTGCTGGTTCCGACGTCCAGCGTGCAAGTGTCCGAGAGCTCCGGGCGATGTGCGGTGTTGACCATTTCGGGCGACGTCGGTCGCGATCTGGTTCCCGCGATCCGGGCGGCACTCGACGGACTCATCGCCGAAGGCCGAGTTCAGATCGTGCTGGATGTCCAGAGCATCACGTTCATGGACTCCGCCGGCCTGGGAGTACTGGTCTACGGGGTGCGCAACTCCGAAGTGGAAAAGGGCGGCCTGCGACTGGCCGGGGCAGGAATGCAGGTGCGCCGGCTGTTGAACCTGAGCGGCCTGGATGAGGTGATCAGCGTCTTCCCCGACGTCGACGCCGCTCTCGCTTCCTGGGCCTCCTGATATCCCCCGCACGCCTTCGGCCTGCTGTTTACCCCGTGAGCGACGGGAAAAGAGAGCCGGATGGAAAGCTCTGAAGTGGGTGCAACCGCCGTCCCCCTGGTGGGCGATGCGCTGATGTCCGAGCTGTTCGTCGGCGCAGGCGCCGGAATGTACGCCGTGAATTCCCAAGGCGTGGTAATCGCCTGCAACCCCTGGGCGGAGCGCCTGTTGGGCTACGCCCAGGGCACTCTGGTCGGTGTCAACGCGCACCACGCCATGCACCCCCACCCGGGCGACGGTCTCGGCCTGCCCGCCCAGCGCTCCGTCCTCGAAGACGTCGCCCTGGGCAAACGCTCCAGCGGCGACCGGGCGGTCCTGCTCCGGGCGGACGGCAGCGCACTCCAGGTCTGGTGGAGCGCGGCCCCGCTGCCCCCCGGGGCCGGACACGGCACCGGAGCGGTGGTCATCTTCCAGGACGCCTCAGCGCAGCGTGAGCGTGACGGCCAGCGAGCGGACCGCTACGCGCACAGTGAGACGATGCGGGAGCAGGCCGAATACGACCTCGCGGAGAACGCCTGGCTCGGCGAACTGACCCTGGCCATGGTCAGCACCCTGGACGCGGACGAAGCGCTGCGCCGCCTGGTGCGGCTCCTGGTGCCACGCCTGGCGGACACCGCGGTCATCCACCTCGGTGAGAGCGGCACGCCCGAACGCAGAGTATGGGCCCACCACACACCGGACATGCTGCCCACACACCCTTCCGACGCCCACTCCCTTCCCGACGCGCCCGCCCATACCGACGCACTGCGGCGAGTGATGCGGGGTGCCGGAGTCCAGCACGTCGCCCCGCCCGCCGACGGCTTCGACGCGGACCTGCTCGGTGTGGTGGAAGCGGCCGAGACCCTCGTGGTCCCGCTACGACTGCGCGCCACCACCTTCGGAGCCCTGACACTGAGCCGCTCCGCGGCCAGCCCGCCGTTCCACGAGGCGGACCAGGCCGTGGCGGAGGAAGTGGCCCGCCGCACAGCGCTGGGGCTCGACAACACCCGCCTGCACGCGGCCCAGGCCGATATCGCCGCCACGCTCCAGCGCGCTCTGCTCACCGACCTGCCCGATGTTCCCGGACTGGAGCTGGCAGCGCACTACCGGCCCGCTCAGCACGCCGCGGAAGTCGGCGGCGACTGGTACGACGCGTTCCCCCTGCAAGGCAGCGACACCGCCCTGGTCATCGGAGATGTCACCGGACACGACATCAAGGCCGCCTCGCGGATGAGCGAGCTGCGCAACATGCTCCGCGCCCTGGCCGTCGACCGCCCGGAAGAGAGCCCGGGCCAGATCCTGCGACGCCTGGACACGGCCCAGTCCCGGCTGGCCCTCGCCGACTCCGCCACCACCGTCCTCGCCCGGCTGAGACCCGACGGCACGGGCTCCTGGAACCTGGCCTGGTCGGTGGCCGGGCACCCGCCGCCCCTGTTGATCACCGCGGACGGCAGTGCCACCTACCTCACCGGCGGGAAGTCGCTCCTGCTCGGCGTCCGCCCCGACACGGAGCGCCCCACCGCCGATATCCGGCTCCCCTTCGGCGCGACCCTTCTGCTCTACACCGACGGGCTGATCGAATCGCGGTCCCAGAGTCTCGACACCGGGATGACCCGCCTGCGCCAGCAGGTCACCACCCACCGGCACCTGCCGCTCGCCCAGCTCTGCGCGCAGCTGACCGACGAACTCGGCGACACCCGCGACGACATCACGCTCATCGCCGCCCGCACCCCACTCTCGAACAGCAACCCGGCCGGGTAAAGACCTGCGCCGCACGCACCCGCACCCGCCGCAGGAGACCACCGGACCACGCGGAATCCGTGATGTCAGGCGGCACGCTTCACGTGGGAGACCAGCCACATCAGCAGAGCGTCCAGGTCAGCGGCGGCCGAGAGGACTCGGTCGACCGCCTCGGGGGTGTGCAACCACTCCTCGCATCCGAGGAGTCCGGCGGCAACCAGAGAACGGTGGCGCAGCAGGTTCGTCCGGGGGTGGTCTGCCGGATAGCCCCGTGGGGGGCGTTTCATCATGTCCCCGGAGATGTCGTAGCCCTTCTTCCGCACGTCCTCGACGAGGGCGGACAGTTCGCGGCCGCTCCCCTCGGAGGCCACGGCTCTGCGGAACATGTCCACCTGGCCGGGATCGGGGTACCACCAGGCGCCCTGGATTCGCAGGCCGGACAGCGAGAACCGGAGACCAATCTCGATCTTTCGGCCGAGCCGGATCACCGCGCTCTGGTGCTGCCACCACCAGGAGTCGCTGCGGTAGTGCCAGACGGAGAAGTCCTCGTACCGGGGATCGGCGTCCGCGACCTCGTTGAGCAGGGCGATCATCGGCTGCCGGACCAGGCGCTCACGGTCCGCGCGGCAGCGCTCGCGGGTCGCGTGGCTCGGTTCGCCCTGGAGCTGCCACAACACGTCCATCGCCTGCTCCGGCCAGCCGGTGAACTGTCCGTCCATGCCGCGCAGGGTAGCCCACCCGCGATCCGACGCCCGCCGTCACCACGGCGGACCGTGGCCCTCAGTCCGGTCGGTCCGGCATATCGGCAACTCCGCCCCGCGCACTCACGTCAGCCAACCTCACAGCCCTTAGGGGTCCTGGCCCGTGTTTCCGCCCGCGGCGCCGTCCTCGGTCCCGTCGTGGCCGTCGGTCGGGGGGCGGATGCCCGCGCGCCCCACCCGGTTCAGCTCCACGTTGAACTGGGCGCCCGTCAGCAGCGCCAGGTTGGTGAACCACACCCAGATCAGGAACACCACCAGCCCGGCCAGTGACCCGTACAGCCGGCTGTAGGAGCCGATGTACGTCGCGTACAGCGCGAACCCCGCGGAGGCGACCAGCCACAGGAGCGCTGCCAGTACGCCTCCCGGCAGGGCCCGGCGCGATCCGCGTGCCGATGCCGGGCCGGTCCGGAAGAGGACCGTGATCAGGCAGGCGACCAGACAGAGCAGCACGGGCCACTTCAGTACCGCCCACACCGCGTCCCCCAGGTGTGCCAGGCCGATCCGGTGCCCCAGCCAGCGGGCCAGCGGTCCGGAGAGCACGAGGGCGAACGCGCTGGTCATCAGGAGCAGCAGCAGCCCGATCGCCGTAGCCACGATGATGTGCGCCTTGCGCAGGGCGGGCCGGGTGTCCGGTACCCCGTGCATCGCGTGCAGCGCCCGCCGGAACACGGCCAGGTAGCTGGACGCGGACCAGACCGCGCTGAGGGTCCCGGTCGCGACGAGCAGCCACACCGCCGTCCGCTGCTGCGTGGCCGCCACGAGCGGCTGGCGCAGCGCGGCGCCGGACTCCGCCGGTGCGAAGGCGGTGATGTCCGCGATCAGCGCGTCGGTGGCCCGGGGGTTGGCCAGCCCGATGACGGAGACCGTCACCAGGAGCGCCGGGAGCAGCGCGAGTATGGCGTAGTACGTCAGGGCAGCCGCCCAGTCCGAGAGGTCGTCGTTCCACAGGGAGACGGGCGTCCGCCGCAGCGCGACGGACCAGCGCCGCGCGGGCCCGGGATGCCCGGTGGCCCGGGGCGGCGCCCCGGTGGCGGTGTCGCTTGTCTTGCTGAACACGGATGGGTCTCCGGGGGACGTAGGAGGGCGGGCGGCACAGCCGGGGCGCCTCCCGCCGCGCGGAGGCGGGGGGACGCGGGAGACGCCCTGTGCTGCCTATCCTCTTCTGCTCCGGTTCGCCGCCGTTACTCCGGTACCCGGTCGCGACGGGGTCGTCAGTGGTGATCGCGGATACGGGCGGTGAGCAGGTTGGGGTCCTGTCCGGTGAGATAGGCGGCCGAGGTCACGTACGCGGTGTCGCCGCGTACGGCGACGGCCGTGGGGTTCTGCAGCCCGTCCTGGGAGTCGAGCACGATGGTGTGGCTGCCGTCGGGCTCGATCAGGGCGACCTCGCCGGTCTGGTTGAGGGCGGCGAGGATCCGGTTGCCGCGGCCGACGAAGGCGAAGTCGTCGATTCCGGCCAGCTGCGCGGCCCTGACCCGGGCGGGGCCCGCCGTGCCGTTGTGCCGCAGCGGGTAGCTGAGGACGGTGCCCTTGTCCAGGTTGGACACCCAGACGGCGCCGTTGTGCACCTTCAGACCGTTGGCGCCGAGGAAGCTGGTGGGGGCCAGCTCGGCACCGTCCGCCCAGACCGTCGCGCGGCCGCCGCCTGCCGGTACGCGCCAGATGACGCCCCGGACCGAGTCGGTGATGTAGAGCCGGCCGGAGTCCAGTGCAAGTCCGTTGGGCAGTCCGTCGGCGGGCAGCGCGGCGATCCGCTCCGGGTGGCCGCCGGGGGTGAGCCGCCAGACGCCGGTGAGGTCTGCGGTGCCCGTGGCGTAGAGGAAGTACAGCGTGCCGTGCGCGTCCCTGACCAGGCCGGTGACCAGCGGGAAGCCGAGGGCCGGGGTGTTCACGCCGTCGTCGGCCGGCACGGGCAGGGTCGCCAGCACCCGCACCTTGCCGTCGCGGCCGACCTGGGCGATCTGGCGTGCGGCGGAGAGGGAGAGGTCGATGCGGCCGTCGGGCTCCAGGACGATGTTCTCCGGCATCTGCTTGCTGTCCGGATCGAAGTGCTGGGTGATCCGGGCGTGTGACAGGGGCGCGGTGGCGGCCGTGGCCGAGCCGGCCCAGCCGACCGTGAGGGTGACCGTCGCGATGGCGGCGGCCAGTGCGTTGCGTGCGAACTTCGCGGACACGTGGGTTCCTTGCGTGGAGTGGTGGAGTGGGGTGGGGTGGGGCGGCCTGTTCCGCGGTCCGGCGGCCGGGTTCGCTCCTGGCCCCACTGTGTGTCCGGGCGGCGGTGGGCAACCAGCCCCGGCTCTGCCTATCCCCGGCAGGGGCAGGCTGCCTCGGGCCGGGCGCTGGATACTCGGGGCATGGACGCTCACGGACAGCTCGGCACCTTCCTCCAGGCACGGCGGGCCCAGTTGCAGCCCCGGGACGTCGGGCTGCCGACCTACGGGGACCGGCGACGGGTTCCGGGACTGCGGCGTGAGGAGCTGGCCCTGCTGGCCGGCGTCAGTGCCTCGTACTACACGCGTCTTGAGCAGGGGGTGTCCTGTCACGCCTCCGTCGAGGTCCTGGACGCGATCGCCCGCGCCCTGCGTCTGGAGGAGACCGAACGGCAGCACCTGCGGGACCTGGCCACCGCCTGCCGGCACCGGGTGCCGGCCCGGCGGCCCCCGGCCGAGCGGGTGGCCCCGGCCGTGCGCGAACTGGTGCGGTCCCTGGGCGAGGTGCCCGTCGTGGTGACCGGCCGGCGCAGCGACGTACTGGCCTGGAACGCCCCGGGGCACGCGCTGCTGGCCGGGCATGTGGACCCGGCCGGGCCCGAACACCCGGCGGACCGGCCGAACATGGCGCGGCTGGTCTTCCTGGACGCCCACGTCCGCGAGCTGTACGTGGACTGGACGGCGAAGGCGCGGGCCGTGGTCGGCAATCTGCGGCTGGTCGCGGGACGGCATCCGCAGGACGCCCGGCTGACCTCGCTCATCGGGGAACTGACGACGGGGAGCGCCGAGTTCGCGGGCATGTGGGCCGATCACCGGGTGCGCGCGTGCGATACCGCCGAGTACGAGCTGCGGCATCCGCTCGTCGGCTCCCTGACGGTCACCCAGCAGACGCTGCGGGCACCGGCAGAGCCCGAACAGTCCCTGGTCGTGGTGACCACCGCCGCCGGTTCGGCCTCGGAGGCGGCACTGAGACTGCTGGTGCAGGCCACGACGGACCGGGGCGGGGTCGCGCACGGTTTCGAGGCAAGTCACGGGTCCGGGACAGGGGCGCCTGCGCTGCGGCCGGACGCCGCTCCGTCCGCCGTCAGCGCTCCCGGTAGTGGTCCGCGACGGCGGTGAACGCGGCCTCGGCTCCCACGGCAGCAGGGGACCGGTGGCGTCGAGGCGGTCTTCGTACACCTTGACGATGCCGTAGCCGGCCAGACCCAGGTCGCCCCGGGGACTGCCGTCGGGGCGGTGCACATGGTCGTAGAGCGCGAAGGTGAACACGAGGGCGCTGTCGACGCCCCCGGCCTCGAAGACCTCCAGCAGCTCGCGCAGGTAGGCGGCCTGACCGGCCTCGTCGCGGGTGTACTCGCCGTTCAGCCGGACGGGGCGGCCGTCCTTGTCGTACTCGACGATCTCCAGCCCCTCCGCGCCCCGGTCTCCGTGCCCCGCGCCCCGGTATCCGGCCGCACCGGACGACGTCCTCGTCGAGATCGTCGACGAGGTGCACCTGCCGCTGGTGCGGCAGCGGACCCCGGCCGCGCCGGACTGACCTACCGGCCCGAGCCGGAACCTACCGGCCCGAGCCGAACGAGCGGCCCCGGCTCAGGTCAGCTCGGACCGGTGGCCGCGTTCGCGGGAGGGGCGGGCGGCCAGGGCACGTCGGCCAGCAGGGGGACGATCGTCTCCTCCTCGTAGTCGAGGTGCGCGTTCAGCTCCGCCGACATCCGCGCCAACTCGGCCCGGAAACGAACAGGTTCCGCGATCGCGATGCCGGCGAGCAACTCCGCGAGCGCCGCCTGGATCCGGGCGACGGCGCGGTGTTCGTCGTCCAGCCGGGCGAAGGTGTTCCCCAGATCGGGGTGGTACCGCGCGATGCCGGGGAACAGGTGCCCGTCCTCGCTGGTGTGGTGGAACTCCAGGGCCTGGCAGAAGGCCAGGCAGCGCTGCCTGATCTGCAGCCCGAGGCTCGGGGCCGGCGGCCCGCCCGGTCCGCGAGGGTCCGCGCGCCCGGCGAAGTGGGCGTCCGCCTCCGCCGCCACCTGCCGCACCTGGCCGCGCAGCCAGGTGTGGACCTCCATGACCTTGTCGGCCAGGGTGCGGACCTCACCGGGCACCCACCCGTCGGGGTCGGCGCGCTCCAGTACGACGACGGGCAGCACCCGCTCCGTCCGCGCCTGGTAGTCGCCGTAACCGGGGGCGCGCCTCACCGCGTGCGCGAACAGTTCGTCGCGCCGGTCCCCCTCGGCGGGGACCGCGAGGGCCTGGAAGGTGCTGGTCCCGATCTCCACCCGGACCACCGGGTGCGCGAGCAGGTTGTGGTACCAGCCGGGGTGGCTCGGCGCGCCGAGGCCGGAGCCGATGAGCAGGATCAGCTCGCCGTGCCGGACGTAGCCGAGCGGGGTGGTCCGCTCGGTCCCGGACCTGGCGCCGGTGGTCGTCAGGAGGAGGAGGTCGCCGCCTTCGAAGGGGCCGCCGACCTTGCCCCCGTTGGCGCGGAACTCCTCGATGATCGTTTCATTGAAGGACGTGGGCATACGGATGTGTGACTCCGGAGCTTCAGTGATTCCGCAGTGACTGCGGTCATGGCGTGTGGTGTGGTGACGTGCCCAGGACGAAGCGACCGCACAGCCTCTGCTGCTGCAGGGGTGCGGTGGCGTTCGATCAGGTGCAGGGCGCGGAGTGTGAACTCATGACGGACCCCTGAGTGAAGGGTGCTCGCCCGATCACCGGCCGGCCCACTGCTCTTTGGCCGGCGTCACGCGACACCGCGTCCATTACACGTATCCGCAGGACACCTGTCAACGCGCCCGCCACGGCCGGCGGAGCGGGCTGCGCTCAGGCAGGTGGCGTACCGGGCTGACCTCAGGCAGGCTGGCGTACCGGGCTGAGCTCAGGCAGGCTGACGGGCATGGTCTCGGTAGTACAGAACGTCGCGATCGACTGCTCGGACGCCTATGAACTGGCTTGTTTCTGGAGTGAGGTGACCGGCTGCCCGCTGCACCCGCAGGACGGACCGGGCGACCGGGAGATCCAGGTGATGCTCCCGGAGGGCCCGCTGCTGCACTTCAACCAGGTGCCGGAGCCGAAGACGGCCAAGAACCGGATCCACCTGTGCCTGCGCCCGACGACCTCGCGCGAGGAGGAGACCGAACGGCTGCTGGCCCTGGGAGCCACCCTGGTCACCGACCGCAGGGAACCCGGCGGTGCGGGCTGGGCCGTCCTGGCCGACCCCGAGGGCAATGAGTTCTGCGTCCTGCGCAGCGAGTCCGACCGAGCCGCGACGACTTCCTGAGCCCTCGCGGCGGGGCGGGTCAACCGCGCGGGTCAGCGGGTGTCTTCGCTCTTCGACGACAAGGGCGCCCAGGTGTAGCGGACGCGCACGCCCCGGTCCTGGAGCCAGGCGGTCTCGCGGCGGCGCAATTCGGGCGCGGACTCCGGGGCGATGGCGCTGGGCCAGCGGACGAGCACCTCGGTGACATGGCCGGTTCTCACCAGTTGTCTCACCCGCCGCCACCCTCTGCGCTGGGCCGGATCGGGCTCGCCGTAGGTGTCGGTGACGACCTCGGAGATCGTCAGCCCGCGTTCCCGGGCGAACGCGTGCCCCTCCGTCCGGGCGCGCTGCGTGGCCGCACCGGGGGCGCGGGGGGCCCGGTCGGCGCACACGTACAGCACTACAGGAGTCGCGGTTTCACCGTGGGGGGTCATGGGTGCCTTCTGTCGATGCATCGAGGAACGGGGATTCCTCGCCGCGCACAGGGGGCGTAGCGGGGGCTGTGCCGTGCCGGTACCCGTGGCCTCAGGGGTTGGCCGCCAACTCCACCCAGACGACCTTGCCTTCGGCGCGCGCCGAACGTGCGGAGCCCCAGCGGTCCGCGAGTTGACGTACGAGGAGCAGGCCCCGTCCGCTCTCCTCGTCCGGCCCTGCGAGGTGACCGGACGGGCGGACCGGAGTGCGGCCCTCGTCGTGGAGTTCGATACGCAGGCGCCGCTCGTCGCCGGTCAGCGTGAGCCCGCACAGGACATGACCGCTGTCGGTGTGCAGTACCGCGTTCGTGATCAGCTCGGAGACCAGCAGCACCGCGTCGCAGCACGTGTCGCCGGGCACCTTCCAGGCACGGAGCCGGTCCCGCACGGTGTCGCGGGCGGATCTCGCGCTGGTGCGCAGGGCGGGCAGGCCGAACCAGTACTCCCGACAGGGCACCGTCGCGGCTAAGACGGAGGTCGCGGGCGGGGCGGGGGCCGAGGACGTGTGCAGACTCACAGGTGTCGCCTTCCAGTGCCGTGCGGGGGGCAGGCGCGGTATGGGGGTGCGGGCCGCGGCCCGAGGAGCGAGAGGCGGCGGGGCCCCTGCGATGGGGGGCCGGGGCGGGCCCCCTG
The DNA here is from genome assembly GCF_041435055.1 of Streptomyces sp. NBC_00341. Taxonomy (NCBI): domain Bacteria; kingdom Bacillati; phylum Actinomycetota; class Actinomycetes; order Kitasatosporales; family Streptomycetaceae; genus Streptomyces; species Streptomyces sp. NBC_00341. Next base: position 5,733,041 of record NZ_CP108002.1, on the reverse strand, counting down.
CGGTGGGGTGCCGACGACGACGGCATCGGCATCACGTGTCCCGTACGGACCGGATGCTGTGCCAGAGCTGCGACTTGACCACTCACATGTCAACTATCGCGTGATAGCACGCACGCTGCAACCGACTCCCTGATAATTTCAGCAGCGCGGGTATCACCCTGGCGTCGTCATCAAGCCACTGTCAGAATGGTGTTGTTGATGAATCCTCAGGAGGTTGGGCGTGAGCGAAAGCCGATCCGGCACCAGCGCGCCGACAGTCCTGCGCATGATCCTCGGACGCCGGCTGCAGGACATGCGGCTCGCGGCCGGGGCCTCGCTGGAGGACGCGGCGAAGGCACTGCGCGTGACACCCCTGACGATCCGCCGGCTGGAGAAGGCCGAGGTCGCGCTGAAGCCTCTCTACGTGGAGAAGCTCCTGGAGACCTTCGGTGCGGACCGCCAGGAGATAGACGAGTTCGTCGACCTGGCCGAGCAGGCCAACGAGCCCGGCTGGTGGCACTCCTACCGCGACGCCGTGCCCAGCTGGTTCACCGCCTACGTCAGCCTGGAGACCGGCGCCCAGACCCTGCGCACGTATGAACCCCAGTACGTGACCGGCCTCCTGCAGACCCACGACTACGCCCGTGCGGTGCTGCGCGGCGGGCTGCCGAACGGCAGCGACGAGGAGCTGACCCGCCGCGTCGAGCTCCGGCTGCGCCGCCAGGGCCTGCTGGAGCGGGAGGACGCCCCCACGCTGTGGGTGGTCATGGAGGAGGCCGTCCTGCACCGGACGGTAGGCAGCGCCGACATCATGCGGGAGCAGATCGAACGGCTCCTGGACGTGTCCGAACTCCCCCATGTCAGCCTCGACGTCGTGTCGTTCGACGCGGGTGCGCACTCCGGCGCGTGTGCCCCGTTCACATACTTCCGGTTCGCGGAACCCGAGCTGCCGGACATCGTCTACAGCGAAATCCTGTCCGCCTCCGTCTACCTGGACCAACGGGTGGACGTCGTCGCCCATCTTGAGGCGCATTCCCGTATGGCGCTGCTGACGTCGTCCGAGGACAGCAGAGCGCTCTTGAACCGCATGCGCAAGGAGTACTCGTGACGATCACCGACAAGTGCGTCTACAACGGAATGTCGGCCCGCGACCTGGGCGAACAGGGCTGGGAGCGTCCCTGGAGCGGGCCGAACGGCGGTCAGTGCGTCGAGACGAAGAAGCTCGCCGACGGCCGGGTCGCCGTACGGCAGTCGACCGACCCGGCCGGACCGGCGCTGATCTACGCGCCCGAGGAGATCGCCGCGTTCCTCCGCGGGGTCAAAGAGGGCATGGCCGATCACCTGGCCGCCGGGTGAACCGGCGGCGGACGGAAGGGACGGCGACACCGGTCCCGTCCCCGGCCTGCGGGCTGACAGACACATGTACGAAGGGGAGCACATGACCACCAGGCAGGCCGGCCGGGATCTCGACACGAGCAGGCCGCACTCGGCCCGGATGTACGACTACTTCCTCGGCGGCAAGGACCACTTCGAGATAGACAAGGAGGCGGCCCTGGTCGCCGCGGAGGCCCACCCCGGCCTCTTCGTGACCGCCCGCGAGAACCGGGCGTTCATGCACCGTGCCACCCGGGTCCTGGCGCAGGAGCACGGCATCCGCCAGTGGCTCGACATCGGCACCGGCATCCCGACCGAGCCCAACCTGCACCAGGTCGCGCAGTCGGTGGTGCCCGAGGCCCGGGTCGTCTACGCGGACAACGACCCCCTCGTCCTCAAGTACGCGGAACGCCTCATGCGCAGCACGACGCAGGGACGCACCACCTATATCGAGGCCAACGTCAAGGACCCCGACGCGTTGATGAACGCCGTGCGGGAGTCGGAGGTCCTGGACTTCGAGCAGCCCATCGCCCTCTCCCTCAACGCGCTCATGCACTTCATCACCGAGCCGAACGACCCGTACGACATCGTCCGCCGGCTGCTCAGCGCGCTGCCGGTCGGCAGCGCGCTCGCGATGAACCACTGCACGCCCGACTTCGACCCCGTCACCTGGAACAAGGTCGCGGAGGTCTACACCAGCTCCGGGACCCCCGTGCAGTTCCGTTCGCACAAGGACATCGGCCGCTTCTTCGACGGGCTCGACGTGATCGAGCCCGGCCTCCGCTGCTGCCACCGCTGGCGGCCCGTCGGCCCCGCCGACGGCACGGAGCCCGCGGATGCCGAGATCGGCCTGCTCGCGGGCGTGGGCATAAAGCGCTGACGGGACGGCCGGCCACCGGGTCCGTCCTGGGGCACGGGGGTGTCCAGGACGGACCGGGTGGCCGGAGCACGCACGTGATGCGTAATGCGTCATGCGTCAAGCTGATGGCGCCCGGCATCGCCGTCCGGCCCGGCCTCACCGCGCCAGTCGGCGCCAGACCGACGGGCTGACGCCTCCGGGCGGCCCGCGCTCCCGGTGGCACCGACCGCCGCGTAACCGCGATCGGTGCACCGACGGCCGGTGGTTGGACGCGGCCGATTCCCCAGCGCCGATGTGACCACGGCATGGCACAACGGACAACGTCAACGCGGCAACATCACCCATGACTTGGTGCCCCACTGAGGTTGCGGCGCCTCGCCCATACCCCACTCCCCTCCCCAATCGTCTGTGATCGCCGCGAGGAGCCAGAGCGCGCGTCGGCGCCGCGTCTCGCAGACGGCGGCCAGATCGGGTGCTGCGTGGTGTCGGTGCTGGTCCCAGACCAGGAGGCGGACTGCGTCCTCACGGTGCCGCAGGGATACGTAGAGCTCCCGGCCTGGACTCATTCCGGCGCCGACAGAGACGAGTTCGGTGACCGCGTACGTCACCGGCCAGACGTACGGGTTGAGCCCGCGGGTCTCCAGCGCGGCGACAGCCGCCGCACGGGCGATGCGTGCGCTTCGCAAGTCGCCGGGAAGGGTGAGACTCAGCGCGAGCCGGCGCTCGCCCCCGCTCCCGGCGTGTCCCTTCGGGCGCAGGTATGGGCGTGGGGAGGGCGGCGTCCACGTCTCGGAGACGGCGGCGGCCGGGCAGAGTGCGGTGAGTGGAGATGAGTGCATGGCTGACTCCCCTGATAAGGGTGGCGAGTTGGCGGTGTCTCTCTTCCTCATGGGTGCGCACGAATGGCTTACGGGTGACGGACGAGCAGTGGCCTGTCTCCCTGGCGCGGGACCGCCCCTCCCAGGGAAGGAGGGTTCGGGCAGGACCGCGCGATGCACTTCTTGCTCGTCGGCGCGTGAGCGGTGCGTTACCTAAAGTAGCGCGGGGGTGGCACCTGTGTCACCACAGTGGAGGCAATTGCCTCTCAACTTCTGGACTGGCACACCCATGGAGAGACAGACTGTGTCCACCACCATCGGCGGAAGAAGGGAACTATGCCCAGCAGTTCAACCCCCACCGAGCGGCAGAGACGGCTGGGAGCCGAGCTACGTAAGATGCGACTCGCCGCCGAAGCAACTACTGCTTATGCGGCCGGCCTGCTTGGGGTGGACCGGACGAAGGTCTCCAACATGGAGGTCGGAGTCCGCCCGGTCGCACCCGCTCGCGTACGGACGCTCGCCTGCAATTACTCCTGCGCCGACGACGCCTACGTCAAGGCCCTGGCGGAGATGGCGGAGCAGCGCGAACGCGGCTGGTGGGAACAGTACCGGGGCACGCTCCCTTCGGGACTCCTGGACATCGCGGAACTCGAATGGCATGCGACGCGACTGCGTACCGCGCAGACTGTCCACCTTCCCGGCCTGCTCCACACCGACGCGTACGCCCGCGCGGTCTTCGGCGCCGTACTGCCCGCGCTGTCACGACTGGAGGTCGAACTGCGAGTGGCCCACCGGATGGAGAGACAGCAGGTGCTCGACCGCGAATCGCCTGTCCCCTATATCGGGTACGTCCATGAAGCCGCTCTACGCATGCAGTTCGGCGGGAGGCAGGTCACCCAGACTCAGCTCCGCCACCTCTGCGTTGCCTCCGAGCGCGATCACATCGACATCCGCGTGGTTCCCATCAGCCGTGGAGCCTTTCCGGGAGCCGGACACGCGCTCCTCTATGCCCACGGCGTCGTACCCCAGCTCGACACCCTTCAGCTCGACTCAGCGCATGGTCCTGAGTTCATGCACGCAGATGGGCAGCTGACCAAGTACCGCGCGCATCTGGACTGGATGGAGCGGGCTTCGCTCTCCTCCGTCGAATCACGAGATTTCATCCACGCCATAGCAAGCCAACTCTGAGGACGGTTCGAGATGTCAGAGATCGACTGGGAAGAGGCCTTCTGCGGTGAGGGAAACAACTGCTTCAGGCTCGGAACGGATTCGGAGGGCAACGGCTTCATCGCGGTCCTCGGCGCCGAGGAGCACTTCCTCACCGACAGCCGCGAGTCGCTCCAGCAGATGATCCGCGACATCAAGGCGGGGAAAGCCGACCACCTGCTGTAACGATGTCGTCGGCCGGCGCCCGGTGCCCAGGTGCTTCCGGTACGGGTGCGAGGTCTGCTTCCCCGGACCCGTTGTGGGCGGCTGTCACTCCTGTCTCCAAGACCCAGTAGCGGTCTCCGTACGACCAGTGCCACCGTCGGGTAGCCAGTGCCATCGCCGTGCCTGAAGCTTGTCCCGTAAAGATCGTCAGGGGTATCTCGTGCCCTTCGGGCTGCATCGCCATGACTGGACCCTCTCGCCGTCGGTTACACCGTGCCGCAGAGTCTGGTCGCGCTCCTCGGAGGACGACGCCCGGACCTGTTGACGACATGATCTTGGATGCTGCCGTCCGCTGAGGGATCCCGGAGCCTACGCGAGTTCCTTCCGCATCAACGTGCACATCGTTTCGTAGCGCCGCAACGATCCATCAGGGGCTTGCTCGTCCCACGAGTCCGGTTGGCGGTCATACGCGACATAACCCAGCCTTTCGTACAGCGCACGTGCCCGGGGGTTGCTTTCCTCCACACCGAGCTCGGCCTGCCACAGACCGCGGTTCCTGATCCGCAGTTCCGCGGCCTCAACAAGGAACGTACCGATCCCGCACGACTGCAAGGCGGGGTGGACTGCCAGCTGCCACAAAGTGCCGACTCCCTTTTTGACCTGGTAGTCGACGCCGCCTTTCGCCACAGGGATGTCCGTTGCAGGGCAGACCGCAAGGTAGTCGACTTCGCCGACCCGGACACGCTCCAGTTGCTTGGTGACGCCGGCCAGGTGGTGGTCAGACCCTGCCCACCCACACGACGCTAGGTCCCCGTGCACCAAATCACGGGCTGACAGCTTTAACACGACGTTGGTCATCCTCAGTACCTCCGGCGAGCCAGCATCCATGCCGATCACCCAGGGCGCAATGCTGTTTCCTCTGCCCGCGCTCCTGGCTTGCACCCCACCGCCGCCGAGGCAACCAGACGAACGCCGCTGCTGAAAGCGGACGAAGCCGGCCGCGAGGGGCCAGAGCGCATGGGCGACAGCTGAGATGATCTTGCCGTGTCTGGTGTGATCACGGCGTGGCAAGCCGGCCTGGACGTTGAGGGTCTCAAGGCCCGCTCGGAGGAAACCTTCCCCATCAGCGGTACCTGGGTCGTCCGCTTCGGCACTGCAACCATCCACGACCTCGCGGACCGGTGACACGATGATCGGCTGCGCCCACTGGATCAGTGACTCCCCGAGCAAAGCGAAACCACTCGGGGAATGTGAGTACCGTTCAGTTCTGGCGGAAGCGCCGCTCGCCGGAGGGCACCAGTATCCGGGGGGTTGGGCCCATGGCTCCCAGCCCATCATTGCTCTGATGGGGGTGCGGCGCAGTGGTGCGCCGCACCTACCCGGCTAAGCCCCCCTGGTCTCGCCGTCGGATCAGGAGGAGCCTCCGCGCGGGAAGGAGACCTCGACTCGGCGGTTCTTCTTCCGGCCCTCTTCCGTGCTGTTGTCGGCGATCGGGTACTGCTCGCCGTAGCCGCGGATCTCGAAGGTGACGGTCGCGTCGAGCTCGCTGGACAGAACCCTGTTCACCGCCTCGGCACGCTGCTTCGACAGCACGTCTCCGTGGGCCGAGGAGCCGAGGTTGTCCGTGAAGCCGAATACCCGGACCTTGGTGGCGTTCTGCTTCTTGGCCTCAGCCGCAATCCCGGCGATACGCGAGTTGGCCTCGGCGCTCAACTTCGCGCTGTCCTTGCCGAACAGAACCTCTGCCTGAAGGGCGAACTTGATGTCCGCGTTCGTGTCCTCACGGCGCTCCTCCCCGCCTTGGTCCTCGACCACCTGAATGATGTCGAGCACCTTGCCAGGGGCGAGGGTGCCTCCGTCGGGCATCTTGAGGTCGGGGTCGTCGCCGTCGAGCTTGACGGGCGGCTCGGACGAGGCCTCCGTCCCGGGCGGGACGCTCGGGCCGTCGTCGGCCAACGCGTTCGTGGTGCCGAAGACGGTGGTACCCGCCAACAGCAGTGCCACTGCGGCGACGCGGCCAGGAATACGTCGGGGCCGGTGCCGCGTATGCGTGCTGTTCATCTCGGCCATCACTAAGAGATCTTCAGAGATGTGGTGGCGAACGTCGGCAAGGTGAAGTCGACTTCACTCGTGGACGCCGGAGGCGTCGGGAACTGCATGAAGACCGGCGTCGACTTACCGGGCTGGAGCGGCAGGATGCCCGTCGTGCAAAGGCATCGCGATTCCGTGTCCCGGAGGACGTAATAGCGTTTCTTGCCCACCTTGTCCACAAGCGTGGCGCCGGCGACCGAGTTGGGGTTCGCCGCTACGACCGCACTCTCCGAACCGCCCCAGCCTCCCGAGTTCTTCGGCTGATCGCCCTCGTTCTTGATCGTTCCCTGAACCGTGACGAATCCGCCGGAGTCACGCTTGACCTGGTTGACGACAAACGTAAGGCCTCCCTGCCCCTTGGCCTCGGCGAGCTTCGCATTCGTGTCCACGTTGTCCCCTGCGGCGGTGTCTTCGTCTGCACCGTTCGCACCGTCATCAGAGGGCTTCGAGGACGATGACGACGCGCCCGCTTGCGAGGTCTCTCCTCCGCCGTCGTCGCCTCCGCAGGCGGTCGCGGCAAGGGCGAATGCGGCTGCCATCGAGACAGCCGCCACTACCCTTCTGGACTTCGCAGTGCGCCGAATGCTCATGAATTCTGATTCCTCTACTCGTCGTTGGCTATCAGTCGTCGATCAGGTGCACGGCAAAGATCAACTTACTCAGTTCGGCCAACGGGTCGCTGCTATCCAGGTCGATAATGACGGGCCGCCCATCACAAGTGAACTCGAACGGGCCGGGCGTGCCCTTCGAGTCGTCCTTGTCCTTCTCGTCGCCATCACCCTGTCGGGGGTCGGTCGGCTTCGGCGTCGTTTTCAAGCTGCACCGGAACTCGACTACTGCCGTCGCAGACGCCGTAGCATGCCGGTCCTTGGTCGACGGGAGCACCGAATTGCCGACGGTGTAAAGCGTTTTGACTCTGGCAGTGACCCTGTCCTGCCAGAACCCCTGCCGCCAGTAGAAGCCGGTAACCTCCGAGCGGTTTCTGGCTGCCAGCCGATCGGCTTCCTCACGTCCCAGTCCGGGATTCTGAGCACCACCCAGGAACTCGTTGAGACCGTCAGGCTCCCGCAGGGCTTGGAGGAACGGCACCCTCAACTCCTCGCGGGCATCCTGGGCGGCTGCGAGCGCGGCTGCGTCGGCGGCCCCCTGGGCGCCGTTGCGCGCCGCCGAGGCCTGACCGACTGCGAAGAGGGCGAACGCGAGGAAGAGCAGGCCCGCCACCATCACAATGTAGATGGGGAAGGCCTGCCCTGCCTGGCCGCGTTGGCGCGTAGCCATCAACCAGCGGTGAGAGAGGTCACCAGCCCGGTGATACGAGCGGTGATCGCCGCGCCGATCCCCGAAGCCACCATGCCCCCGATGATCGCGACGACCACCAGAATGATGCCGAGGTACTCGAACGCCGTCTGGCCGCGGTCCGCGGTCTCGTAGCGCTTCTGGATCCTCGATACCGCGGTGTTGGCCCAGCCGTTGACGCGGACGGCGGTCTTCAGGGTGATGTTCGACATGGTGTTCCCCTCCGGATTCGGCCGACCGATTGCCGGCGGGCTCGTGCGTTTCTTCGCTGTCGCTCCCGTTGCCGGCTTCCCCCCGGCCGGTCCCGTGAGTGACGGGAGAAACATATGGCGGAACACCCTGTCCGCCGGAGGGCCCCAGGGCCCATTCCCGGGCCCAATCACCCAGTTGGGTCCTGCGCTTCCCGTTCTGCCCCGGCATGGCTATCTGCCCCCTTGTGCGCCGGGGCCCGGGGCGGGGGCCGTGCCGAGCCAGCGGGCTATCGCCTCGCTCCGGCTGGCGCTGTGCAGTTTGGTGAAGATCCGGTTGATGTGGTTCTTCACGGTCTTCTCGCTGATGAAGCAGGTGGCGGCGATTTGCTGGTTGCTCATTCCCGACGCGATCAGCTCCATGACCTCCACCTCCCTCGAACTCAGCCCGTACTGACGCCTGTTATGGGCCATGCCCGGCCCCCCGGTCACTGAAGACTGTCCCATACCTAATTGCACATGCGAAAGACCCTGTGATTGCTGTGCGGGGCGCAGCGCAGGTGGCGGCAGCGGCGCGGGCGCTCCCGGTGGGGGGACGTGTGCATACGCACCAGGGCCGGGGGCGCGGCTCCCGTAGCCGGGTACCTGGTAGGGAACGCCCGTGGTCAGGGCGGATCCGAGGCCCTCCGGGAGCGGGGCACCCCGCGGTCCGGGGTCCTGGCGCATGTGGGCGAGCAGCGCGTCCGCCGCCGTGGCGGTGAAGTGCGCGCGGCCGCTCCTGGTGTCGCGTACCGCCTGTACGAGCTGGTCCGCCGTGAACTCGCCGTGGACCAGGTAGCCGCTCGCCCCCAGGCGCAGCGCCTCATGGACGACTCCGCTCTCGCGGCTGTAGGTCAGCATCATCACGGGGGCGATCCGCACCAGGTGCGGCAGGGCGGATATGCCGTCCACGCCGGGCATCCGGACATCGAGCAGGACGACGTGGGGACGGTGGCGCAACGCCATCTCGTAGGCCTGGCGGCCGTCCGCCGCCTCCGCCGCGACCTCTATGTCCTCGCGTCCCGAGAGCAGGGCACCGAGGCCTGCCCGGACCACCGGGTTGTCGTCGGCCACGACGACCCGCAGCGGGCCGGTCTCGGGCGGGAGGGCGGGCAGGGGGACGGGTGGCGCGGTCTGCGGCGGGGCGGGGAGTCCCGGGGAGCTGGATTCCGAATTGATGGGCGTGGCATGCGAGGACGTGTGCTGGGAGGCGTGATGCCGCGCGTCCCGGTTCCGGCCGGCGGTGTGCGAGATGTCGTCCGGCATGGTGCGACCTCCTCTCAGAGAGCGGTACTTCGGGTGGGCTGCTGCGTGGAGTGCCGTACGCAGTGCGGTACGGAGTGCGGTACGGACTGTTGTACGGACTGTGCTGGGGACAGGGCCGTCAGCGGGAGCTCCAGGCGGACCTCCGTGCCGGTGACCGCCTCGCCCCTGCCGATGCGGATACGGGCGCCGATGGACGCGGCGCGTTCGACCATGCCGACGAGACCGAAGTGGCCGGCCCGCTGGAGGTCGTCGAGCGTGGTGCCCGCGGGGAGGCCCTGCCCGTCGTCGTACACGCTGACGCGCAGGACGTCGCCCTCCACGCCGGCCAGCACGACCACGTAGGAGGGGTGGGCATGGCGCTGCGCGTTCTCCATCGCCTCCGAGGCGATGGTGAGGAGCTGGCGGCCGACAGTCTGGGGCACTGGCGGTACCGGCGTCTCCTGGAGGGTCCTGAAGGTGGCGGTGAGGTTGTGACGCCTGGTGAAGTCGGCCGCGCGGCACCGGAGTTCGGCCACGATGTCCACCTCGCCGTCCAGGCCGTGGTCCCGGCGCAGGTCGGACAGGAGCTCCCGCGATTCGGCGGCGGCGCGGCGGGCGGAGCGGGCGACCAGCTCCGCCTGGTGCTTGACCGTGAGGGGGTCCATCCGGTCCGAGGAGTGGGCCAGTCCGTCGGCGGCGAGGGCCAGTCCGTGCAGGGTCTTGGCGACCGAGTCATGCATCTCGCGGGCCAGCCGGGTGCGTTCGGTCACGACGGCCTCGCTGACCGCGAGCCGGGCCCTGGTCTCCGTGAGGGCCTGGCTCGCGGTGCCGAAGCGGAGCAGCAGATTGCGCAGGGTGACGCCGACGGCCCCGGCGATCACGCAGAATCCGGGCAGGAGGAGCGCGGTCGCCTCACCGCCGTCCAGCTTCGGGTCGGCGCCGTAGACGAGGAAGATGATCACCGTCTGGAGGGCGGTGAACACCGCGGAGCCCCGCCATCCGTAGACGAGCCCGGCGAGCAGCGGCGTGCAGACCGTGACGTACGCCAGGGTGGACTCCGGTGTGGCGGTGACCAGCAGCAGTGCGCCGAAGCAGGCGTCGACGCCGATCAGCCAGCGGTGCCGCAGGAAGACCGGGCCGAAGCGCTCCCAGTCCCGGAAGAGGACGTAGGAGCCCATGAAGGTGACGACGATGGCCGCGCCGATGAGCCAGGTCGCCGGGCCCCGTGCCGTGCGGTCGATGGCGAACGGCGTCGCCATGGCGATCATCGCGAGCCGGAAGCCGAAGACCTGGCGGCACATGGCCTGGAGGGCGTTGAGCTGGATCGCGAAGGCCGGGCGGGCGGTCGGGTTGGCGAGCGCGTGGCGCACGTCGTCCGTCGGTTGTGCCCGCTGGTCGCCGAGTGGGAATGCCATGGCCTGTCACCTCCGCCTGCGCGTGCTGCTCATCATCCTCGTCATGCGGGTCATCCGCCGAGGAACGAGAAGTCGACGTCGGCCCCGTAGACGAATCCGACCGTCAGGAGCAGCAGGGTGCCGGGGAGCAGGAAGGTGGTGACCGCGAAGGTCGCCTTCGGGACGGCCTTGGCCGCCTTGCGGCGGGCGTTCTGGGCATCGGTGCGGCGCATGTCGTTGGCGATCTGGATCAGCGTCTCGACGATCGGCGCACCGAGTTCCTCGCCCTGCTGGAGTGTCGTCACGAACATCGCCACCTGCTCCGAGTCGTTGCGCCTGCGGAGCTCCTCGAAGGCCTGGCGGCGGCTGACGCCCATGTCCATCTGGCGCAGGGTGATGCGGAGTTCGTCGGCCCAGGGGCCCTCGTACTTCTCCGAGACGCGTTCCAGGGCCTGCCGGAAGCCGAGGCCCGCCGAGACGACGACGGCGAGGACGTCCAGGAAGTCGGGGAGCGTGCGCTCGATGTGGTCCCTGCGGACCCGGACGGCCGACCAGATGCCGACCTCGACCCAGAAGGCGCCGAACGCGACGAGCAGGACGGCGAGGAAGAGCTGCCCGCGCATCAGCATCGTCAGGGCGCCGAACGCGCCGAGCACCCCGTAGACGGCGCGGCGGGCGGCGTACCGGTCGATGGTGAGCCCGCCGGGGTTGCCGGCCATGTCGATCTGGCGGCGCTTCTTGCCGACGGCCTTGGCGCCCATCATCCTGAGCACCGCGGGGGCCCACCGCATGCCCATCCGGTCGATGACGGAGCCGACCGCGCCGGTACGGGTGGAGCCGACCTCCAGGGCGATGGCGAGGTCGCCGGGGAGCTTTGCGTCGGCCCGGTACATCCGGATGCCGGCGATCGCGCCGTACACGGCGAGACCCACGACGAGTGCGAGCAACAGGTCCATGTCCGCTCCTCCCCTCTAGACGTCGATACGGGACAGGCGGCGGATTACGACGAATCCGATCGCGTACAGGATGAGCGCGACGACCACCGCGACCTGGCCGATCAGGGCGCCGGTCATCCGGTCCAGGGCGCCCGGCATCACGGCGTTCATCAGGAGCATGGCGGCGAAGCCGAAGCCCGGGACGGCGTACGCCGTGACGGTCACCTGTGACAGCTGGGTCTTGACCTCGCGCCGGGTCTCCTTGCGCTCCTCCAGCGTCTGGGTGAGGTTGCGCAGCGAGCTGACGACCATGCCGCCGGCCCGGTTGGACAGGACGAGGGTGGTGACCAGGACGACGAGTTCTCGGGAGGGCAGCCGGTCGGTCAGCTCGCTCAGCGCGTCGTCGAGCGATTCGCCCACGTCGAGCCGGCGTACGACCCGGGCCAGTTCCTCGCCCGCGGGGTCCTCCAGTTCCTCCGCCGCCATGGCGAGCGCGGTGCGCAGGGCGAGTCCGGCCTGGGTGGCGTTGGCGAGGATGCGGGAGAGTTCGGGGAGCTGGTTGATGAAGCGGTCGGTGCGCTTGGTGCGCTGCCAGTTCAGGAAGGCGTTGGTGCCCCAGAGGCCGATCAGGGCGGCGACCGGCCCGAAGAAGGAGGCCAGGACGGAGGAGGCGGCCAGCCAGAGCCCGGCCATGGCGACCAGCGCGTAGACGAAGAACTCGCCCGGCGTGATGTCCAGACCGGTGGCCGTCAGCTTCAGCTCGATCCTGCGGCCAAGACCCGTCCGGCGCAGCCGGCGGTCCACGCTCTGGAAGCGGCGGTGGCGCCCGGCGGACGGCAGCTGCCCCGGGTGCGAGAGGCGGTCGAGGAGGGCGTCGCGGTCGGCCTTCCCGCCGGTGTACGCGTGCAGACCCACGACGCCGAGTACGCCGCAGACGAGGGTGACGCCAATCGTGAGGAGGGCGAGATTGGTCATGGCGCGGTACCTACTTGGCCTCTCGGGTGGCGAGCTGTTCTTCGGACGTGGCGACCCCGAAGGCCTGCGGGATGGGCTGGCCGGCCATGTAGAGGCGTTCGGCGGCCTTCCGGGGCAGCGGGAGGTACTGGAAGTGGCCGTGGACCCGGCCGTCGGCGCCCATGGGCCGGGCGTTGAAGCGGGCCACGCTGACGATCCGGTAGTGGTCCCGGCCGTGCGAGTCGAGCACGGCGATCTCGGTGACCTTCCGGGTGCCGTCGGCGTGCCGGGTGAGCTGGACGATCACGTCCACGGCGCTGTTGATCTGGTCGTGCAGCGCCTCGAAGGGGATCTTGATCTCCGACATCGAGGCCAGGGTCTGCAGCCGCATCAGTGCGTCCTCCGCGCTGTTGGCGTGCACGGTGGCGAGGGAGCCGTCGTGGCCGGTGGACATCGCCTGGAGCATGTCGAGCGACTCGCCGCCGCGGACCTCACCGACGATGATGCGGTCGGGGCGCATGCGCAGGGAGTTGCGGACCAGGTCGCGGATGGTGACCTGGCCCTTGCCCTCGACGTTCGCGGGCCGGGCCTCCAGCCGGATGACGTGGTTCTGCTGGAGCTGGAGTTCGGCGGAGTCCTCGATGGTGACGATGCGCTCGTTGTTCGGGATGAGCCCGGAGAGCGCGTTGAGGAGGGTGGTCTTCCCGGTGCCGGTGGCGCCGGAGACGATGATGTTCAGCTTGGCCTGGACGAGCCCCGAGAGCAGCAGCAGCATCTGCTCGTCGAGCGAGCCGAAGCCGATCATCTCCGGGAGGGTGAAGGACCGGGGGAACCGCCGGATGGTGAGCGTCGCGCCGGTCAGGGAGAGCGGCGGGATGATCACGTTGACGCGCTCCCCGCTGGGGAGGCGGGCGTCGACCATCGGATTCGACTCGTCCACCCGGCGGTTGACGGTGGAGACGATGCGCTCGATGGTCTGCATCAGCTGTTCGTGCGAGCCGAAGCGCATCGGGAGCTGTTCGACCTTGCCGCTGCGCTCCACGAAGATCTGGTCGGGCCCGTTCACCATGATCTCGGTGATGGACGCGTCCTCCAGGAGCGGTTCGAGGATGCCGAGGCCGAGGGCCTCGTCGACGACCCGGCGGATCAGCTGCGAGCGCTCCACGGTCGACAGGACCGGTCCCTCGCGGCTGATGATGTGGCCGAGTACGCGCTCCAGGCGGGCCCGCCGGTCGGCGGCGGCCAGCGAGGACATCTCCGCGAGGTCGATCTCCTCGAGCAGCTTGGCCCGGTAGGAGGCGACCATGTGGCCGTCCTCGCGGCCCCCACCGCGTTCCTCGGGGGCGGTGATGCGTGCCCGCAGACTCATGGTGCCAACTCCTCGGTCCGGCTTGCTGGTGGTGCGGTGCGGGGGCTCAGTCGCGCGGCATGGTGGAGCTGCGTGTGGCCTGCCCCAGATCGAGGCCGGGGATGATGCTGGGGATCTCCACGTGGGCGGTGTACGTGACGTCGTCGGTTCCGCTCGATGAGCCCCAGCTCAGGCCGTCCGCGAGCCAGCCGCTGATCGCGCTCGCGCCGGCCTGCTCGGGTGACCCGGCCGGGTCGTCCTGGCCGGCCGTGCGGGCGGCGACGCGCGCGGCGGTGCCCGCCTGGTTCACGGTGTACGCGGCGATGCCGAGCTGGATGGCGCAGAGGCCGACCAGCAGCAGCAGCGGGATGAACCCCAGGTACTCGATGGCGACCTGGCCGCGCTCACGACGGGAGCCGCGCCTGTTTCCGTTCATCGTTCAGCCCTCCTTCACCGAAGCCGCTTCGCCGGTGACCGTCGGCCCCCAGTCGAGTACGCCGGGCACCAGGACGGGCACGCTGAGTCTGACCGTGGCCCGGTACAGGCCGGCTCCGCCCTCACCGCAGCCGATGGAGCCGGACTTCCAGGCGTCGGGCAGGTCCTCGTTCGCCGCGCTCTCGCAGGCGGCTCCTCGGTTTCCCTGCGCCCCGCCCCCGGCCCGCGCCCCCATGTCCGCCGCGTTGCTGGCCAGGGTGAACGTGTAGCCGAACAGGGCGCACTGCCAGAGCAGCACGAGCAGCAGGATGATCAGGGGCGTCACCCCGACGAACTCGATCGCGGTCTGTCCGCGGTCGCGGCCCCGGCCCCCGTAGCGGTCACGACTCCCGCCCGAGGCCGCGGCTTCGCCCGTACCCCTGCCTATGCCCCCGCCCGTGCAGGTGTCCGCCGCCGTCCGCGTGGTCGCCATGGATGCGCCCGCCCCCTCAGTCGGTTCTGCCACGGCCGGCGGTCTCGCCCCGCCTGCGCGGACGGCCGATCGAGCCACGGTCGCCCCGGTACTTCTCCCGGCCCGCCTGGGCGGCGGGGAGCTTCACCAGGCCCAGCTCCCCCGCCAGCGCCCAGAGCGCCTGCTTCACCACGCTCTTCTGGTCGAGTTCATGCATCCGTCCGGCATCGACGGCACTCTGGAGTTCCTTGAAATTCGCGGGAACCGACGTTCCGGCGAGCCGGGTCCCGGTGATCTTCTGGATCAGCGCCGGCTGGATCTCGGTGTTGCGGTTGAAGCGGTTGACGACCGTCGTCGTCTCCTCCGCCTTGCGGATCTGGAGCCGGTCCCACATCCGTACGATGCGCTTCGCGCCGCGTACCGCGACCACGTCCGGGGTGGTGACCAGCAACGCGGTGTCGGCCATCTCGATGGCGGCGGCGTTGGCACCGCTCATCTGGGCGCCGCAGTCGATGATCAGGATCTCGTAGCGCGCGCGCAGTGCGCTGACGATCTGCCGGGCCGCCCGGTCGCTGACCTCTTCGCCGCGCTCCCCCTCGCCGGGGGCGAGGAGCAGCGCGATTCCGGTGCTGTGGCTGAACACCGCGTCGGACAGGACGCGCGGGGAGATGTCGCTGATCGCGGCCAGGTCGACGATGGAGCGGCGGAACTGGACGTCCAGGTACGAGGCGATGTCCCCGGACTGGAGGTCCATGTCGACGAGCGCGACGGTCCGGCCGGAGGCCTGGGCGGCGAGGGCGAGCTGCACCGCCGCGACGGTGGTCCCGACGCCGCCCTTGGCGCCGCTGACCGTCACGACGGTGCCGCCCGGCCCGGTGAAGACGTCGCCGCCGGCGCCGAGGTGCCGGCGTACGCCGACGGACCACTGGGCGGCGGACTGGACCCGGTTGACCAGTTCCTCGTAGCCCAGCGGCAGGGTGACCAGTCCGCGTGCCCCGGAGTCCATCGCGGCGGAGAACAGGCTGGGGCTCGCGTCGGCGGTGATGAGCACCACCCCGACGGCGGGGAAGCGCAGGGACACCTCCCGGATCAGCTCCAGGGCCGGCACCGGTCCGATCCGCTCGTGGACCAGCACCACCTCGGGCAGCTCGTCGAGCGACTCGCCCGCGAGCCGGGCGAGCGTGTCGATGAGCTGGGTCGAGTCGCCGACCGGGGCGGCCGGTTCCGCGTCGGGGAGCTGGCTGAGCAGGGTGGTGACGGATCTGGCCGCGTCGGGTTCGCCGACGGCCGGGAGGATCCTCGTGGTCATCCGATCCTCACTTGTCCTTGTCGAGCGTGTACGTGCGGTCGCCCGGACGGATCTTGCTGTCGCTGCCGGGTGCGATGAGCGCGAGGCGTACGTGCTGCGCGAACGATTCCGCGTACGCGATGCGCTGGGTGTCGAGGGTGTTCAGCGCGAAGGTGATCGGCACCGCTTCGGTGGCCTGGCTGCCCTTGCCGTCGCGGCTGGGGTCCAGCGGGGTCAGCTTGCCCACGTCCAGGACCTTGGCGTTGGAGACGATGACCTTGGACTGGGCCGGTTCGCCCTCGCGCTCACCGGCGAAGGTGGCGTAGACGTTGACCGTGGCGCCGGAGGTGATCTTCCCCGCCACCCCGGTGGCCGCGTCGATCATGATCGCGATCTCCTGCTCACCGGGCTTCAGGGCGGGCCGCGCCTCCATCATGTCGGACTGGAGCAGCGAGCCCTTCTTGAGCGTGGTGAGGGCGATCTTGCCGTTGACGTCCGAGAGGTCGGTGACGGCGTTGGCCGAGAGCCACCGCTTCGGCATCGACACCTTCTCGAACCGGTCCGGAGTCAGGCCGGTGAAGGGAGGGACGTCACTCTTCAGCCGGTAGGCCGAGACCTCGGGTCCGACCTTCGAGTTCACGTCGCTGATCACCGAGAGCACGCCGGCGAAGGCGCCGAAGGCGCACAGGACCGAGAGCAGCAGGAGTATCACGCCACGGCGCTGTCGGGAGTTCATGGGCCGGACAACCTCGTTCGGGTCGGATGTGTGTGGGGGCGGACGGGGGAAGGGCGCGGGGGCCGGGCGGGCTGATCCGGGAGTGCGGCACGGACGGCGTCCGGACCGCGAGGGGAGCCGCGGAGGAGGAATCCGCGGTTGCTACGACCGCGGCGGTGCGGGCGCCCCTTGGTTCATGACACCGGACGAGAGCATTCGGGTCTCGGTGGCGGGAAGGGGTGAGGAACAGAAACCGCAACGATCACCGATCAGCTCCATTCCGCACCAGTGACACGTCACGCGCCTTACTGAGGACACGAGTTGATACAGGACGGAGATATCCGGAAGGTAGGCGGCAAATTCGATCAGCTTCCCGGTTCCCCACCACCGGGGGGATTCAGCGGGAAGCTTTGCGTCCTGAATCGCCTGCACCTTCCAGGCGGGCGCCAGGGTCTGCCGCACCCAATCGGACTGCAACTGCCCGTGGGCCACCTGCAGATGGGTGCCGAACTGGGGTCCCGCCAGCGGTTCCGCCGTCGGACCGACCTTGACGAGCTGCGGATTCGGTCCGGCGAGTACGGCGAACTGGGAGCCGGGCACCCAGGAATGGGCGTGGGTCTTCAGGCTGACGGGGACGCGGTCGAACCTGGTCACCGAATTCAGCAGGGCGCCCGCGTGGATGTAGTGGGACAGAAGCCGCACGGAGGAGGCGATCACTCCGGGGCTGAAGTCGCAGACGGACAGCTGCCGTAACTGCCTGACCAGCACGGCCACGCCCAGCGGCGGCAGATCCACCTTGAGCAGCGCGATGCGGTCGCTCTCCAGCACCGAGCGGACCGCATGCAGCCGCCGTTCGTGCGCGAGTGCGATTCCTGTCGGGTACACAGCGATTACGTACCCGTGCCGCTCCAGCATCATGTGCATGTCGCCGATTGCCAGATCCATCGCCTGGGCATCGGGCGACTGGAGCAGGGCCGCCGTCGGCGTCTGCTGGTCTGTCGGCGGCAGGACCAGGTCGGCACTGGTCACTGCTATTGCGGTCGGCACGCTGTTCCCCGTTCGGCTCCGGTCGGCGTCGCCTTGACGTCGGCCGCAATCGCTGCTGCTCCGCGCTTCCGCCTCAGCCCCTCATCCAGCACTTTAACCGTGTCCTACACGGCAGAGAACACCCAAAGGAACCCGGCAACAGCACCACGCCTCCCCCGGCCGCACAAGACTCCCGTACGAAATCGGACCAAACCGAAGGTTGTTAACTCCCGTATCACTGCGGAGGGTTACTGTCAGGCATTCCCATTTCCGTACCGCCGGAATTCATTCGCGCACGTCACTGTGGATCTTGACATGCACTCGCCATATGAAAGGGCGGCGGAAACCGTCACTGTCCGGCCCCGTCGCACACATCACCCGTGCGGGGGACGTGCGCCGGGCAGCCGGTTGCCACCCACGGCCGGCGGCATGCGCGGACAGCTGTCGCTGCCAGAGGTCTTGACAACTTGATTGGTCTGGACCAGTTTATCGGCCAGCGGTGGCCACCGTTCCTCGATTCCACACCCCCGACATCCCCGTGTCGCTCCCCCGCCATCCCCAACTCCCCCACGGAGGCAGCAAGTGGAACGTTCCCCCGTAACCAGCCGAAGAGGGCGTCGCACCCGTCAGGCGCTGGGCGCGGCCGTGGCCGTCGTCGCCGCCGGCGCCCTGACCGTCACCGGTCTCGTCAGCACCGCGCAGGCCGCCGACGTCAACGTGGCCAAGAACGCGGGCTTCGAGTCGGGCCTCGCCAACTGGACCTGTTCCGGCGGCTCCGGCGCCACCGTCTCGTCCCCCGTGCACGGCGGCACCTCCGCCCTCAAGGCCACCCCGGCCGGCCAGGACAACGCCCAGTGCACCCAGACCGTCGCGGTGAAGCCCAACTCGACCTACGCGCTCAGCTCCTGGGTCCAGGGCGGCTACGCCTACCTGGGCGTGAGCGGTAGCGGCACCACCGACGTGTCCACCTGGACGCCCGGCTCCAGCAGCTGGTCCCAGCTCTCGACCAGCTTCAAGACCGGGGCGAACACCACCTCGGTCACCGTGTACACACACGGCTGGTACGGCCAGTCCGCCTACTTCGTCGACGACCTCTCGGTGAGCGGCCCCGACGGCGGCGGCGGGACCGACCCCGGCCCGACGATCCCCGCCGCCCCGGCCGGTCTCGCGGTCGGCACGACCACGGCCTCCTCGGTCTCCCTGTCCTGGAACGCGGTGTCCGGCGCGACCGGCTACACCGTCTACAAGGA
Organism: Streptomyces sp. NBC_00341; assembly: GCF_041435055.1. Taxonomy (NCBI): domain Bacteria; kingdom Bacillati; phylum Actinomycetota; class Actinomycetes; order Kitasatosporales; family Streptomycetaceae; genus Streptomyces; species Streptomyces sp. NBC_00341. The sequence goes on along the minus strand of NZ_CP108002.1, from coordinate 5,713,985 downwards.
CGGCGCGAAGGTCACCACCACCACCGGCAACTCGGCCACCGTCACCGGGCTCACGGCCAACACCGCGTACCAGTTCACGGTGACCGCCACCAACGCCGCCGGTGAGTCCGTCAAGTCCGGTTCGGTCAGCGGCCGTACGGCCGTCGGCGGCGGCACCGACCCGGGTGTCCCGTCCACCTCCGTGCCCAAGCACGCCGTCACCGGCTACTGGCAGAACTTCAACAACGGCGCCACCGTGCAGAAGCTCAGCGACGTTCCGGCGAACTACGACATCATCGCGGTCTCCTTCGCCGACGCCACGACCACGCCCGGTGCCGTCACCTTCAACCTGGACACCGCCGGGCTGAACGGCTACACCGTCGACCAGTTCAAGGCCGACATCAAGGCGAAGCAGGCGGCCGGGAAGAACGTCATCATCTCGGTCGGCGGCGAGAAGGGCTCGGTCTCGGTCAACAGCGACGCGTCCGCGACCAACTTCGCCAACTCCGTCTACGCGCTCATCCAGGAGTACGGCTTCAACGGTGTCGACATCGACCTGGAGAACGGCGTCAACTCCACGTACATGACGAAGGCGCTGCGCTCGCTGTCGCAGAAGGCGGGCTCCGGCCTCGTCATCACGATGGCGCCGCAGACCATCGACATGCAGTCGACCGCCGGTGAGTACTTCAAGACGGCACTCGGCATCAAGGACATCCTGACCGTCGTCAACATGCAGTACTACAACAGCGGTTCGATGCTCGGCTGCGACGGCAAGGTCTACTCGCAGGGTTCGGTGGACTTCCTCACCGCGCTCGCCTGCATCCAGCTGGAGGGCGGCCTCGACCCCTCGCAGGTCGGCCTCGGTGTCCCCGCCTCCACCAGTGGCGCGGGCAGCGGCTACGTCGCCCCCTCGGTCGTGAACGCGGCTCTGGACTGCCTGGCCAAGGGCACCGGCTGCGGCTCCTTCAAGCCGTCGAAGACCTACCCCGGTGTGCGCGGCGCGATGACCTGGTCGACCAACTGGGACGCCAAGTCGGGCAACGCCTGGTCCAACGCGGTCGGCCCGCACGTGCACGGCCTCCCGTAACCTTCCGCGGTCCCGCACCAAGGGGCCCGCATCCATGACCAGCAGCGCCGCCGCTCCCCCGGCGGCGCTGCTGCATGTCACGGGCCGTAACGCCCGCCAGGGCCCGTCCGGCGGAACAGGGGCTAGATCACCAGGCTGAGCAGCGACGCGACCACGAAGCCCGCGACGGACAGGACCGTCTCCAGCACCGTCCAGGACTTCAGGGTGTCGCGCTCCGAGATGCCGAAGTACTTCGACACCATCCAGAAGCCGCCGTCGTTGACGTGCGAGGCGATGATCGAACCGGCCGAGATCGCCATGATGATCAGCGCCAGGTGCGGCTGCGACATGCCCTGGCCCTCGACCAGCGGGACGACGATGCCCGCCGTGGTGACGATGGCGACGGTCGCGGAACCCTGCGCGATGCGCAGCACCGCGGAGATCAGCCAGGCCAGCAGGATGACCGGCAGCCCGACGTCGTTGAAGGTGTCCGCGAGCGCGTCCGCGATGCCGCTGTTCTTGAGCACGGCGCCGAAGATCCCGCCCGCGCCGACGACCAGCAGGATGTTGCCGACCGGCTTGAGGGAGGAGGTCGACACCGATTCCAGGGACTTGCGGGACCAGCCGCGCCGGATGCCGAGCAGGTAGTACGCGAGCAGCAGCGCGATCGTCAGGGCGACGAACGGGTGGCCGAAGAACTCGATGACCGAGCGGAGGGTCGAGGGGTCCAGCGCGATGGAGGAGAACGTCGCGGCGAGGATCAGCAGCAGCGGGGTGCCGATGATCCCGAGTACGGTCCCGAGCGCGACCGGGGCCTCCTGCGGGGTGACTCCGGCGGTGCGCTGTTCGGCGACGACGGCGGCCTTGGCCTCCTCGGCCGCCTCGACCATGTCCTGCGGGACGTCGACGAAGATCCGCTTCCCGATCCAGGCGGCGTAGGCCCAGGCGGCCAGTACGGACGGGATGCCGACGACGGCGCCCATCAGGATGACCCAGCCGAGGGAGACGTGGAAGAGCCCCGCTGCGGCGACCGGTCCGGGGTGCGGCGGCAGGAAGGCGTGGGTCATGGACAGACCCGCGAGCAGCGGCATCGCGTACAGCAGGATCGACTTGCCGGAGCGCTTGGCGGCGGCGTACACGATCGGCGCGAGGACGAAGATGCCGACGTCGAAGAAGACCGGGATACCGAAGATCAGACCGGTCAGGCCCATGGCGAGCGGGGCGCGCTTCTCACCGAAGAGGTTCAGCAGGCGGGCGCTCAGCACCTCGGCTCCGCCGGAGACTTCGAGGATCGCGCCGAGCATCGTGCCGAGGCCGATGATGATCGCGACATGGCCGAGGATGCCGCCCATGCCGGATTCGATGATGGAGACGGCGGCGGAGCTCTGCACCGTACCGAAGAGCTCGGTGACGGAGAGTCCGGCGCCCAGGCCGACGGCTATGGAGACGGCGAGGAGTGCGACGAACGGCTGGAGCCTGACCTTGATGATCAGAAGGAGGAGGAGCGCGATACCGAGGACGGCGACGGTCAGGAGACCGGCCGTCCCGTCTATGAGGAGGAGGAGTCCACCGGTGTGGGGTGGCGTCTCGACCGGTGGGGGGCTGGCGGCGAGCTGCATGGGTAACTCCGTTGTCGTCCATGGGGCTTTGGGTAGGGCGTGCCGTCCAACTGTCGTCGTAGCCCGGAGGGCGGCCGCGCGGCGCCTGGTGCGTGCGATCGCAAGGCGCCGGAGTGGCCTCGTAGCGGAGCTACTAGGTCATTTCGGCAACGCCGCGAGCGTGCGTGCCAGGCGCCGCGCGGCAGACGGCAGTTGGACGGCACGCCCTGCGGGGGGAGCGCGGCAGGGCGCCCCGGTGGGGCGGGGCGCCGTGCCGTGCGTGGTGCGGTGGTGCAGGCCCTGGTTGATCAGGCTCAGCCGAGCACCGCGAGGGCGTCGATCTCGATGAGCAGGCCCTTGGGGAGACCGACGTAGACGGTCGTACGGGCGGCGGGGGCGGCCTTGAGGTCCTGCTCGCCGAAGTAGGTGTTGTAGATCTCGTTCATCTCGGCGAAGTGGTCGACGTCCGTGAGGTAGACGCGCATCATCATCACGTCGTCCCAGCTCGCGCCGCCCTCCTCCAGGATCGCCTTGACGTTGGCGAAGGTCTGGAGGGTCTGCTCGCGCAGGGTGGGGCCGGCCGGGGTGGGGGCCTGGCCCTCCACGGCGGGCAGGAAGCCGACCTGGCCGGCGACCTGGAGGATGTTCCCCTTGCGGACCCCGTGCGAGAACTTCGCGGGCGGGGCGGTGTGGGTGCTCGGGGTGAGGGGGGTCTTGTCGGTCATCGGTGATCAGGCTTTCTTGGGTCGGGTGGTGCCGGAGTACTCCCGGCTGATGGTGTCGGCGGTGCGCCGGACCAGCGGGAGCAGGGTGAGGAGTTCCTCCGCCGTGACGACCACGTTCGGTGCGGAGACCGACATGGCGGCGACGACGCGCCCGTCGGCGCCGCGAATGGGGGCGCCGACGCAGTTGATGGACTCCTCGTGGCCACCGAGGTCGGTGGCCCAGCCCTGTTCGCGTACGGCGGCGAGCTCCTTGAGGAACGCGCCGGCGCCGGGGGTCGAACGGGACGTGTACATGGGGTAGTCGAGCTTCTCCGCGACGGCGCGGCGTTCCGGCTCCGTCAGGTCGGCGAGCAGGAGTTTGGCCACGGCGGCGACGGTGATCGCGACGGGTTTGCCGATCCGGGAGTACATCCGGACCGGGTAGCGGCTCTCGACCTTGTCGATGTAGAGGACCTCGTTCTCCTCGTACACCGCGAGGTGGACGGTGTGTCCGCAGCTCTCGTTGAGTTCGGCGAGGTGCGGGTGGGCGATCTCCCGGACGTCGAGGTTCTCGACGGCCTCCTGGGCGAGCGCGAAGAGCCGGGCGCCGAGCCGGTAGCGCTGGTCCTGCTGGCGGTAGACGAGTCCGTGCTCGTGCAGCGTGCGCAGCAGCCGCAGCGCGGTGGACTTGTGGACGTCGAGCCGCTCGGCCACCTGCCCGAGGTCGGCGGGTCCCTGCGCGAGCAGCGGCAGGATGCTCAGCGCCCGGTCGACGGTCTGGCTCATCCGCGTGCCCCGCTGTCCTCGGCCCGGAATTCGCCGGTGCCGCCCCTCTTGTCGGATCGCTCGCCGCGCTCGCTCATGGTGTACGTACCTCCTGGTCGTCCCCCGTCCACCCGGGGCCGAGACGCAGTCTCCCCCAGGCGGTGTCGTCGAGGGCCACCAGGCGGTCGGCCCGGTCGCGGGCGGGCGGGTCGGTGAGGTCGCCGGGGACGGTGAGGGCGGCGGCGGCCATCAGGTGGCCGTGGCGTGCCCGGTCGCGGGCGGGCAGTCCGCGCAGGGTGGCGGAGAGGAATCCGGCCGCGAAGGCGTCACCGGCTCCGACGGGCGCGACGACGTCGACGCGGAGGGCGGGGACGTCGGTGACGGTGTCGCCGGCGATGACGGTCGCCCCTTCCGCGCCCCGCTTCACGACCAGGACCGCCGGTTCCGGCAGTGCCGCGCGGATCGCCTCGGCGCCCACGATCCCCCAGGCCTCCTCCGCCTCGTCGTCCCCGACGAAGACGAGGTCCGCGCCCCGGGCCAGCTCCAGCAGGACGCGGGGGGAGGCGTCGCCGCCCCGCCACAGTCCGGGCCGGTGGTTGACGTCGAAGGAGACGAGCGGGCGGCCGGGGCGCGGGGCGGTCAGCGCGCGCAGCAGCGCCAGGCAGTCGGCGGAGAGCGCGGCGGTGATGCCGGACAGGTGCAGGACCCGGCCGGCGAGCAGCGCCTCGTACGGGACGTTGGCGGGGGACATCGCGGAGGCGGCGGAGCCGGCCCGGTAGTACGCCACCTCGTGGACGTCGGCCGCGCGGTCCGTCGCCGTGCGGAAGTAGATGCCCGTGGGCCGGTCGGGGTCGCGCCGGACGGCGGAGGTGTCGACGCCGTAGCCGGCGATCGTGTCGACGAGGTGGTCACCGAAGCCGTCCGCCCCGACCCGGCTCACCCAGGCCGCCCGGTGTCCGGCCCCGGCGAGCGCGCAGGCGACGTTGGACTCGGCGCCGCCGATGCCCCGGCCGAAGGACGGCACATCGGCGAGGCGTCCCGGCTGCGAGGGCAGGAACGTCACCATGGACTCACCGAGGCAGACGACATCCGTGGTCGCGGCGTCTGCGGCGGTCCTGGCCGGGGTTCCGGACACTCGGGGCTCCTCTTGGTCTGCGGGCGGCACCGGTTCTCAACCATTGACCGGGCGTCGGCTCGGATGTTAGACAGCCCTGAGCGATATGCGCAATGGGTGTTGCATATGCTGCAACGCAACAGTACGACGCCGACCTACTTCGATCGAGGAGCACCCCATGGCTGCCGAGGCTGCCGACCGTCCCGTGGCCGGACTCACCGGACTGGCCGGACTCGCCGACGAGCGGGTCGACCACCGGTTCAAGGCGCTCCCGCCCGACGCGCAGGGGCTGACCGTGGCCGAGCTGGCCGCCGAGCGGCGCTCCCTCTTCACCGGCGGGTTCACCACTCCGGTGCTCGCCCTGTCGGCCGAGTCCGTCGAGCACAACCTCGCCCTGCTGGAGACGTACGCCGAGCGCCACGGCCTCGCGTTCGCCCCGCACGGCAAGACGTCGATGTCCCCGCAGCTGTTCGCCCGCCAGCTGGAGCACGGCGCGTGGGGCATCACCGCCGCGGTGCCGCACCAGGCGCGGGTCTACCGGGCCTACGGGATCCGGCGCATCTTCCTCGCCAACGAACTCGTGGACGCCGCCGCGCTGCGGTGGCTCGCGGGCGAGCTGGACGCCGACCCCGAATTCCGGTTCGTCTGCTACGTCGACTCGGTGCGCGGCGTCGAGCTGATGGATGAGGCCCTGCGCGCGGCCGGTGCCTCCCGGCCGGTCGACGTCGTCGTGGAGCTCGGCGCCGGCGAGGGCGCCCGCACGGGGGCCCGTACCGAGGCCGACTGCGCCGAGGTCGCGGACGCGGTGGGCGAGGCCGGGACCCTGCGCCTGGTGGGCGTGGCCGGTTACGAGGGCGAGGTGCCCGAGGCCTCCGGCGAGCGGGTACGGGACTGGCTGCGCCGGCTCGTCGCGCTGGCCGCCTCCTTCGACGCGCGGGGGCGGTTCGCCGCGCTGGAGGCCGGTGAGCCGATCGTGATCAGTGCGGGCGGCAGCGCGTGGTTCGACGCGGTGGCCGACGTGTTCGCGGAGATCCCGGAACTGTCCTCCCCCGTACTCAAGTTGCTCCGCTCGGGGGCGTACGTCTCGCACGACGACGGCCACTACCGCCATCTGACCCCCTTCAACCGGGTCCCCGAGGAGGGCGCGCTGCAGCCCGCCTTCCGGCTCTGGGCGCAGGTCGTCTCGCGCCCGTCCCCCGGGCAGGCGTTCCTCAACGCGGGCAAGCGGGACGCGGCCTACGACCTGGACCTGCCCGTGGCGCAGGTCGTGCGGTCTGGGCGGGACGGTTCGGTCCGCGAGGCGTCGGGGATCGAGATCACCGGGCTGTCCGACCAGCACGCCTGGGTACGGACGGCGGACGGGGCCGAGCTGGAGGTCGGGGACTGGGTGGGGATGGGGCTCTCGCACCCCTGCACGAGCTTCGACAAGTGGCAGCTGATTCCGCTGGTGCGGACGGACGGCACGGTCACGGACTACATCCGCACGTTCTTCTGATCCCCTGCGGGGTGCCCTTCCCCACCCCGCCCCCAAGCCCTCAACTTCGTTCGAGCAGGGGAGACCCCACTCTCCCCGCAACCGGGGCTCCGCCCCGACCCCGCGCCTCAAACGCCGGCGGGGCTGGAACGCGAAAGGCACCCCCATGGACCTGGTCATCCGCGACGCGCGCGTCATCGACGGCACCTCCGCCCCCTCCTACCGCGCCGATGTCGCCGTCCGCGACGGCCGGATCGCGGAGATCCACCCGGAGCACGCCCCGGGCCCCCGCCCCTCCGCCGCCCGCACCCTGGACGCCGACGGGCTCGCCCTCTCCCCGGGCTTCATCGACATGCACGCCCACAGCGACCTCGCGCTGCTCCGCGACCCCGACCACAGCGCGAAGGCCGCACAGGGCGTCACCCTCGAAGTCATCGGCCAGGACGGGCTGTCGTACGCCCCGGTCGACGACCGCACCCTCGCGGAGGTCCGCCGCTCCATCACCGGCTGGAACGGCGACGGGAGCGACATCGACTTCGACTGGCGCACCGTCGGCGAGTACCTGGACCGGCTCGACCGCAACTTCGGCGGGCAGGGCATCGCCGTCAACGCCGCCTACCTGATCCCGCAGGGCACCGTCCGGATGTACGCGGTCGGCTGGGACGACCGGCCCGCCACGGAGGCCGAGCTGACCCGGATGAGGGAACTCGTCGCCCGGTCCATGGCCGAGGGCGCCGTCGGCATGTCCTCCGGGCTCACCTACACCCCGGGCATGTACGCGGACGACGCCGAACTCACCGTGCTCTGCCGGGTGGTGGCCGAGCACGGCGGCTACTACTGCCCGCACCACCGCTCCTACGGGGCGGGCGCGCTGGAGGCGTACGAGGAGATGGTGCGGCTCACCCACACCGCGGGCTGCGCCCTGCACCTCGCGCACGCCACCATGAACTTCGGCGTGAACGAGGGGAAGGCGCCGGAGCTGCTCACCCTCCTGGACCGGGCGCTGGACGCGGGCGCCGACATCTCCCTCGACACCTACCCGTACACCCCGGGCTGCACGACGCTGGTCGCCATGCTGCCGAGCTGGGCGAGCGAGGGCGGCCCCGAATCGATCCTGGCCCGGCTGGCCGACGACGCGACGGCGGCGCGGATCCGCCACGACATGGAGGTCGTCGGGGCGGACGGCTGCCACGGCGTGCCGATCGAGTGGGACCGCATCGAGATCTCCGGCGTCAGCGTGCCCGGCCTCGACGCCTACGTCGGCCGTACGGTGGCCGAGTCCGCGCGGCTGCGCGGCGAGGAGCCCTGGGTGACCGCGCGGCGGGTGCTCCGGGACGACCGGCTCGGCACAACGATCCTCCAGCACGTGGGCCACGAGGAGAACGTCCGGCAGATCATGCGCCACCGGGTCCACACCGGCGGCAGCGACGGCATCCTCCAGGGCGACAAGCCGCACCCGCGCGCCTACGGCACCTTCCCGCAGTACCTCGGCCGGTACACCCGGGAGCTGGGCATCCTCGGCCTGGAGGAGTGCGTCGCCCACCTCACCTCACGGCCGGCGGCCCGGCTGCGGCTGGCCGATCGCGGGCTCGTGCGCGAGGGCTACCGGGCGGACCTGGTCCTCTTCGACCCGTCGACGGTGGCGGCGGGCTCCACGTTCGACGAGCCGCGCACCCTGCCGTTCGGCATCCCGCACGTACTGATCGACGGCCGCTTCGTCATCGAGGACGGGAAGCGGACCCAGACCCTGGCCGGCCGCTCCGTGCGCTCCGGGCGCCCCGCTTAGGGAGTCTCCGCCGCCTCGCTCAGGGAGTCTCCGCCGCCCGCTCCGCCGCCCACGCGAGGTCCTCCTCCGTGGGCGCGTCGTCCTGGGTCAGTGCCCGCCGCCAGTAGCCGCTGAACTCGACGGCGGACCTGGGCAGTCCGCGCTCCTCGACGAGATGGCGGCGCAGCACGCGGACGGTGCCCGCCTCGCCCGCGAGCCAGCCGGCCGTATCGCCCTGCGGCAGCGCGGCGGACCGGACGGCGTCCAGCAGCGATGCGCCCCGGTCCCGGTGCACCCAGCACACCGTCACCTCCGCCGCGCTGTCGAACCGCTGCTCCTCCGCGGCGTCGGCCACCTCGGCGCAGACCGTGACCCGCGCCCCGGCCGGCAGGGCTTCGAGGATCGTCCCGATGGCCGGGAGCGCCGACTCGTCACCGGCCAGCAGCAGATGCCCGGCCCGGGGCAGCGGCCTGGCGTACGCGGAGGACGGGCCGACCATGCCGGCCACGTCCCCCGGCCCGGCGGTACGGGCCCAGCGGGTGGCGGGCCCGTCGTCGCCGTGGAGCACGAAGTCGACGGCCATCAGGCCGGAGCCCGGGTCGTACGAGCGGACGGTGAAGCTCCGCATGAGCGGCCGCTCCGGTTCGGGGATCGCGAGGTACGCCTCGTACCAGCGCATGCCGTAGGTGTCCTCGGCGTCCGGCTCCGGCAGCCGGGGCACGCGCTGCCCCGGCCTCGGGAAGCAGAGCTTCATCTGCTGGTCGGGCCGGTCCTCCATGAGCGACGCCAGCGCGTCCCCGGAGAAGCTGATCCGCAGCATCCGCGGGCTGATCCGCTCGACATCCTCGACCCGCACATACGACACAGCCAACCCCTGCACCACCACGCGAAACCAGCCCCTCACCGGACTTTGGTACTTTACGCCATAAGGAATTACCGCCCGAAGTTACTTTACGACGTAAGGAGTCGCAAGTGGTGGTCTATGCCGGGCAGGGCGATGCCCGTCGGTCGATGTCGCTGCTGTGGCGTTCGGCCGCACCGCGCGAGGCGGGTGGCACGGCCGGTCCGGGGCCCAGGCCGGGGCTGACGGTCGACGCGATCGTGACCGCCGCGATCGCCGTGGCCGACGAGGACGGCATGGCCGCGCTGTCGATGCGGGCGGTGGGCGAGCGGCTCGGGCGCACGGCGATGGCGCTCTACACCTACGTTCCCGGCAAGAGCGAGCTGCTGGACCTGATGTACGACGCGGTGCACGCGGAACTCCCCGCCGGCCGCGCCGGATCGGGCCACTGGCGTACGGATCTGACGGACTGGGCGCGGGACACGCTCGCGTTCTACCTGCGCCACCCCTGGGTGCTCCAGGTCTCCCAGGCCCGTCCGGTGCTCGGCCCGCACGAGTACGCCGGGCTGGACGCGCTCGTGCGCCTCCTCTACGGCACCGGGCTCGACGCCGGGGTGCTGCGGCGCCTGGTCGGGACGCTGTTCCACTTCGTGCGGGGCGCCGCACAGACCGTCGCCGACGCGCGCGCGGCGGCGTCGGCGACGGGGCGGGCGGACGAGGAGTGGTGGTACGCCCGCTCGGGGGCGCTCATGGAGCTGGTCCCGGACTTCGCGGACCGCTACCCGGAACTGAACCGGATGGAACGGGAGTCGGCGCGGGAGCGGGAGTCGGCGCGGCCGGAACCGGCCGGGGAAGACGCGGTGCCCTATCCGGAACGCGAGGCGCGGGAGACGTTCACCGCGGGACTGGACGTACTGCTGGACGGCATCGAGGCCGCCGTCCGGCGGGGCCGGGCGTAAGGGGACACGAACACGGCCTGAAACCCCCGCCCCACCATCGGCACCAGAACCATTCCGATCAGCCCCCGCGCATTCGAGTGCCCCGGTCCCGGCGGTCCACACCTCGGCCACCGCATCCCTTTCCGACCGGGGCCGAATCGTTTCCCGACCGTCTTCCCGGGCATCCGGGCCACATGAATATCTCTGCGACAGCCAGAAAAGGGCACGGAAAGGCAAGACGCGCCGGAAGCGGTTCGGCGGTCGAGGCGGGCGGCCGTGCCGGATTCGTTGCCCGTGGAGTGATCTACATCCTCGTCGGCGTACTCGCCCTGCGCATCGCCTTCACCGACGGCAACGGTGGAGGCGGCAGCAAGAAGCAGGCCGACCGGGGCGGGGCGCTGAGCGAGATAGCCCAGAAGCCCTTCGGGTCCGTCCTGCTGTGGATCCTGGGCATCGCCCTCGTGGGCATGGCCCTGTGGCGGCTGTCCGAGGCCGCGTTCGGGGCCTCGGGCCCCGACGGGGACAAGGCGACCAAGCGGCTGGCGTCGGCGGGGCGCGCCGTCTTCTACGGCTTCGTCTCCTACTCGGTCCTGACGTTCGCCGCCGGCAGCAAGAGCAGCGGCAGCGGTTCGAGCGACTCGCAGTCGCAGGACGTCACGGCGAAGGTGCTCGACCTGCCGGGCGGTCGCTGGCTGGTGGGTATCGCAGGCGTGGCCATCGCCGGAATCGGCCTGTACATAGCCGCCCGGGCCGCGATGCGTAAGTTCCACAAGCGCCTGCGGATGGGCGAGATGTCGCCCGCCCAGCGGCGTGGCGTGGACATCACCGGAGTGTTCGGCGGGGTCTCCCGCGGCCTCGTCTTCGCGGTCGCGGGCGGATTCGCCGTCGCCGCCGCGGTGAAGGCGCGGTCCGGCGAGGCGAAGGGCATGGACGACACGCTGCGTTCCTTCAGCTCCACCCCGGCCGGCCCGTGGCTGCTGGCCCTCATCGCGGTGGGCCTGGCCGCCTTCGGCCTCTACTCCTGGGCACACGCCCGGTGGCGCAAGATCTGAGCCGGACAAAGACCTGGAACAGGGCGGGGCGGGAGACAACTCCCGCCCCGCCCGGCTGTGCCCCACCCGTTACGGCTTGGGCAGCGCGCACCCTTCCGCATCCAGGTCGAAGACGTTGCCCGCACCGATGCACGGCACGATGCCGTACGTCTCCTGGGCGTAGTTGATGCCCTCGCGGACCGTCACCTGGCCGTTCTCGTCGACCTCGCACGGATTGTTGTCCGTGCACTCCTGCCCGTCCTCGTTACCGGTGTTGTTGACGGCGACGACCTTGCCGGTGGCGTCGTCGATCACCGGGGAGCCGGACGTGCCGCCGATGGTCTGGCAGGCGGAGGTGTAGCGGACCGAGTCCTTCCAGGTCCACTCGCCCTCCTTGAGGCGGTAGACGAACCCGTCGACGTTGCAGCTGTACGTGCGCTTCCAGTACCCGGACGCCACGGTGATCGCCGCGCCCTGCACCGGGTGCGCGGTGTTGAGCTCCAGCGCCTCGATCCCGTAGTCGCTCTCGATATCGGCGTACGTGGAGGTGAGTTGGTACACCGATATGTCGGTGTCCGTCATCGTCCCGTACGCGATCTTGCTCGCCCGTACCGTGCCGAGGTCGCCGCCGGAGGCGTCCAGCAGGGTGAAGCTGCGGGTGGACGGCTGGTCGATCACGACCTCACCGGGCCCGGGGAAACCGGACTCCATGCAGTGCCCGTTGGAGAGCACGAGCGCGGGATCGTCCGGCTGGGAGCCGGGTGTACGGACGACAGATCCCGAACAGTTGCTGAGCGCCACGGTTCCGGCGAAGCCGACCGCCTTGGTCCGGGCCTTCGCCCGGACCGCCGTGTGGCTCGATGACGCTGCCGCCTTGACCGTGCTGGGTGCTGTCGCGTCGTGGCTTGTGGCCGCGGTCGCGGGCGCCGTGCCGGCTCCGAGGAGCAGCACGGCGAAGAGCGCACCGACGAGAGGCTTTTGCATGTGGGGGTCCCCTCAAGTGACCTGCGCAGAGCGTGTGGGGCCTCTGCGACCGAAGTTCTTCCGGTTTTGACATGCGCATGGTGGCGCATGTCGAGGGAGCCGCACAAGGGGCGGATCAGATCACCGGGGCCGGCCGGCAGCCGTGGACGACCACCGGGACACGGTTTCCGAGCTGCGGATCCGGTCGACTGTCAGACCCGGATGGGAGGCTTACGCCATGACTGACGCAGTGAAGGGCCCCGCGAGCTATTTCCCGTCGATCGAGCAGAAGTACGGCCGTCCGGTCGCGGAGTGGAAGGACCTCATCCGCGCCTCGCCGCTGACCCGGCACATGGAGATCGTGGCCTGGCTCAAGTCCGAGCACGCGATGGGGCACGGCCACGCCAATGCGCTGGTCGCGCACACGTTGGCCGAGGACAAGTAGCCGGGTGCGGGGCCCTGTGCTGACCGGTTCCGTCCTCAATCGCCGGACGGGCTTTGGTGCGGGTGCTCCGCCTGTGCGGGGTGCGCCTGGTCCGGTGGGTGGGGGGTGGTGCCCCTCCGGGGCGTCTCCTCGAAAATGGCGTGTTCACCCGGGTACGTGAGGGACCCGGGTCGTACGCCATTTCCTGCGGGGACTCCCCTGCACGTCCCCACCCCTGCGTCAGTCGCGTCTGCACACCGGCCTAATCTGCTCGCAGGCGCGAGGCGGGCGGGTTCGGGGGCGTGCAGGGGAGTCCTCGCAGGACGACGAACGGATACCCGGGTGCCCTTGCGGTCCCGCCGCACGTTCGTCGTTTGAGGAGACGCCCCGGAGGGACCCCGAACCCCCACCCACCGGGGCATGCGCACCCCACGGGAAACCCGCCGTGGCGCATCTCACCCGTCCTGCTCCGTCACGCCCCGGCCCCACACCTTTCCAAGCCCGGCCCCCCTCCGCGCCCCGCGTTCCCACGGTTCGCGGGCGGTGGGCGCATGGGATGGAAGCCGGGCCGGGCGGGCCGGGCGACCCGGCTGGGTCAACCTGCGGGGAAAGGCCGGGCACCCCGCGAAACACAGTCGTAAGCTCGCAGACATGCAGGTCATCCAGTCCACGAAGCTCGCCAACGTCTGTTACGAAATCCGGGGCCCCGTGCTGGAGGAGGCGATGCGGCTGGAAGCGGCAGGCCATCGCATCCTCAAGCTGAACACCGGCAACCCGGCCGCGTTCGGCTTCGAGTGCCCGCCGGAGATCCTTGAGGACATCCTGCGCAACCTCTCCGGGGCGCACGGCTACGGCGACGCGAAGGGGCTGCTGTCCGCGCGGCGGGCGGTGATGCAGCACTACCAGACCAAGGGGATCGACCTCGACGTCGAGGACGTCTACCTGGGCAACGGCGTCTCCGAGCTGATCCAGATGTCGATGCAGGCGCTGCTCGACGACGGCGACGAGGTGCTGGTCCCGGCCCCGGACTACCCGCTGTGGACGGCGTCGGTCTCGCTGGCCGGCGGCACGGCCGTGCACTACCGCTGCGACGAGCAGTCCGACTGGATGCCGGACCTCGCGGACATCGAGCGGAAGATCACCGACCGCACCAAGGCCATGGTGATCATCAACCCGAACAACCCGACGGGTGCGGTGTACGACGACGAGATGCTGCGGGGGCTGACGGAGATCGCCCGCCGCCACAACCTCGTCGTCTGCTCCGACGAGATCTACGACCGGATCCTGTACGACGGAGCGACCCACACCCCGACCGCGGCCATCGCGCCCGACCTGATGGTCCTCACCTTCAACGGGCTGTCGAAGAACTACCGGGTGGCCGGCTACCGCTCCGGCTGGATGGCGGTCTGCGGTCCGAAGGCGCACGCCTCCTCGTACATCGAGGGGCTGACGATCCTGGCCAACATGCGGCTCTGCGCCAACATGCCCTCGCAGCACGCGGTGGCCACCGCGCTCGGCGGGCGGCAGTCGATCAACGACCTGGTGCTGCCGGGCGGCCGCATCCTGGAACAGCGGGACGTGGCGTACGACCTGCTGACCCAGATCCCGGGCGTGACGTGTGTGAAGCCGAAGGGTGCGCTGTATCTCTTCCCGAGGCTCGATCCCAAGGTCTACAAGATCAAGGACGACCGGCAGATGGTCCTCGACCTGCTGCGGGCCGAGAAGATCATGGTGGTGCAGGGGACGGGGTTCAACTGGCCGGAGACCGATCACTTCCGGGTCGTGACCCTGCCCTCCACCGAGGACCTGACGGACGCGATCGGCAGGATCGCCCGCTTCCTGGACGGGTACAGCCAGGTGTAGACGCGGTCCGGGTGATGGTACGTACCGCCCGATCGTGAATCTGGACAACTTTAGACTGAATCCAAGCTAGGATGGTTCCACAGCAACACCAGGAGGCCATCCATGTACGAACCGATCCGCACCAAATCGGTCCACACACCGGCCGACCACGCCGACTTCCCGCACCGCACCCGCGAGGAAGAGCTGGACATCCAGCTCGCCGGTCATCTGGCCGCACTCCTCGCGGTCACCGATGAGCTGGGGCTCGGCGAGGCGGGCGACCGCATCGCCGAACAGGTCGCCCGGTTGCGCGGCACACCGCCCGCCCGGCACGCCGGTCTGAGCGAGGCCCCCGCCCCGGCCCTGCACCGCCGCGCCCACGCCCTCGCGGGCCGCACCCTGGTGGTGGCGGCGTCCCGCGCCGACACGGCCGTCGCGATCCTCTCGGCCGAGCGGATGGACGCCCACACCGCGGCACTCTCCGCCGACCCGTCGCACCTGGTCGGCGCCCTCTGACGGCCCCGGTCCACGTGCCGTAGAGGCGCGTGGGCCGGGTGCCACGCATTCCTGCCACGGGCTATGGGGTCGCCGCCACGATCAGGATCACCTGACGGCGTGACAGGGCATTGCGCCGCCGCGGAAAGAGCGGCGGACCGTCATGCGTGTCCCCCCGTCCCCGAACTCCCACCCCTGGGCGCGCGCACGGCGCGGCCCCCGGAACCTGTGCGGTTCCGGGGGCCGTCTCACCGTACAGCCGGCGCTGGACCAGGACCTCAGCCCAGGCGCTGGACCAGGGCGCGGTACTCGTCCCACAGCTCCTTCGGCGTGTGGTCCCCGAAGGTGTTGAGGTGCTCGGGGACCAGCGCCGCCTCCTCGCGCCAGACCTCCTTGTCGACCTTGAGCAGGAAGTCCAGGTCGGACTCGGAGAGGTCGAGGCCCTCGGTGTCGATCGAGCCCTTGGCCGGCAGGATGCCGATCGGGGTCTCGACGCCCTCGGCCTTGCCCTCCAGCCGCTCGACGATCCACTTCAGGACGCGGCTGTTCTCACCGAAGCCGGGCCAGACGAACTTGCCGGCCTCGTTCTTGCGGAACCAGTTCACGTAGTAGATCTTCGGGAGCTTGGACTGGTCCGGCTTGTCCGCGCCGACCTTGATCCAGTGCTTCATGTAGTCGCCCATGTTGTAGCCGCAGAACGGCAGCATGGCGAACGGGTCGCGGCGCAGCTCACCGACCTTGCCCTCGGCGGCGGCGGTCTTCTCGGAGGCGACGTTGGCGCCGAGGAAGACCCCGTGCTGCCAGTTGAAGGACTCGGTGACCAGCGGTACGGCAGAGGCGCGGCGGCCGCCGAAGAGGATGGCCGAGATCGGCACGCCCTTGGGGTCCTCCCACTCGGGCGCGATGATCGGGCACTGGCCGGCCGGGACGGTGAAGCGGGCGTTGGGGTGGGCGGCGGGCGTACCGGACTCGGGGGTCCAGTCGTTGCCCTTCCAGTCCGTGAGGTGCGCGGGCGGCTCCTCCGTCATGCCCTCCCACCAGACGTCGCCGTCGTCGGTGAGCGCGACGTTGGTGAAGACCGAGTTGCCCCACATGGTCTTCATGGCGTTGGCGTTGGTGTGCTCGCCGGTGCCGGGCGCGACGCCGAAGAAACCGGCCTCGGGGTTGATCGCGTAGAGCCGGCCGTCCTCGCCGAACCGCATCCAGGCGATGTCGTCACCGATGGTCTCGACGGTCCAGCCGGAGATCGTGGGCTCCAGCATGGCGAGGTTCGTCTTGCCGCAGGCGGAGGGGAACGCTGCCGCCACGTACTTCGACTCCCCGCGCGGGGGCGTGAGCTTAAGGATCAGCATGTGCTCCGCGAGCCAGCCCTCGTCGCGTGCCATGACGGAGGCGATGCGCAGCGCGTAGCACTTCTTGCCGAGCAGGGCGTTGCCGCCGTAGCCGGAGCCGTAGGACCAGATCTCGCGGTCCTCGGGGAAGTGCGAGATGTACTTGGTGGAGTTGCAGGGCCACGGAACGTCGGCCTCGCCCTCCTCCAGGGGTGCGCCCAGCGTGTGGACGGCCTTGACGAAGAATCCGTCGGTGCCGAGCTCGTCGAGGACCGGCTGTCCCATGCGGGTCATGGTGCGCATGGAGACGGCGACGTACGCGGAGTCGGTGATCTCGACGCCGATCGCGGAGAGCGGCGAGCCGACGGGGCCCATGCAGAAGGGCACGACGTACATGATGCGGCCGCGCATGGAGCCGCGGAAGACACCCTTGTCGCCCACGAAGATCTCCCGCATCTCCGCGGGGTCCTTCCAGTGGTTCGTCGGACCGGCGTCCTCCTCCTTCTCGGAGCAGATGAACGTACGGGTCTCGACCCGTGCGACGTCGCTCGGGTCGGAGGCGGCGTAGTAGGAGTTCGGGCGCTTGATCTCGTCGAGCTTGGTGAACGTGCCCTTGGCCACGAGCTCCCCGCACAGGCGCTCGTACTCGGACTCGGAGCCGTCGCACCAGACCACTCGGTCCGGCTCGGTGAGGGCTGCGATCTCGTCGACCCAGGAGACGAGCTCCTGGTGGTTGGTGGGAACAGTGAGGGGAGCCGCGATGTCGCGCGCCACGATCGCTCCTTGATGAGGGTGTCTGTCTGGTAGGCCCCGTGGGGGCTGCGACCCGGATGCTTCTACCCTTTCGGATTTCCCCTGGCGCTCATCCGGTGCCGACCGCACTCATTTGATCATCCGACCGTTCCGCCCATATGTCCAGGGGGCCGCCCACGTGAGCATCACCACTCATATCCGCAACCTACGGTGGCGTAGGTACGATGCGGGAATGACTGCTGCCGCTGCCGCCGCGCCCGAGCCCACCGGGCTGGAACCAGCCGGAACCGACGATGTCGAGCTGAAGCCGCGGATGCGCGGCTGGCTGCACGCCGGCATGTTCCCCGCGGTCCTGATCGCCGGCATCGTGCTCATCGCGCTCACGGACACCACCCGCGGCCGGATCGCCTGCGGGGTCTACATCCTGACCGCGTGCCTGCTGTTCGGCGTGAGCGCCGTCTACCACCGCGGCACCTGGGGACCGCGCGGCGAGGCGGTGCTGCGCAGGCTGGACCACGCCAACATCTTCCTGATCATCGCGGGCACGTACACGCCGCTGACCCTGCTGCTCCTGCCCCGCTCCACCGGGACCCCGCTGCTGTGGGCGGTCTGGGGCGCGGCGGTCGCGGGCATCGCCTTCCGGGTGTTCTGGGTCGGCGCCCCGCGCTGGCTCTACACGCCCTGCTACATCGCGATGGGCTGGGCCGCGGTCTTCTTCCTGCCGGACTTCATGCGGACCGGCGGGATCGCGGTGCTGGTGCTGGTGGTCGTCGGCGGGGTGCTGTACAGCGCCGGCGGCGTGATCTACGGCATCAAGCGGCCGAATCCGTCACCGCGCTGGTTCGGTTTCCACGAGGTCTTCCACTCGCTGACCCTGGCGGCGTTCATCGTGCACTACGTCGGCATCTCCCTGGTGGCGTACAACCAGAGCTGAAACCCGCAAAGGGCCGCGGCGTTCGAGCCGCGGCCCTTTCGCATGCCCGGACACCGGGAGCACGGGACCTATGTTGACACTCACAATCTTTTGAGAGTTACTGTCACTTGACTGCAACCCTCAAAGGAGTACGCCATGAACCGACGCTGGTGGGCCCTGGGCGCGCTGGTGGCGAGCATGCTCGTCCTGGGCTTCGACATGACCATCCTCAATGTGGCGCTGCCGACCATGGCCGGTGATCTCGGCGCCACCACCGGCCAGCAGCAGTGGATGGCCGACGCGTACGTCGTCGTGTTCGCCGCGCTGATGCTTCCGGCGGGTCTGCTCGGGGACCGCTTCGGGCGACGCCGGATGCTCATCACTGGCCTCGGCGTCTTCCTCGTCGGCTCGGTCATCGGCACGTTCGCCACCGACGTGCCGACCGTGATCGCGGCCCGCTGCGTGATGGGGGTCGGAGGCGCCCTCGTGATGCCGCTCGCCATGGCCGTACTGCCCTCGTTGTTCGGGGAGCCGAAGGACCGGATGAAGGCCATCGGCATCGTCTCGGCCGCCTCCGCGCTCGGCATGCCGCTCGGCCCGATCCTGGGCGGCTGGCTGCTCGACCACTTCTGGTGGGGCTCGGTCTTCGTGGTCAACGTGCCCATGGTGGGCATCGGCGTCACCGCCTGCGTGTTCCTGCTCCCCGAGACGCGCGACCCCGCGGCCCCCAGGGTCGACCTCGTCTCCACCGTGCTGACCGCCACCGGCCTCGGCACCCTGATCTACGCGGTCATCGAGGCGCCGGGCCGCGGCTGGGGCGACCCGCTGGTCCTGGCGGTGCTGGCCGCCGCCGTGCTCCTGATCGCCGCACTCGTCCTGCGTGAGCGCAAGGCCACCCGCCCGATGCTCGACATGGACCTGCTGCGGCAGCGGACGTTCCTGCTCAGCACGCTCGCCGCGACACTCGTGATGTTCGTACTGGCCGGGCTGATGTTCATCCTGCCCGGCTACCTCCAGGCCGTACTGGGCAACGACGCCTTCGGCACGGGCGTACGGATGCTGCCGATGATGGGCGGGCTGATCGTCGCCTCGCGGGCGGGCGGCCCGGTCAACGCACGCTTCGGGGCCCGCGCGACGATGTCGGCCGGACTCGTCGTGCTCGCCTTCGCCGCGCTCCTCGGCAGCCGTACGACGGTCGACAGCGGCTACGGCTTCACCGCGCTCTGGCTCTCCATCGCGGGCTTCGGCTTCGGCTTCGCCGTCGTGCCCGCCATGGACGCCGCGCTGGGCGCCCTGCCCCCGGACCGGGCGGGCAGCGGTTCGGGACTGCTGATGACCGTGCGCCAGACGGGCAGCGCGCTCGGGATCGCCCTGCTGGGCAGCCTGCTCGCCGGCGCCTACAGCGGCCGGCTCGACACCGCGGGGCTGCCGGCCGCCGCGGCGGACACGGCCGGGGACTCGGTCGTCGCCGCCCACGCCGTCGCGGCGAAGCTCGGGGTACAGCGGCTCGCGGACTCCGCCGACGCCGCCTATCTGCACGGCATGAGCCTGGTCATGCTCGTCATCGGCGCCACCGCACTGGTCAGCGCCCTGCTGGTCGGAGCCTTCCTGACCACCCCGAAGCCGAGGCGCGAGGAGCCGGCCGACGTGGCCGCCACCCCCGTCGATGCCTGACAATGGCGACCATGGCCGCCACCTCTCACACCCCTCCCACCGCACCCGGCGCACAGCCCCCGATGGGGCTGCGCGAGCGCAAGAAGCTCAGGACCCGGGTCGCCATCCGGAAGGCGACCTACCGGCTGATCGCCGAGCAGGGGTACGACGCGACGACCATCGAGCAGATCGCGGAGGCGGCGGAGGTCTCGCCGAGCACGGTCTTCCGGTACTTCGCGACCAAGGAGGACATCGTCCTCACCGACGAGTACGACCCGATCATGGAAGCGTCGCTGCGGAGCCGTCCGGCCGATGAACCGCCCCTGGTCTCCGTGCGGTTGATGATGGTCGAGACGCTGTCCTCGTTCATCGCCACGGAGAACGAGGAACTGCGCGAGCGCACCCGGCTGATGGTCGAGGTCCCCGCCATCCGGGCACGGATGACGGAGACCATGTCGGACACGGCGAAGATCCTCTCCCAGGTGCTCGCCGACCGCACCGGCCGCGGCGCGGACGACCTGAGGATCCGGGTCTTCGTCGCGGCGGTGCTCGGCGCCCTGCGCGAGGTGACGCTGTACTGGGGAGAGCACGATCAGGAGGGCGACCTGATCGTCCTGATCAACGAGGCGCTCGACACGCTGGAGGGCGGGCTGCTGCTGTGACGGGCCTCAGGAACCGCCGCCCCTGAGCGCCTCCGCCAGCGCCTCCGGGTCCGTGGTCGGCGCATCGCACACGAAGTGCCTGCACACGTACGCGGTCGGCGCTCCGCCCAGCATCGGACGGCCCGCCAGCAGCGGGAACTCCGAGCCCGACGTCTCGCCCGCCGCGACCACCGCGCCCGGCGCCCGTCCCAGCAGCGCCGTACGGTGCAGCTCGCCGCCGACCGGCCCGGCGACGGCCACCTCGCGCGGGCCGTCGAGCAGCGCCTCGGCCACCGCGAGCCCCCAGCCGATGAACCGCGGCGCCTTCGGGCCGAGCGCCTTCACCACGCCCAACGCCTGCTCGGCGGCGGTGCGGTGGGGTTCGGAGCCGGTGTACGCGGCGTACGAGAGCAGCGCGCCGGCCGCCGCCGTCCAGCCGGCCGGGGTGGCGCTGTCGGTGGGGTCCTGCGGGCGGCGGATCAGCTTCTCGGCGTCGTCCGCGGTGTCGTAGAGCTGACCGCCCTCGCCGGTGAAGTGCTCCAGCACGATGTCCAGCAGGAAGCCCGCGAACTCCAGCCAGACGCCCTCACCGGTGACGGCCGCCAGCGCGAGGAAGCCCTCCGCGACATCGCCGTAGTCCTCCAGCACGCCCGCGTGCTCCCCGGCGCGCCCGTCCTTGGACGTCCGGACCAGCCGGGCGACCGGCCCCATGTGCAGCCGCACCAGCAGGTCCGCGGCCTCGGTGGCGCGCTCGACGAGATCGGGGCGGTCGAAGTACGCGCCCGCCTCCGCGAGGGCCGCGACGGCCAGCCCGTTCCACGCGGCGACCACCTTGTCGTCCCGCCCCGGCCGGGGGCGCAGCTCACGTGCGGCGAGGAGCCTGGCCCGTACGTCGGCGGCCCGCGCCTCGTCCACCGGGCCGGTGAGCGGCAGCTGGAGCACGGAGGACCCCTCCTCGAAGGTGCCCTCCTCGGTCACCCCGAAGTGCTCCGCGGCGAAGGCTGCGTCGTCCTCGCCCAGCACCTCGCGCAGCTGCGCCGGCGTCCAGACGTAGTACGCGCCCTCGACGTGCTTGCCCTGCGCGTCCTCGCTGTCGGCATCGAGCGCGGAGGCGAAGCCGCCCTCGGTCGTACGCAGCTCCCGGACCATGAAGTCGGCGGTCTCCAGAGCCACCCGCCGGGCCAGTTCGGAGCCGGTCGAGCGCCACAGGTGCGCGTACACCCGGCAGAGCAGCGCGTTGTCGTAGAGCATCTTCTCGAAGTGCGGGACGACCCACTCCCGGTCCACCGAGTACCGGGCGAAGCCGCCGCCGAGCTGGTCGTACATCCCGCCCCTGGCCATCGCCTCGCAGGTGTCGGCCGCCATCTGGAGCGCACCGTCCGCGCCGGTACGGGCGTGGTGGCGCAGCAGGAACTCGATCACCATCGACGGCGGGAACTTGGGCGCGCCGCCGAAGCCGCGGTTCTTCTCGTCGTACTCCCGTGTCAGCCCGAGCAGCGCCTGCGCCAGCTCCGACTCGGCCGGCAGCCCCTCGCCGCCGTGCGCGAGGGAGCGCTGCGACAGGTCGTGGACGATGCGCCCGGCGACCTCCCCGACCTCGTCGCGCCGGTCCGTCCAGGCCGCGACGACTCCTTCGAGCACCTGCCGGAACGAGGGCAGTCCGTGGCGGGACTCGGGCGGGAAGTACGTCCCGAAGTAGAAGGGTTCCGCGTCGGCGGTGAGGAACACGGTCATCGGCCAGCCGCCCTGCCCGGTCGCCGCCTGCACGGCCTCCATATAGACGGCGTCCACATCCGGACGCTCCTCGCGGTCGACCTTGACCGGCACGAAGTGCTCGTTCAGGTACGCCGCGACCGCTTCGTCCTCGAACGACTCATGAGCCATCACATGGCACCAGTGGCACGCCGAGTACCCGACCGACAGCAGGACGGGCACATCGCGCCGCCGGGCCTCCTCGAAAGCCTCCGGCCCCCAGGGCCACCAGTCGACCGGGTTGTCAGCGTGCTGCAGCAGATAAGGCGAGGTCACACCAGCCAGCCGGTTCATGCGATTCAGCCTCTCACAATGCCCAACCCCATTGGCGAGGCCCGCCGCCCTCATCCGAATCGGGCACCCCGGCATCACGCGACAGTAGGCTGGGCCCAGCAGCGCCGAAACTACGGAAGCTCCTCGAAGGAGGTACACCATGGCCGCCGAGATGGTGGCGCCCGCGTGGATGCATACGCAGGTCAGCGCGGAGCAGTACGACTCCTGGTCCGAGGAGCAGTGTGCCGGCATCGAGATCGTGGACGGGATGGTCGTCGTGAGCCCGAGCGCCTCAAAACGGCACAACCGGCTGGCCCGGATCCTGGCCAATGCCCTGGACACCGCGGCAGGCGAGGACTGGAACGCCGACACGGACTTCGACGTACGCCTGCAGGACGTTCCGCTCACCAACCGCCGCCCGGACGTCACCGTGTATCGGGCAGAGACCATCGACCTCACGCCCACTCGCCCGGAGCACGTGCTTCTGGTCGTCGAGGTCGTCTCGCCCGGCTCTGAGACCACCGACCGAGTCGTGAAGGTGGACCAGTACGCCAAGGCCGGGATCCCCTTCTACTGGCGGGTCGAGCAGGCCGCCACCGGTGTTCCCATCATCTACACCTACGTCCTCGACCCCGCCACCAAGGCCTACCGGGACGGCGAGATGTTCACCGGCACGGTGAAGGCCACCGCACCATTCCCTGTCACGGTCGATCTTGGCGTCTTGTAGGGGCACCGAGAAATCGTCCACCATCGATGCTTGACCTTTAACGCACGCATCGTGCTACTTCGCAGTCCGATCGAGGCGTCTTCCATCTCCGGACCTGGCAAACCTCCTACCAAACCAATTCTTCAGGTAGGCGATGGTGCACGCATGGGCAGCGTCAGCAGTACGGCCAGCTGACCCCTTGCCCGCCACCCCTGATCGCACGCCAACGTTCCACGGGAACCCGGCCCACAGCGGCATAAATCCAGCCTCCGTAAAGGGCCTGGTCAACGATCTTCTCAAACGTGTGCCAGTCGGCTTGGTGCCCACAGGAGGCGCAGCGGTTGGGGTTGAACCCTCGCCCGCGCTGCCACGCCGGCCTGTCAGCCAACTGCTCGCGGAGGCCTGGCTCGCTGTCCGGGTCCGCGAGGATGTCGCGGGCCGTCTCAACCGCTGCGGGAAAGTCCGTGGTGGTGAACTCGTCGCCCCGAGGCCTATGAGAGGGCAACAGTGCGAATACCCACCAAAAGGAGAACGAACACCGCTCGCACGGCGCGTCGAAGGCCAGGACATCCACCCTCAGCGAGTTCATTCTGACCTCCACAGTGATCGTCACACATGCCTTGAGGTATTCAGACGGGTAACCGTCACTTGGCTCAGCCGACCCGCGCATGCGGCCGAAAGGCCCGGGCTCCGTCTGCTACCGGTCGACGACATTGCCCACAGCCTGGAAAGAGTACGGGGACCTGGCATGCGCGAGTCGGCGGGGCATACCCAAGCTGAGCCTGACAGCCAAGCATCAGGGTGCCAGGATCGGCCGCGCGGAGCTGAAGGGGGAGTTGACCGTCACCGACCCCGGGGCCTTCGTCGACGCCCTTGCCAACGGCGTCGGCCGAGCCCGCTCCTAAGGTGCGGGAATGCTTCTGGTTCGTTCCCCGGACAGAGTTTGATCGAGCAGCGTCCGCCGGACCGCGGCCGGGTGGCGGCGCCCGGGAACGGGCTTCACCGGGGACTCTGCTCCCGAGTCCCACCTGGGACGCCGTGCCCCGGCCGCGACATCCGCGGGACGGTCGACCAGTTACCGACGAGGGCGGAGCCGAAAACCTTCCACTGCAATAGTCACTGTCTTGCAGTCTGCCCATGGAACCGGCCCGCGCTGGGACCACCGTGTGGAAACCGTATGACTCCGGTGATACCGCAGCTACCGACCCGCAGTCACCCCCTACGACAACACGAGTTCAGCCTCAGTAACCGCGGCAGCGATCCTCAATCAGTTGCCGGACTTTCATGGCGGCCGCGGGGCGTTCATCCGCCTCGTGGTCCCGCAACGCTGTCTCGAGGAAATGGATCTCCTCGTCCGCCCGACCGAGCTCTCGTGCGCAGGCGGCACGTTGCTCGGAGGCGTCCGCGCGGATCTGGCCGGGTGCATCGATGTTCAGCACCCCAAGCGCCCGGTCGAGCGCTTCGGCCGCAACGGCAGGCTGCTTGCGCGCACGGTGGACCAGTGCCATGCGCATCCGTACCCGTGCCTGGTTGTAGGTGTCCTTCGCATTGCCGAACTCGCGGAGCGCGCGACGGTAGGCGTCGAGGGCCTCGTCTTCCTCGCCGTCGAGGAAGTGTCTGAGACCGGTGAACTGGATAAGGAGCGCTCGGGCCCGTGGGGTGTGATTATGATCCGGGTCGTCTTCGGGAATGCTTTCCAGCAGGGCCAACGCCCCGTCGATCAGGCCCTGGACCGGATTGGTCGTGTAGCGGTTCAGGTTCAGCTGGGCCATGCCCTCCAGGACACTTGCCCTGCTGAGGAGATTGCCATCGCGTTCGGCCACGGCGAGCGCGGCCTCCAATTGTCCCTCGGCCTGCCGCATCTGGCCGAGAGCCATGTGCGCGAAGGCGGCCTGGAAGCACATCCGCGACTCCGCGCGCTCATTGCCGCAGCGTTGGGCGGCTTCGATGGCCAGGCCTATGACCGGGAGCAGTACCTCGGCGAAGCCGACTTTCAGCTGCAGAGCCCATAGGGCATCGACCAGCTGCCAGGTCGTGACCCACTCGCCCATCGCGTGCGCGGTACGGACGGCTTCGAGGAGATTGGGCAACTCCTCGCGCAGCCTCGCAAGGGCCTGCTGGACACTGAGCCGAGCGTGATCGGCGCGCGCCCGCAGCTTGACCTCGTCGTGCATCGGATTCAGGTGCCACCGCTCCGGGAGCGCGATGTAGTCGAGGTGGACGGCCAGGCGCAGGTAGGCGTCCAGCGTCGCACCTACGACACTGTCCCACCTGGACGCGTCATCGTCCATGACGCCAGGCAGGTGGCGTCGGACAGTTGGACGGATGGTGTACCGGGCCGTTCCGCACGACTTCACGAGTCCAAGCTTCGCCATGCGGCGCAGCATGCGTTCGGCCTCGATCTCACCGATTCCCACGACCTCGGCCGCGAGCGCGCTGGTGAACGACGGCCAGGGGCGCATGACGAGTGGCGTGAGGAGCTGTCGTTCCTCTACTTCGAGTTGCTGCGTGAGCC
Organism: Streptomyces sp. NBC_00341; assembly: GCF_041435055.1. Lineage (NCBI taxonomy): Bacteria > Bacillati > Actinomycetota > Actinomycetes > Kitasatosporales > Streptomycetaceae > Streptomyces > Streptomyces sp. NBC_00341. The sequence continues at coordinate 5,688,449 of NZ_CP108002.1, read as the reverse complement.
ATCGCACAGTCAGCGCAACGGGATCCCCATCGGGTACACCGCCGGCGAGGGCACGGAACTCGCCTTCGACTTCCGCCCAACTGCGTTGGGGGCGAAGGCGCATGTGTTCACCAAGAGCTTGCAGGGCGAACGGGGATCCCTCGCACATTTGAATCACCGTACGGGCCTTACGACGGTTGGTCTTGACGCGCTTCTCGCTGGTGATCGAGGCGACCATTTCGTGCGGATAGCGGTCACGCAGCGGGCCGATCTCCACCTCCATCAGCGGCAGCTCGGGCATCGGACCGTTGGCAGAGACCACCACGGTGAAGACGTTCTCGTCGTCGGTCAGCAGCGGAGTGACCTGATCGACATCGCTGATGTGGTCCAGGACCACCAGCAGGCGCCTTCCGGAGGTGAGTTCCCGGAGTCGTTCCGCGCGCTGGTCGGGGGTGGACGGGACGTCGTCCCGGGGCATGCCGAGCTTCTCGAGAAATAGTCTCAGCACCTCACCTGCCGAGATCGTCGTGTGCGCAGAACCTCGCAGGTCGGCGTACAACTGACCATCATCAAAAAGCTGTGCGTACTCCTTGCCGAACGCGATGGCACAGGAGCTCGCCCCGACACCCCCGGTTCCGTGCAGGACTGCGCCACGGCACCCGTGCCCGGGGCGTCCGCGTTCCTTCAAGAGGCAGTCGAACACGTCGGCCCGGTCGATCCAGGGCCCGGTGCGCGACAGAAGCATGTTCGGCACCTTGACCTTGAAGTCAGCAGGACCGTAGCGGCGAGCGTAGGCAGCGACACGCGCTCTCACAATCCCGTCCCTACGCGCGAGCTCACTGAGCTCATCGCTCAGTCGGAGACGCTCGGCGGGGCCTGAGAGTACTGGTGTACAGCCCTCTCGTACGGTACGCACCAACGCGACGGCCTCGGCCAGGCCCCACCGACCGGCGTCGGTCATCAACGCCGCAGCCGACGCGTCAAATGCCGCATTGAGGCCTGCTGATGACGCTAAATCAAGCAAAGTCTTCCCCATTCGTCGACCATGCGTCTCCTGAACCGACCGTGCCTGCGCCCGGCACCGATCAGCTTTCCATGCCCCACGCACTCTTGCCGAGAAGCGGCCATAGCCGGATCCAAGCCCGCCCGATGGCTGCACGCCGCGACATCGTCGAGCTGTGGGCTCCGGCGAAGCACAGTTCACGCGCAGCACACGCAGTGGTGCGAACAAACGCAGCCTTCAGCACACTCACGGCCAGGGTCTACGCCGTCCTGAGCGTGGACCGCAAAGTGAACGACCTCAACGTGGGCAGCGGCTAACGCTTCGGGCCCGACGTCGATGGAACGCTCGACGACCACCTCAACGCTTTCGATGCCGCAGGCCCACCACCCGCACCGGGACCGCCGAGTCGAGAGCGACAGTAAGCCCTTGAGTAGTCTTCTTGTGCAAGTGACAGTAACTGAAGTACCTTACAGAACATGCATGATGACGCATGGTCACCGCCTTCTGTCCTGCTGACGGTCGATCTCGTGATCCTGACGCTGCGGGAGAGCCATCTGCACGTCCTCCTGGTGGAGCGGGGCGAAGACCCCTTCCGGGGTATGCCCGCCCTGCCTGGAGGATTCCTGAACCACGACGGCGAGGAGATTCTGGATGCCGCTCACCGCGAACTGAGCGAGGAGACGGCACTGGCATCCAGCTGGGTACACCTTGAACAGCTGGGCGTGTACGGAGACTCGGGCCGCGACCCCCGGGGCCGAGTCGTCTCGGTGGCGCATCTGGCGATCGCACCAGGGCTGCCCGACCCGGTCGCGGGAACGGATGCCACCGATGCCGCATGGGTTCCCGCAGAAGCCGTGCTGTCCGGGGAGACAGAACTCGCCTTCGATCACCGTCGCATCGCAACGGATGGAATCGAACACGCCCGTACCAAGCTTGAGTTCTCGTCGCTGGCCACGGCGTTCTGCGGGGAGGCATTCACCATCGCAGAGCTACAACAGGTGTACGAGGCCGTCTGGGGCACCGATCTCGACACTCGCAACTTCTACCGGAAGGTCCAAGCCGCGAAGGGATTCATCATCCCCGTCGGCACAGACCGCAGGAGCACGGGCGGACGGCCCGCGCGGCTGTACCGGGCCGGTCCGAAAACCGTGCTGTTCCCACCGCTGATCCGGCCGGTGCCGTCCACTACGGAAGAGAACACGAGAGGGGAAGAGGAATAGATGTCGAAAGACCCAGTGGTGATTCTCACCGCCCTCAATCTTGAGTACCAGGCCGTGCGCCAGAAGCTGGTGAGTCCGCAAATGCACCGCCATGAGCGTGGTACACGATTCGAAGTGGGAACCGTTCAGGGCACTGCGCACCGTGTGGCGCTCGGTTTGACAAGCAAGGGGAATCATTCCGCCGCAGTGATCGCCGAACGCGCGATTCAGGAGTTCTCGCCGGTGGCCGTGCTGTTCGTCGGGGTCGCCGGCGCCTTATGGGATGCCACCAGACTGGGTGACGTGGTAGTGGCGTCACACGTGTACGCCTACCACGGTGGGACCAGCGAGGACGACGGGCTCAAAGCCCGCCCACGGGTGTGGGAAGCACCGCACGGCATCAGCCAGCTCGCCGCGCACCTGGCCCGCTTGAACGACTGGGCGGATTCCGCCTCCGGCCACGAGGACGCGCCACAGGTGCGCTTCGGGGCGATCGCCGCCGGCGAGGTCGTCCAGAACTCAAGGATCTCGGCAGAGGCGAAGTGGATCCGCCAGCACTACAACGACGCCCTCGCCATCGAGATGGAGGCAGCCGGTGTGGCACAGGCCGGCCATCTCAACGGGGCACCCGTGGCCATCATCCGGGGGATCAGCGACCGGGCGGACGGCACGAAGAACAGCACGGACGACCGCAGCCGGCAGCCGCAAGCCGCAGCGAACGCGGCGGCGTTCGCCATCCGGCTGGCGGTGGAACTGGCAGCGGAACAGGAGGAGACCGCCATGCCCCAGGAAGACAGGCTCCGTACGGCCGCCCCGCTCAGCCGCCCCGTCAGCAACACTGTCCACAACAGCACCGTCGGCATCATGGCCGGCTCAGTCACGGGCAGCAGCGTTCACATGAACACGGCTCCGCAGGAGTCCGGCCCGGTGAACCTGGTCGCAGCGCTCAAGGGCTTCCGCGAGAATGTGGGGCGACACCACGCTGAAGGCGTCCTCGACTCGGACACGTACCGGGAAGCCCTGGCCGACCTGGACTCCGCCCTCCAGTCAGCCGAGGAAAGCACCCTAGATTCATCGAGGCGGACGGCCATGACGCTCAGGAGACTGCGCGGACTGGTCGCGGATTGCCCTGCACTGTTGGCCGAGCTGGTCCCCTTGATTGCCGCTGCCGGTGACCGGGCATGAGCGACAGCGACGGTGGCACGTACAGCTCGGCCGCATACGACTCCACCATCGGGATCCAGGCGGAGACCGTACACAACTCCAACGTTTACTTCGTCCACCCGGATGCTTCGCCGCAGGAGAAGTACAGGGTGGGCGTGCGGCTCCTGGAAGACGGAATCCCCAGCCGCGCCCGCGAAATGATCACTGATGCGATCGCTCACGGCTACCACAACGCGGAGGTTCGGTTCCACTGGGTGCTCGCCATGCTCAGCGCACGCACCTACCACGACCTCAGTGTCGAAGAGGTCCAGCGGCTGCACCACGCCTCCGGGCTCGTGCGGACGTACGCCGAGGACAAGTGGAAAGAAGCCCTGCGCGTCACTTTCGACCTGCTGGCGGCGCTCGGCACCGCGAGCGGAGGCGCCGGACCTGTACTGAAACAGTTGCAGGACCTGCCATCCCGCCAGCATGATGCGATCCTTCGCCACCTCGACCTCGTGCTCACCGGAGGGCTGAAGGACGACCTGTGGACGGAGACCCTCGAACGGGCCAGGGCGGAGCGCTTCGACAACGCCCGGGTCCAACGGGTCTGGGCATACTTCGAGCCCTCCCCCATCGGGGCGCGAGCTGTGCTGCCCCGCCCGAGTACTGCTACTGCCGCCGCGGCCCGAGCCGCCCTGCCGCTCCGGGTGGTCCTCTTCGTGGCCAGCAGTGTGATGCTCGGGGCCCTGGCATGGAGCGCACATCCGGCCCAGGCGGTCTGCGAGTCACTGGTGGCACTCGGCGCGGGCCGCATCGCGGCCCGATGCGGCGTCCGGTGGTGGGGCCGGGAGTCCCGGCCAGAGCACACGGCCGGGGCCAGCGTTCCAGAGCCACACAGCCCCACACCTGCCGAGGACGGGTTCACCAAGGGCGTCCGCAGTAAGTTCGATCACTACTTCAGCGTCCGCACACCCTACGGGTTCACCTCGGAGGCGTGGCTCGCACACACCGCAGAGGTCCGCAGCGACCTCGCCGCCGAGATCGCGGACCTCTACCGGGAGAGCCGGATCGGTGTGGGTCGCGTCACCTGGCTGATCCGGTACCTCGCAGAGGAGGCCCGGAACCGCCACAACAACGGCACCCTGTTCGATCATCTCCGCCAGGACCAGACGCCGGCCAGGACAATGGCCCTGACCGTGGTAGCCCTCGCCGCTCTCGGCGCCGCGGCTCTGTCAGGGTTCGGGACTGCGGTCTCGGGTGCCGCCCAGCCGCAGCCTCTGTGGGCGTTCCTGGCCTTGCTCGGTGCGGCCTGGTCGGGGCACGCGGCCGCCCAGCTGTGGCTGGAGGTCCGGCGTGAAGAGCACCGAACGGCCCGGGAGGCTCGCGAGTACCAGGAACAGCTGACCGCACGACAGAACGCCCACCAGCGTTGGAAGGCGCTTCTGGACGAGACCCGCCCCAGCGAGCTGGAAATGGAGACCTGGCTCACCTGCGACAAGACCTCGTTCATCGATGAGGCGCTGCGGCACCACCGGCTCACCTGGCGGGATCTGATCACGCACACCATCCTGGTGGCCCCGGCGCCCTCCTACAGACGGGCCCGGGTCCGGGGCGGACCATGGCGGTACTCGCACTACGTCATCCGCCTGTTCCTCTTCACCCGGGACGGCATCCGCGAGATCAGCTCCGAGCTCAAGTTCTCCGACGCAACGCGCAAGAACGAGCAGCGGAGCAATTACCGATTCGACGCACTGTCCTCGGTGCAGGTAACAGAGAACGCCGATGTCGGCTACGACCTGGAGCTCGTCCTCACCAACGGACCGGCCCGGAAGATCCGTGTAAAGGACGCCGATGCCCATCAACTGACACCGGATGAGAGCGCCCGGGAGTTTTCTGAAATCAGTCTCAGCGCGGCCGGCTTCACCCACACCTTTCGGCTCCTGGAGGGGGTCGCGGCAGACGGGAAGGACTGGATCGAACGGCACAACCCCGACAACCTGACGCCCTTCCAGGTCGCCGGCTGATCCTGAAATCGAGCAGAGGAATGGCTGTGACCTCCATGGACGATGTCACCGAGAGCAAAGTCCTGCTGGCCGAGTACGACCGCCTCAAGGAGGAACAGAAGACCCGCATAGGGTTCCGCGACAACCTGCTCTACTTCACGCTCGCCGCAGTCACCGCGGTCGTGGCGGTCACCGTCCACAGCGGACAGTCCCAACTACTGCTCTCCGCCCCCGCCATCTGCCTGATCCTGGGCTGGACCTACCTGGTCAATGACGAGAAGATATCCGCGATCGGCTGCTACGTACGCGAACGGCTGGGACCGCGCCTGGGGGAACTCACGTCCGCCCACGGCGCAGTGTTCGGCTGGGAGGTCTACCACCGCAACGTTGCGGGCCGCACCGTGCGCAAGCGGTTTCAGACCGCGGTGGACCTGTTCACGTACCTGGTGCTGCCTATGGTCTGCTCGACCGCGTTCTGGTGCTCTCCCGTCGTTCAGCCTCTGCTCGTGCTCGCTTCTCTCGGGCAGACACTCGCCCTGGCCGTCCTGGGCTGGCAGTTCCTGCGTCGTACGGAGCGGTAGCACCGGGCCCCTCGCCACGCACCCGCACGACACCTCCGGCCGCGGAGTGCAAGCTGGGCTCCGGCGCGGTCACAGCGTCCGGGCCCCGGCAGTTCGCCTAAGTCAGGGGTCCAGGTCCACCCGCCGACCAGTTCGTCTTCCGGGGATGCGATCCGAATGCGGCCCTCGCTCCCGTACAACCCCCCGGCCACACCGAAGGTCTCCTGAGCGAACAAGCGTTCCCGCAACTGTTGCGGTTTCCGCATCTGTCACTTCACTCAGAGGTTTTCATGGTCCAAACTTCTCCCCGCCGTCGCGCCCTCCTCCAGACCGCCGGTGCTGTCGGCGCCGTTGCACTGATGGCGCTGGGTGCCGCGCCCGCAGGTGCCGCGGACTCGGACGCCGCCGGTCTCGCGCTGGGCAGGATCGGCCCGATCGACGGGGTGAAGCCGGGCAGCGAGCTCGGCCTGCCGGGTTCCTTCACCAACATGGGCACCGCGGCGCTCGACAAGGTCTGGATGGCCTGGTCCGTGACCCTTGGTCTCGGCTTCTCCCAGACGCCCTCCAACTGCTCGACCCAGAACCTCGGTGGCGCCGACGAAACGCCTCAGTCCTTCGTCATGGTCTGCGAGTTCGACCGGACGGTGGACCCCGGTGTCGTCTACGCGCCCGAGGGCCTGAAGCTGAAGGTGCAGGACAGCGCCCTGAACGACGAGCTGGCCGTGAGAGTCAGCGACAGCCGCATCGAGACCGGTACGGGCGATGAGGGCCCGCCGGATCAGGGCACCGGGCCCGCGGTGAAGCTGGTGGAACGACCCGACGAGACCCCGGCCGCCCCGGGCTCCACCGAGCCCGCCTGGCGCAAGACGAACGTGACCGCCAAGAGCACGGCCGACTTCCAGGTGACGGGCGCCCAGCTGAAGGGCAAGGTCGGCGACACGGTCCCGTTGACCGTGAAGTTCACCAACGCGGGGCCCGGCTGGGTGGCCGGGGAGCCCTACACCTCCGTGACCCACATCCGCGTCAAGATGCCCGCCGGCACGACGGTCACCCAGGCGTCCTGCCAGAGCCAGGGGCAGGGGACGTACGACTGCGGCACCTACAACTCGCGGGTCTACGCGGACAGCGAGACCACCTACAAATTCAAGCTGAAGATCGACAAGGCGGTGGCCGGGGCCAAGGGATCGGTAGCGCTCGAAAAGAAGTCCCGGCCCTTCGACCCGGTCAAGTCGAACGACACGGCGGACATCCTGCTCAATGTCGACGGCGCCGACGCGACGGGCGGCAGCTCGACGTCCGGCTCCGGCGGTTCGGGGGCGGCCGCCTCCGGCGGTTCCGGTTCGACGTCCGGCTCGGGCGATTCGGGCGGCACGGGTGGTTCCGGCGGTTCGGGGACGACCGCGTCCGGTGGTTCCGGTTCGACGTCCGGATCCGGTTCGGCGTCCGGTTCCGGGACCGCAGCCACGGGCGGCGACTCCGCCTCGGGCTCCTCGGGCGGTGGCCTCGCGGCGACCGGCTCCGGTTCCGCCCTGCCCCTCGCGGCCGCGGCCACCGGTGCCGTCATCCTCGGGGCGGGCGGAGTCCTGGTGGCACGCCGTCGCGCCGCCCGGCAGCGGTAACGGCGTCCGGTCCGACGGGGCGGGCGCGAGCCCGTCCCGTCGCACGCCTCGCCCTGCCGCCCGGACCTCGTTCGGGCGGCAGGGCGCGCCTCCCGGCGAGGCAGAAACAGCACCGCAGTCTCGCGGACGCCCTGTCGCGCACCGGCCCCAGGCAGGAGACTGGTCCTCCAGGCGGCCGGATGCGGGCCCGGCCGAGAGGACAGGAACCGAGGGGGACACACATGCGGGACAGCCATCGCGCGGAAGCCGAACGGCTGTTGGTGCGGGCCGTGGAGGAGGAGGTGCGGCGCACCGGCGGACGGGCGGACTCCGGCGTGCTGATGACGCGCGCGCGGGGCGCGCTGGACTCCATGGCATCGGGCGCGGCAGAGGAGTACGCCTCGTACGTCCAGGCCCTCGACGCCGCGGCGGCCGGAAAGCAGAAGTTCGACAAGGCCTCGCTCGGAACACCGCTGCTGGTCACGGGAGTTGCCGCGACGGCCGCCTTCGGGGCGGATCTGGTGCTCGGTACGGCGTCGGGGCTGGCGCTCGGCGCGGGGGCCGTCGTCGCGGTCGCGGGCGCCACCGCGACCGTCGCCAAGGTCACCGCCTCGCACTGGCCGGCCGCCTCCCGCCGGGCCGGAGCCCTCGGACAGCCGGGCGGCACCGAGCAGTTGCGGCTCCAGTGGCTGACAGCACTGGAGGTACGCGGCATCCGGCCGTTCCTCGACCAGCAGCGGATGCTGACCGCCTCGTCCCGCACCCCGGCGAAGAAGGCCGCCGCCGCGAAGGCCCGCACCACCCCGGCCCTGCGCGGCGGCGACCGCAGCGCGGCGGCCCGCATGCGGGCGATCCTCGACCAGTCGTTCAGCCATCTCCCGTCCAACCAGGGCCAGTTCGCCGGGCGACGGGCCGAACTCGGCCGGATCGGCCAGTGGGTGCACGCGGCCCGTGCGTCCACCGAGACGAAGCCCACCGTGGTCGTCCTGCACGGCCCGCCGGGCGCCGGACGCACCACGCTGGCCGTGCGGGCGGCCCACGACCTCAAGGACCAGTTCCGGGGCGCGTGCGTGGTGGACCTGCGCGGCGGCGCGGACGGCGAGCCGCCGCTGCCGACCCGGGACGCGCTGCTCCACCTGCTGAACCGGCTGGGCGCGCCGCGCGAGCAGCTGCTGTTCCGGGACGGAGGCTCGGCCGGCCGCTCCGCGGGATCCTCCGCCGAGCAGCAGGTGCGCCGGCTCAGCGAGTTGTACCACCAGCATCTGACCGGGACCCCGGTGACGATCGTCCTCGACGACGCCAGTGACGTGGAGCAGGTCCGCACGCTGATCCCGGAGCGTTCCGACAGCCTGGTCCTGGTCACCGCCCGCGAGCCGCTCGAACTGCCCGGGTCCCTCCAGGCGTGGGTGCACCAGCTGGAGGTCGGGGCGCTGGACCCGGCGGGCGCGGAGGAGCTGCTGCGCGAGGCGTCCCAGGAGGAGGACCTGGGGCCGTACGACTACCCGGCCGGCGAGGCGATCGCCGAACTGTGCGGCGGGCTGCCGCTGGCGCTGCGGATCGCGGGCTCCTCGCTGGGGGAACGCACTCCGAGCGCCCTGGCCTCGGATCTCGCCGCGTACGGCCCGGTGACCCCGGTCGAGCGGGCGCTGTGGCTGCGGTACACCGACCAGTCCGAGCAGGCGCGGCGGCTGCTTCGGCGGCTCGCGCTGGCCGGCCGTGCCAGCCTGGGCGCAGCGGCGGCCGCCGCGCTGCTGTCGGCCGACGAGCAGGAGGCCGAGCGGCTGCTGACCGCCCTGTCCCGGGCCGGGCTGCTGGACCACGTACGCGGTTCGCGCTACCGGCTGCACGACCTCGTACGGGGCTTCGCGCTGGCCCGGCTGCTCGACGAGGAGGAACCGGCCGAGCGCACGGCCGCGCAGGAACGGCTGATCGTGAACTACGCGGAGCTGGCCGGTGCGGTGATCCGGATGGTGGACGGCAAGATGTCCACCAGGGCAGGGCAGTTCGGCTCGCACGGCTTCACCTCGCTGGACGCGGCGCTGCGCTGGCTGGACGAGGAGTCGAGCTTCATCACCTCCGCGCTGCGGCACGCGGAGGGCGTCGACCAGGCGGCGGTGCTCGATCTGCTGGGCGCGCTGTGCGACTACTGCCTGCTGCGCGGCGACCTCTACCGCCTCGGCGAGATCAGCGAGTTGACGCAGGCGGTCGACCAGGGGCTGCTGGAGCGCTCCGTCCAGTGGCGGACCGGGATCGCGGCCCGTCAGCTGGGCGAGCTGGACAAGGCGCGCACCACACTGTCCTCCGTCGTCGGCCTGTACCGCGAGGCGCAGAACGACTCGGGGACGGCGCTGGCGCTCTGTTCGCTCGGCATCACCCTGCACCACCAGGGCAATCTGACCGAGGCGGCGGCCCGGCTGCGGGAGGCGCTGGAACTCCAGACCTCGGAGGACCAGGCCGCCGACCGGGCCTGGTCGATGCACGCGCTGGCCGCGGTGGAGCGTGACCGGGCGCACCCGGCCGAGGCGCTGGCGCTCCTGGACACGGCGCTGGTCCTGCACCGCGAGGGCGAGTCGCTGCACGGGGAGGCGTGGACGCAGTTCCAGCTGGGTCAGGTGCGGCTGCGGATGGGCGATGTGGAGCGGGCCGAGCTCGCGCTGCGTACGGCCCTCGATCTGTACGGGCGCACCCGCGACGAGCGCGGCGAGGCCTGGGCGCTGACCCAGCTGGCCCGCGCCCGGCTGCTGGACGGCGATCCGGCCCCCGCGGTGGAGCAGCTGAACGCCGCGCTGTCCCGGCACCGCGACAACGAGGACGCCCGGGGCGAGGCGTGGACGCTCTACTACCTGGGCCAGGCACTGGAGGAGACCGGCGAGACCGATCAGGCGGTACGGCAGCTGGAGCGGTCGCGCACGATGTTCTCCCGGATGCGGGACGTGTACGGGCTGGCGTGTGCCCGGCACCACTCGGGCCGGGTCACCCGCGACCAGCGGGCCGCTCAGACGGGCAACCTGCGCAACTCCGGATTCGCCCGCCAGCTCCTGGTGGACGCGCGCGCCGACTTCCGGCGGATCGGGGTCGCCCACGGGGAGGCGTGGACGTGTCTGGAGCTGGCCCTGATCGACGCGGGCAACCAGCGCGCGCGGCAGGCGCTGGACCTGTGCGGTGAGGCGGCCGGGCTGTTCGACTCGTACGGCGACGCCCGCGGCGCCGACTGGGCCCGCTTCCTGCGCTGCACGCTGCTGCCGTACGCCTCACCGGGCGGCATCGAGGTGGGCACGGTGGTGGCCCAGCAGGAGCTCGACGAGCTGATCGCGGCCGGCCACCCGACCAGGGACGGCAAGGTGGAGGAGTGCGCGGAGGCGTTCCGGGTGGTCCTGAACCGCGGGGTGGACCTGGAGGACGGCTGGCAGGCCTGGCGCCTGGGCCTCACCCCGACCCGTCACGCCCGGGAGATCATGGGCGTCCCGGCCCCGACGCCCTGAGTCCGACCGGGCCAAAACCGGCCCGCCCGGCGATTGAGGGCATCTTTCCCCCCACCGGGCGGCCGCTTTTCCCGGCCCAGCCCGGCAAAATCCAGCCCGCCCGGCGATTGAGGGCACCCGGCCCGCCCGGCACCCGGGGGCGGAGCGGTCACCGGCCTCCGGTACCGCCCCACCCCCGCCCCACTACTTCCGCTTCGCGGAACCGGCAGAACCCGCGGCAGACGCCTTCGGCGTCCCCGGCGCCACCGGCGCCTCCGGAGCCTCCTCGAAGTCGACCTTCCCCATGTGCCGGTTCATGGACTTCATCAACGCCCACACGCCCACCGCGAGCGCGGCGAAGACGATGAAGCCGAGGACCCCGGGGGTCACCTTGTTCTTGTCCAGTTCCTCGGCGAGCGGGACGAGGTGCGGCAGTGCCTGAGTCGCGTACATATCAGGCATTGTCGCGGATGCCCGCGAAGAGGTCGCTCTCGGGGAGGGAGGTATCGACGAGGGACTTCGCCAGCTCGTACTCCTCGGTCGGCCAGACCTCCTGCTGGATGTCCATCGGAACCCGGAACCAGCCGCCGTCCGGATCGATCTGCGTGGCGTGCGCGATCAGCGCCTTGTCACGGATCTCGAAGAAGTCCGCGCACGGAACATGCGTGGTCAGCGTGCGTTCGGCGCGCTCGAACTCCTTCCAGCGCTTCAGCCAGTCCGCGTACGGGGACTCCAGGCCGCGGGCCAGCAGCGCCTCGTGCAGGGCCACCGTGCGCGGCTTGTTGAAGCCCTGGTTGTAGTAGAGCTTCTGCGGCGCCCAGACCGGTCCGAACTCCGCCTCGGGGAACTTCCCGGCGTCGGCCGCGCCCTCGAAGGCGATCATCGAGACCGTGTGGGTCATGATGTGGTCGGGGTGCGGGTAGCCCCCGTTCTCGTCGTACGTGGTGATGACCTGCGGCCGGAACGCGCGGATCTTCGCGACGAGGCGTCCGGCGGCGACGGTCTCGTCCTGCAGCGCGAAGCAGCCCTCGGGCAGCGGCGGCAGCGGGTCGCCCTCGGGCAGTCCGGAGTCGACGAAGCCGAGCCACTCCTGCTTGACGCCCAGGATCTCGCGGGCCTCGTCCATCTCCTTCCTGCGCACCTCGTGGATGTTCTCCTCGATGTACGCGTCGCCCTGGAGTTTCGGATTGAGGATGGAGCCGCGCTCACCGCCCGTGCAGGTCACTACCAGCACGTCCACCCCCTCGGACACGTACTTGGCCATGGTGGCCGCGCCCTTGCTCGACTCGTCGTCGGGGTGGGCGTGCACGGCCATCAGTCGAAGCTGCTCAGTCAAGACTCGTTCCTCAGTGATCGGTCGCCATCAGGTCGCCGTCCCGCAGGGACGTCGGTGTGGGGTGGCGGTCGGGTGGCGGGTGGAGGCTTCTATAGTGACCGAACCGGGGGGCGGAAAATTCCTTCGATCCCCGGCACGGGAGGAACGATCATGACTGCGGTGCGCGAGGCGCCCCCCGAGAACCGCTACGGCCGCTCCGCGGACCAGCGTGCGGACCGCAAACTCAAGATCATCGGCTCGGTGCTGGGCGTCGCCCTGCTCGGCGTGGTCGGCTGGATCGGCTACGACTACGTCTCGGGCCAGGGGATCAGCGCCGAGGTGATCAAGTTCAAGGTCGTCTCGGACGAACGGGTCGAAGTGCATCTGGAGGTCCGCAAGGACCGGGATGCCAAGGGCTACTGCACGATCCGCTCGCAGAGCGAGGACGGCTCCGACGTGGCCCGCAAGGACTTCCGTTTCGACGAGGACACCGACCGGATCGACCGCGTTCTCTCGCTGCGCACGACGTCCAGGGGGACCAGTGCCGAACTGCTGGGCTGCACGGACGACAACGGGGCGTCGCGTTGACCGCCGCACGCACGTCCTGACCTGCTCTTGGCACCGCTGACCTGCGGTTCGACAGGATCGGTCGGTTACCTTCTCCCCCTTTTCCCGGTGAATTGTTAGGCTCGTGGTTTCGCCCACCCGTGGAAGCGCATGCTTCGGGGTAGGGCGATGCTTTGTATTCCCAGTACCGACGAGGAGCACCCTGTGACCCAGACCAGCGAAAACGTCACCTGGCTCACGCAGGAGGCGTACAACCAGCTCAAGGCCGAGCTGGAGTACCTGTCTGGTCCCGCGCGCACGGAGATCGCCGTAAAGATCGCGGCGGCCCGTGAGGAGGGGGACCTGCGTGAGAACGGCGGGTACCACGCGGCCAAGGAGGAGCAGGGCAAGATGGAGCTCCGGGTGCGCCAGCTGACCCAGCTCCTGGAACACGCGAAGGTCGGCGAGGCGCCGGCCGACGACGGTGTGGTCGAGCCCGGCATGGTCGTGACGATCGCTTTCGACGGCGATGACGACGACACGACGACCTTCCTCCTGGCCTCCCGCGAGTACGCGAGCGCGGACATCGAGACGTACTCCCCGCAGTCCCCGCTCGGGGTGGGCGTGAACGGCAAGAAGATGGGCGAGACCGCGGACTACGAGCTGCCGAACGGCAAGACCGCGACGGTGAAGATCCTTTCGGCGAAGCCGTACTCCGGCTGATCCGCACAGCTCGGCAGAGAGCAGTGAACTAGAGAGCAGAGTGCCCCGGCCGCAAGTGGCCGGGGCACTCTGCTCTCTAGTTCACTGCTCGTCGCTCTCTGTTCTCCGTTCTCTGCTCGTCCTGGGCGGTCAGACGGCGACCGAGCGGTACTTGCGGACCGCCAGGGTCCGGAAGAACAGGATGATCAGCACGGACCAGATGAGCGACGCCCAGATGGGGTGTTCCATCGGCCAGGCGCCCGTCACGGACTTCGGCACGCCCTCGATCGTGTTGCCGAACAGCTGGCGGGCCGCGGCCACCGTGGCACTGAACGGGTTCCACTCCGCGACGTACTGCAGGAACCTCGGCATCCCGTTGACCGGCACGAACGCGTTCGAGATGAAGGTCAGCGGGAACAGCCAGATCAGGCCGCCCGAGGTGGCCGCCTCCGGGGTGCGGACGGAGAGGCCGATCAGTGCGCCGATCCAGGTGAACGCGTAGCCGAGCAGCAGGAGCAGGCCGAAGCCCGCGAGCACCTCACCGATGTTCTCGTGGGTGCGCCAGCCCACCAGCAGAGCGACGGCCGCCAGTACCGCGAGTGTGATGGCCGTCTGCACCAGGTCGGCCAGTGTGCGCCCGGTCAGCACCGCGCCCCGCGCCATGGGCAGCGACCTGAACCGGTCGATGAGCCCCTTGTGCATATCGTCCGCGATGCCCGCACCGGCGCCGGCGGTGGCGAAGGTCACGGTCTGCGCGAAGATGCCGGCCATCAGGAATTCCTTGTAGGCGCCGGCACTGACGCCCGCGCCCGGAATGGCGATCGAGCCGCCGAAGACGTACGTGAACAGCACCACGAACATCACCGGCTGGATGATCCCGAAAAGGATCATTTCCGGAATCCGGGTCATGCGGATGAGGTTGCGCCGGGCGATGACCAGTGAGTCCCGGACGGACTGGCCGATGCCGCCGCTCGACCGGGGTGCGCGAGTGGGGGCCGCGTCGCTGAGGGCACTCACTTCCCTGCCTCCGATCCGGCGGCCGCGGGCTGTCCGTCCGCCCCGTCGCCCTCGTTCTTCTGCTGCTCGGCCGCGTGGCCGGTGAGGGAGATGAACACGTCGTCGAGGGTGGGGCGGCGCAGACCGATGTCGTCGATCTCCACGCCCCGGCTGTCGAGTTCGCGGATGATCTCGGCGAGGAGCTTGGCCCCGCCGTCGACCGGGACGGTCAGCTTGCGCATGTGCGGGACGACGGCGACCTCGCCCTTGCCCAGCGCGCCCAGGACGGAGCGGGCCGGGTCGATCTGGTCCGGCTGGTGCACGACGACCTCGACGCGCTCGCCGCCGGTGCGGGCCTTGAGCTGGTCGGAGGTGCCGCGGGCGATGACGAGACCGTGGTCGATCACGCAGATGTCGTGGGCGAGGCGGTCGGCCTCCTCCAGGTACTGGGTGGTCAGCAGCAGCGTCGTACCGCCCGCCACCAGCTCCTCGATGACCTCCCAGAGCTGCTGCCGGTTGCGCGGGTCGAGGCCGGTGGTCGGCTCGTCCATGAACATGACCGGCGGGGAGACGACGAGCGCCGCCGCCAGGTCGAGACGGCGGCGCATCCCGCCGGAGTACGTCTTGGCGGGGCGGTCCGCCGCGTCGGCCAGGTGGAACCGCTCCAGCAGCTCCCCCGCCCGGACCTTCGCGTCGCGCCGGCTCATCTGGTAGAGCTGGCCGACCATCTGGAGGTTCTCGCGGCCGGTCAGGTATTCGTCGACGGCGGCGAACTGGCCGGAGAGCCCGATCGAGCGCCGTACCTCGTTGGGCCTCTTCAGGACGTCGATGCCCGCGACGAAGGCGCTGCCGCTGTCGGGCCTGAGCAGCGTCGTCAGGACGCGCACGGCGGTCGTCTTACCGGCGCCGTTGGGGCCGAGAAGCCCGAGGACAGTGCCTTCCGGCACGTCGAGATCGACACCGCCGAGTGCGGTGACGTCACCGAAGGTCTTGACCAGACCTTCGGCGTATATCGCGCCTGGCATATGGAGTTCCCCCAGTGGGTTTGGGTGGCTTCCTCACAGATCCTAGATTTGCCCGTCTTTCCCCGCCCGGCGAACAGCGAAGACGAACGTATGTACGCCGACGGACTGGGCGATGGCACAGTAACGCGATACATCGCGATACACAAGGTCCGCTCGCGACGGTCCACAGCCGCCCACGGCCCGCCCACGGCCGCTCACGGCCGCTCACGGACCAATGGGGCGGCTCCTCAGTTCAGTACCAGGTACCCCGCCTCGCGCAGTGCCGCCGCGACCTCCGCGCAGTGCTCCGGGCCCTTCGTCTCCAGGTGGAGCTCCACCTCGGCCTCGGTGAGGCCGAGCCGGGGATCGGTGCGTACGTGGCTCACGTCCAGCACGTTGGCATCGGCCACCGAGAGCACGGCGAGCATCGTCGCCAGCGCGCCGGGCCGGTCCGTCAGCCGCAGCCGCAGGCTCAGATAGCGGCCGGCCGCCGACATGCCGTGGGTCAGGATGCGCTGCATCAGCAGCGGGTCCACGTTGCCGCCGGAGAGCAGCGCCACCACCGGCCCGCGGAACGACTTCGGGTCGCTCAGCAGGGCGGCCACCGGGCTCGCCCCGGCCGGCTCCACGACCATCTTCGCCCGCTCCAGGCAGAGCAGCAGCGCACTGGACAGCTCGTCCTCCGACACCGTGCGGACCTCGTCGACCAGGTCCCTGATCAGCGGAAAGGGGACGTCGCCGGGCCGCCCCACCTTCATGCCGTCCGCCATCGTCTGGAGCGAGCCGATCGACACCGGGTGGCCGGCGGCCAGTGAGGGCGGGTAGGCGGCGGCGCCCGCCGCCTGCACCCCGACGATCCGCACATCGGGCCGGACCGCCTTCACCGCGACCGCGATCCCGGCCGCGAGCCCGCCGCCGCCGATCCCGACGACGATGGTGCGCACCTCCGGGCACTGCTCCAGGATCTCCAGGCCGACCGTGCCCTGACCGGCGATGATGTCCGGGTGGTCGAAGGGGTGGATGAAGACCGCACCGGTCTCCTGCGCGTACTCCTGCGCCGCGGCCAGCGTCTCGTCGACGACATGGCCGTGCAGCCGCACCCGGGCCCCGTACTCGCGCGTCGCGGCGACCTTCGGCAGCGGCGCACCGACCGGCATGAAGACCGTCGAGCGTACGCCGAGCAGCGCAGACGCGAGCGCGACACCCTGCGCATGGTTCCCGGCGCTCGCGGCCACCACGCCCGCTGCCCGTTCCACCGGGGAGAGTCCGGCGATCCGTACGTACGCACCCCGCAGTTTGAACGAGCCGGTCCGCTGGAGGTTCTCGCACTTGAAATGGACGGGAGCGCCCACCAGCTCGGTCAGATGGCGGCTGCCCTCCATGGCGGTGACCCTGGACACGCCGGAGAGCATCTTCTGCGCCCCCTTGACGTCATCGAGGATCAGCGGGGGAAACCGGGTGGGCGGCGAGAAGTTCATATGGCAAGTCTTGCAGCCGGCAGGGGTGGCGGCCGCCGCGAGGGATGCCGTCCTGCGCCGATGTCCGCAGGTTTGTGCAGCGCTGGTACGCGTTGCCCCGGGGCCGCGTACTCTGTCCCCCACCCATCCGACACCGCACGAAGAGAGCCCCCGGCCATGCCCCCTCAGGACATGACGACTGCCGCGTCTCCTTCCGGGGGCGCAGCCCCGGAGAACCCGGGTCCCGACCACCTTCTCGACGCCCTCCAGCACCAGGTGGCGGTCTTCGCCCGCCGTGCGGAGCAGACCCGCCTCGGCGGTGTCGGCCAGGTGCGCAACTCCATGGACCGGGCCGCGTATCTGCTGCTCAACCGGCTGGACCGGGAAGGCCCGATGGGCGTCAAGGCGCTGGCCGCGGGGATGGGGATCGACTCCTCGACCGTGACCCGGCAGGTCGCGCCGCTGGTGGACACCGGCCTGGTCAAGCGGACCTCGCACCCGGAGGACGGCCGGGCCGTCGTGCTCCAGCTCTCCCCGCGCGGCCAGGCCCGCCTCGACGAGGTCCGGGCCTCGCGGCGCGAGCTGATGTCCCAGGTGACGGGCGACTGGGACGCGGGGGAGCGGGACACGTTCTGTGCGCTGCTCACCCGTTTCAACGCGGCGCTGGCCGCCCGGCAGAGCGCGCACCAGCCGCCCGCCGCGGACTAGGGTCTTCCCGGGCAAGCGCTGCCGCGCCGCGGACTGAGGGCCGTACTCGGGTCCCCAGGCCTTGACCGGGGGCCCGCGGCGCGCTCGGATGACAGGGTGCGAGAGCGCCAGGCGGGCCGACAGCGGCGCCGCGCCCAGGAGTTCGAGGCCTTCGTGGCGGGCGCGGCCGGCCGGCTGCTGCACGCCGCCACCCTGCTCACCGCGGAACCCGCCCGGCCGCCGGGTGCCAACGAGCGCGCGCAGCGGCTGCTGACGGCCGCGCTGGCCCGTACGTACGCGGACTGGGACCGGCTGCACGGCGAGGACCCGTACAACCGCACCCGGCAGGATCTGGCCGCCCGGTTCGCGCGGGAGGCCTGGCGCCATCACCAGCCGCGCGGCGGGCTGTTGGCCGGGCTGACCCCGCAGGAACGGCTCGTGCTGGTGCTGCGGCTGCACGAGGGCGTCCCCGAGGAACAGACCGCGGCGCTGCTCGGGCTGCCGGCGGACCGGATCCGCGCGATCTGCAACCGCTCGGTCGCGACGATGCGCGGCACCCGCGGCCCCACCGTCCGGCGGGAGGCCGCGCCATGAGCGGTACCGGCCGCAAGGAGGACGAGGTCCGGCGGATGCTGGACGGGCCGCATCCGCCGGTCCCCGCCGATCTGGCGGAACGGGCGGCGGAGCTCGGCGGCCGGGTGCTGCGCCGGCGGCGGGCCCTGCGCCGGCTGGGGCTGCTGGTGCTGATCGCCGCGGTGGCGGTGTTCGCGGTGTGGGCGGTGACGGTCCAGCCCTGGCAGGCGCCGCCGGCCGAGACGACGCCGCCGCTGGGCGGCTGGTAGCGGCGGTGCGCCGTCGGGGCGGCGCGTGGGTTCTACGCACCGCCCCGGGGGGGCGTACCGCCGCTACCGGCTGGGGAGCCGGACTCAGCCGAGGGCCTGCGTCAGGTCGGCCAGCAGGTCGTCGCCGTTCTCGATGCCGACGGAGAGCCTGACCAGGTCGGCGGGGACCTCCAGCGGCGATCCGGCCGCGGAGGCGTGCGTCATCCGGCCCGGGTGCTCCAGGAGTGACTCGACGCCGCCGAGGGACTCACCGAGCGTGAACAGCTTCGCCCGGTTGCAGACCTCGACCGCCGCCTGCTCGCCGCCCGCGACCCGGAAGGACACCATGCCGCCGAACGCCTTCATCTGCTTGGCGGCGATCTCGTGCCCCTGGTGCTCGGGCAGTCCCGGGTACAGGACGTGGCTGACCTTGGGGTGCCGGGTCAGCAGGTCTGCGACCTTGGTGGCGTTCTCGGTGTGCCGGTCCATCCGGACGGCGAGGGTCTTGATGCCGCGCAGCACCAGCCAGGCGTCGAAGGGCCCGGCCACCGCGCCCATCGCGTTCTGGTGGTACGCCAACTCCTCCGACAGCTCGGGGTCGTTGACGATCAGCGCGCCGCCGACGACGTCCGAGTGGCCGCCCATGTACTTGGTGGTGGAGTGCACCACCACATCGGCGCCCAGGGCGAGCGGCTGCTGGAGGTAGGGGCTGGCGAAGGTGTTGTCGACGACCAGCCGCGCACCCGCGGAGCGGGCGACACCGGCGACGGCCGCGATGTCGGTGATGCCGAGCAGCGGGTTGGAGGGCGTCTCCACCCAGATCGCCTTGGTGCGCGGCTGGATCGCGGCCCGTACCGCCGCCACGTCCGAGGTGTCCGCGACCGAGAACTCCACGCCCCACCGCGAGGCGACCTTCGCGAACAGCCGGAACGTGCCGCCGTAGGCGTCGTTCGGGATGACCACGTGGTCGCCGGGCGTCAGCAGCGTACGGAGCAGGCAGTCCTCCGCGGCCAGACCGGACGCGAAGGCGAGCCCGCGGCGGCCGCCCTCCAGGGCCGCGAGGTTCTCCTCCAGCGCGGTGCGCGTCGGGTTGGCGCTGCGGCTGTACTCGTAGCCGCCGCGCAGCCCGCCCACGCCGTCCTGCTTGTACGTGGAGACCTGGTAAATGGGGGGAACAACAGCGCCGGTGAGGGGATCGGCGGTGTTTCCCGCGTGGATCGCGAGAGTTTCGAAGCTGTGCTGGTCGCTCATGGGGCCCGAGCGTAGTTCGTCCCGAGGGCGCTCACGGAGCACCTGGGCCGTCCGGGGACAATGGGTGTATGGAGATTCTCTGGTTCCTGCTCGCGCTGTGCCTGCTCGCCGCCGTCGCCGGCCCGTACGTGCTGCGGCGCCGCGGCGGAATCCGGCAGGTGGCGCCCGGCTCCCCGGACGCCGCCGACCCGGACACCTACGGCTTCGCGCGCCAGGAGGAGCTGGACATCCGGATGCCGGGACCCGACCAGGACCTCCTGGACGTCCTCGACGTCGTCCAGGGCACCCAGGAGTGGCGGGCCGCATCACAGCTGCTGTCCGGGACGCCGAAGGAGGGCGAGGTGCGGTGGCAGCGGGTACAGGCGTTCGCCGGGGCCGCCTCGCTGGAGCTGGCGCAGCGGCCGGGTGTCGGCGGGGCGTGGCTGCGCAAGTGGCGGGCCGAGTCCCCGAAGGACGCGGGCGGCGCGGCGGTGCACGCCGAGTTCTTGGTCCAGCAGGCCTGGCGTTCGTCCACCGTGGGTACGGACGACTTCCGGATCATCCTGGAGGAGGCCCGTACGGTCGTCGGCGAGGCGGCCCTGCTGGCTCCGGGCGACCCGGTGCCGTACCTGGTGGAGCTGGCGGCGGCGCGTGGGCTCGGCTACTCCCACGAGGAGTTCGACCAGCTCTGGGCGAAGATCATCGACCGGGCGCCCGCGCACATGGGCGCGCACATCGCGGCGCTGCACTTCTGGTGCGAGAAGTGGCACGGCTCCCGCGAGGAGGCCGACCGCTTCGCGACCGCGGCGGCCGCCCGCGCCCCGCAGGGTTCGCTGCTGGCCGCGCTGCCGCTCTTCGCGCTGTACGAGCACCTGCCCGAGGTCAACATGGTGCGGAGCTTCTATCAGAGCCAGTCGGTGACCAAGGCGGTCGAGGGCGCCCTGTTCGCGGTGCACGCGGCCCGCGCGGACGACCCGATGCTGGCCCACGTCCGCCACCTCCTGGTGCTGTTCCTGGTCCGGATGGAGCGCTGGTCGGAGGCGATGAACCAGTTCGTCCACATCGACGGGCACGTGGGCGCGCTGCCGTGGTCGGAGAGCTCGGACCCGGCCGCCGAGTACACCGTGTACCGCGCGCTGGCGGTGGCCGGCTACGAGGCGAACGGCGGCAGCCCGGCGACGCTGCCGAGGTAGAGCGCCCGGCGCCGAGGGTGTGCGACGGTAGGCACCGACACGGCGACCGACTGACTGATGGGACCGGTACACCTCATGGCCCGACTGATACCCCTGATCCTGATCGGCCTCGGCCTCTACTTCTGGTTCAAGGCCCGCAAGCGGACCGCCGCCTACGTCGAGGACACCGAGTCGGACAACGGCACGCCCCGCCGCTGACCGGGCGGCGGAACCTTCCTCGGAACCGGCGGCGGAATCCACGGCGGTCCCGGTGCGTTGTACGGACAGCACGCCGACCCACGAGGAGCCCCCGCATGTTCCTGCACCGCCGTACCCCGCAGCTCCCCACTCCGCAGGAGGCGCTGCGCGGCCGCCCCACCCCCGAATTCACCGTCCCGTCCCGCCACACGGTCCTGGGCAACGCCCTGCTGGGCCCGTACCCGGAAGGCCTGGAGGTCGCGGACTTCGCGATGGGCTGCTTCTGGGGCGCCGAGCGCAAGTTCTGGCAGACGGACGGCGTCTGGACGACGCTCGTCGGCTACCAGGGCGGCTACACGGAGAACCCCGCGTACGAGGAGGTCTGCTCCGGCCTGACCGGCCACACGGAGGCCGTCCGCGTCGTGTACGACCCGCGCGTCGTCACGTACGAGCAGCTCCTGAAGGTCTTCTGGGAGTCCCACGACCCCACCCAGGGCTTCCGCCAGGGCAACGACGTGGGCACCCAGTACCGCTCCGCGGTCTACACCCACTCCCCCGCCCAGGCGGCCGCCGTGGCGGCGTCCCGCGAGGCGTACCAGAAGGTCCTCACGGGCTCCGGCCACGGCGAGATCAGCACGGAGATCCTGCCGGCCGAGGGCCGCCCCTTCTGGCCGGCGGAGGCCGCGCACCAGCAGTACCTGGACAAGAACCCGGCGGGCTACTGCGGGATCGGCGGGACGGGCGTCTCGTGCCCGATCGGGGTGGCACCGGCCGGAGAGTGACGCGCCTCCCCCTGCGCGAGGCGATACGGCCTCGCACAACCAAGCCCCGGCAGAGATCAGCCGGGGCTTGTCGCTCGTCTGGTGGCTCACAGGCTCCAGCACCGATGGCTGGGGTACCTCTCGCACAGTTCAGATAGACGCCTTCGCGCCGCCGATGAAGTCGTCCCAAGCACGAGTACCGAAGCTGAGGACCGGACCAGCCGCGTCCTTGCTGTCTCGGACGCCGATCCCGTCATCGAAGCGGGCGGTCTCTACGCAGTTGCTATTGGCTCCGCTGTAACTCGACTTCTGCCAGTCAACGGTTACAACCTGGAGGCCGGGGGGCAAGGTGTTCACTGATGTTCTTCCTTCTTGCTGGCGATGAGGGACATCGACTTGTTGAACGGCAACGCGGCTGCGGTCAACCGTTCGTACGCCTCGGAGTACCGAGCAACGTCCGCCTCTTCCTCGATATAGAGGCTGCTATCAAGGTGTTCGAGCAAGGTGACGTCGAGCGCCCGTTGACCGAAGCCCAGGATGGTGAAGCCGCCCGTTGTCCCAGGATGCAACTCAGCTTCCATCGGCAGCACCTGAATTCTGACGTGCGGATACTCGGCTACGTCCAGGAGGCGTTGCAGTTGATCGCGCATGACCCCAGCGCCCGGGACCCGAGCGGTGAGGGCTGCCTCGTGAATGATGGCTCGAAACGTCAGGGGCCTGGGTCGGCTGAGCACCGCCTGTCGCGCGATTCGTACCTCAACAAGAGGGCTGATCTCATCCGGCGTCGCGGACATGCTGATAGCCGTGATCGCTGCGCGGGCGTACGCGGCGGTTTGTAGCAGGCCAGGAATGAGCAACGGTTCGTAGGAGTTCATGGACGCCGCGTCGGATTCCAGGCTGATGAGGTCTGCGTATACCGGGGCCAGATCGTATGTCTGCCACCAACCACGCTTGCCCCCATCGCGCGCCAGAGTGAGGAGGAACGACCTGACGTCGTCGTCCTCAACGCCGTAAACGCTCATGAGTAGTTCAACGTCCGTTGGGCGTGCACCTCGGGTGGCACTTTCCAAGCGCGAAATCTTGGATGCGCTGAGACCGGACCGGGTCTCGGCTTCATCCAGCGTGAGCGCAGCTTGTTCGCGCAATCGACGTAGCCCTGATCCAAGTCGACGACGTCGCACGGTGGGCGCGGTCATGCCGTACCACCCCTCTGGTCCTTCTCCGGCAGTGCTACATGCTCGCACACGGGCCCGATCCCCCCACTCCGTCGAGTGTCAATATTGCCAACCTAGGCGACACACTTGCCGATTCATCTGGCTGGGGTCACACTGAGTTTGGCAAGCATCACCCGATTCTCGGTGTGAGTGACATGCCTGTGTCCGGTGCGCCCGGACGCAATGCAAAGCCCCGGCAACGGCTGTAACCGTCCCGGGGCGTGGCCAACGCTTTGAAGGAGCGTCCGCATGCATAATCCTATCGCCCGGTTAGTCGAACCGGTGTGCCTACTTCTCGGCCTACGTCGCCGGGAGTTGCCGGCCGAGAGGTTGGCCCCTCGGGCGAACTTTCGGCCCGCGAGAATCGGCCCCCGCCGCCTTGTGGTGTGCCGCTCCGCGATGCCGAAGAGCATGGTTCCGCGTCCGCCCAACGGCCCGTACTCGCAGGCTGCGTACGACCGTTGGGAGCGTGCGCAGATCCGGATGCGCCGAGAGGCGGCGGCGCGCGTTCTGGCTGACGTCGCACGGGATCGAGGTGGGGCCCCGCGTCATCCACGGCGCGGCGAGGCGCTGATGGACTCCGCACCGCCCCAAGGCGCCGACTACCCGCCACACAGGTCGCCGCTCACCTTCCCCCCGTGCGACTGCGGTGCTCCCGTCTGCCCGGATCGCCGCACCTCGCCCGACCCCGACAAGCCGAGTCCCGCTCACCCTGTCCCCAGGCCCGACAGCCCCCTCCTGCTCGGCCTCCGCTCACGAATCCGCGAGGAGAACCAGTTCCGCTCCTGGTTCAGGGAGTTGGGATGAACGCCCCACGGCCGAGGGCCCCGACCCCGGCGTCGGGCCGCCCCTCCCCGACTGAGGCCACCCGCCCCAAGAGGCCGTTCGCTCCGGCGGGCCTGCGGCCGGGGCAGGTCATGTACGAGCGGGTGAAGGGCATGCCCTGCATGGTGATCAGCGCGACTGGCACCCGCGTGCGCGTCGTACGGCCCGGGGGCCGGCCCTGGGAGACGGAGCTGAGGTTCCTCTTGCCGGGCACCGCCTATCACTGCCGACAACTCGACGCATTGGCGCGGCACGTCGCCTACCAGCAGCGCGGCTAGCACATCGACTTGCTGGCCTCAGAGTTCAGTCGGTGGCCTCGTCCGTCGTGCCGTGCGACGCGGCGGGCGGGGCCACCCCCTCAAGCTCCCGTTGGGCTTCGTCGTCTGACGGGTCAGTGAATGCGGTGCACCACTCAGCAGAGAGGAACGCAGCATGACCACGTTCATCGAACGACCTACCCGAGAGCCGGTTGGCAGCATCCAGTCCCTTGAACTGGAGATCACCGGGAAGTGCCAACTGTCCTGCACGCACTGCCTGTCCGAGTCGAGCCCGCAGGCAACGCACGGCGTCATGACCCTCGACGACTGGCGGGCGGTCATCTCCGATGCTGCCACCCTGGGCATCCGTACGCCTCAGATCATCGGCGGGGAGCCGACCGTCCACCCGCACTGGCGGGCTCTCACGGAGTACGCGCTTTCGTTCGGACGGCACGTGGAGGTGTACAGCAACCTGTACACGGTCCACGACCAGTGGTGGGAGCTGTTCACGCACCCGGCGGTCACGCTCGGGACCAGCTACTACAGCGACGTTCCCGCCGAACACGACAAGATCACCGGCCGGAACGGAAGCTACGACCGGACCCGGCACAACATCCGTGAGGCCCTGAAGAGGGGCGTGCCGATCCGGGCCGGAATCGTGGAGACCCTGCCGGGACAACGTGTCGCTGAGGCTCGCGCCGAGCTGCAATCCATGGGCGTGACCCGGATCACCATGGACAGAGCGCGGGCGGTCGGACGGGCGCTGCTGCCGGGGCAGTCACCGACGCTGGACGAGATGTGTGGAAGGTGCACACGCGGGCGCGCTGCCGTCCTTCCGAACGGTGATCTCGCGGGGTGTGTGCTCGCGCGGGACTTCCCGGTGGGGAACGTACGCGAGACCCGGTTAGGCGAACTGCTCGGCGGAGAGGCTTGGGCGGACCTCGCTGCACGGATTCCGCTGCCTGCCCGGAATGCCTGCCCGCCGGATGACAGCGGCGATTGCAGCCCGGCGACCACGACCGCCTGCGGACCCAAGTACTGAGAGGCTGGCCGGCATGGATTGGCACGGACCTGCGGGGCGGCTCGCGGACAAGGTAGCGGACCCCGATTCGCGTTGGCTGGCGATGGTGGCGAGCGTGCCTCGTCATCAACTGGTCCCTCGATGGTGGGAAAGGGACGGGGAGGGGGACGGCTCGGACTGGGTGCTGCGCGACGGTTCCAGCCTGTTTTCGGTCAAGTGAAGCGGGTCATCACACTCGGCAACTGCCGACCCGTCACCATGGACGTATGGCAACGTCTGGGGCACGCAGCAGTCGGCTCGGCGGGTTGGGACAGTGGTGGGGTGTCATCGTCGCTGCATTGCTTATCGCCGCCTGGATCAACAAGGCCGTTGGCCCGACAGGCGTCTCAGCTCTGTCGGGGCTGGTACTGCTCTGGTGTTTCTTTCAGGCGCCTGCGACTTGTGCGGCCCCGGTCAGGGGAAGGCGAGACGGTTGCCGCAACAATGCAACCGGTCTTCTCATGGGCTGCCATATCCGCCAGCATCGCTGGCAGAAGCTGAAGATGCTGATTCTCCGGCGGCAACTGCGCGCGTTCTTTGCGGGCCTCTTCTCCGACGGCAAGGCCGCGCTCGTCACACTGGCCGCAATCGGCAGCTTCCTCTCGGGGATCGTGGCCTTGGTCCCTGGCATGGTTGTCGGGTGACCCGGCTGCGCGGCGTGACCGCTGCAGCCCCGGTCGTAAGCACGGGATCCGTTCTCACTCGCCGTGAATAAGCCGGCAAGCCCCTCAGAGCTTCCGGTAGACGTCGCTCCGGTGGCCGAGGTGGAGGACGAGGATGACCAGCACGTCGCCCCGAACCTCGTAGACCACCCGGAACTCTCCCGCGCGTACACGGTAGAGACCGTCGTGGCCCGACAGCTTCTTGACATCGGCGTCTTCCCGCCAGGGGTCGTCACCGAGCGGCGTGATGGCGGTCAGAATGCGGAGCGCGTCCTGCCGGTCGATCGAGCGCAGCTGACGCTGGGCGTGAGCGGTGAAGCGGAAGGCGTACTTCACGCGGCCGAAGTCCCGCCCTCGAAGAGATCCGCGAGAAGCTCCCCCATGCTGACGGTGGGGTCCTCGCGGTGTGCCTCCGCTTCGCGCGCGGCCAGTTCGTCGGCTGCCGCGTCCAAGGCGTCGAGAACGTCTATCGGGACGAGCGCCGCGACTCGCTTGCCGTTGCGAGTCACCACCGTGGTCTTGCCGGCCTCGGCCCGGCCAATGACCTCGGCCAGGTGGGTGCGGGCCTCGCGTACCGTCACAGTCTCAGCCATGCACCAAGCGTACACATGATTGCGTACACATGCTCCGGCGTGCCCACGCGGACCCCGGAGCCGGAACGCGTCTGCGTTCCGGCCCCGTGCGCGTACAGGGAGGCGATCAGATCAGGCCCTGCGCCAGCATCGCGTCCGCGACCAGCTCGAAGCCGGCGATGTTGGCGCCGACGACGTAGTTGCCGGGGCAGCCGTAGCGCTCCGCCGTGGTGTAGCAGGAGTCGTGGATGTGACGCATGATCTCCGCGAGGCGCTCCTCCGTGTGGGAGAAGGTCCAGGAGTCGCGCGAGGCGTTCTGCTGCATCTCCAGGGCGCTGGTGGCGACGCCGCCCGCGTTGGCCGCCTTGCCGGGGGCGAAGGCCACGCCCGCCTCCTGGAGGACGCGGACGGCCTCGGGGGTGGTGGGCATGTTGGCGCCCTCCGCGACGGCCTTCACGCCGTTGCGGACGAGGGTCAGCGCGTCGGCCTCGTGGAGTTCGTTCTGCGTGGCGCAGGGCAGCGCCACGTCGCAGGGGACGTTCCAGACGCCCGTGCCCTCGACGTACTTCACGTGCGCGCCGCGTCGCTCGGCGTACTCGGAGATACGGCCTCGGCCCTGCTCCTTGATCTCCTTGAGCAGGGCGAGGTCGATGCCCTTCTCGTCCACGACGTAACCGCCGGAGTCCGAGCAGGTGACCACCGTGGCGCCGAGCTGCTGGGCCTTCTCGATCGCGTAGATCGCGACGTTGCCCGAGCCGGAGACGGCGATGCGCTGGCCGTCGAGGGACTCGCCCCGGCTGCGGAGCATCTCGGCGGTGAACAGGACGCAGCCGTAGCCGGTCGCCTCCGTACGCACCAGGGCGCCGCCCCAGCCGAGACCCTTTCCGGTGAGGACACCGGACTCAAAGCGGTTGGTGATCCGCTTGTACTGGCCGAAGAGGTAGCCGATCTCGCGGCCGCCCACGCCGATGTCCCCGGCCGGTACGTCGGTGTACTCGCCCAGGTGGCGGTGGAGTTCGGTCATGAACGACTGGCAGAACCGCATGATCTCGGCGTCCGAGCGGCCCTTCGGGTCGAAGTCCGAACCGCCCTTGCCGCCGCCGATGGGCATGCCGGTGAGGGCGTTCTTGAAGATCTGCTCGAAGCCGAGGAACTTCACGATGCCGAGGTTGACCGAGGGGTGGAAGCGCAGTCCGCCCTTGTACGGGCCGAGGGAGCTGGAGAACTCGACCCGGAAGCCCCGGTTGACGTGGATGTCGCCCGAGTCGTCCGACCACGGCACCCGGAAGATGAGCTGGCGCTCCGGCTCCGTTATGCGCTCGATGATCCGGGCGTCCACGAACTCCGGCCGCTGGGCCAGTACCGGGCCGAGCGTTTCGAGCACCTCCCGTACCGCCTGGTGGAACTCCTTCTCGCCCTGGTTGCGGCGGAGGATCTCCGCGTACAGCGGCTCGATGACGCGGTTCTCTGCGGCGTGCGGGATTGCGGAGTCAGGGGTGGCCGTCATCTGATCAAGACCTTCCATGGGTCGGCTCATCGCGAAGGCGCCCCCGTCCCGGAGGGCGCCAGGTCCCCCCTCCCCATTGAGGGCGTCGCCCGGATAGCGCGCGTACCACGCGCTCACGCTGCGACGTACAGGACCGTTGTGGCCTACCGAGTCTCCCAGTGGGACCGCCGAATCCTCCATGCCATCCACATGGTGAATCCTGCCGGGCGCGGTACGGGCCGGCCCCGGGAGCCTTGCCCCGGACCGATTCCGGGCGGAACGACCGGGTTGGGGGGTATGCCCGGACGCCCCCCGAAGTGGTGAACCTCACAGTGCGCCGACCGCCGCTGTGAGGTCCGGGTGAGCGGCCCTCGGTACTCGTATCTCAGCAGTCGTACCTCAGTAGTCGTACTCGCGGGGAGTGCGCAGCATCCACAGGCGCACGCCCGATGCCAGGACGACCACGCCCGAGACGACGCTCAGGGCGATGTGCAGGCCTTCGCGCCCGTTCATGAGGTTGAGGGAGACGTTCGCGACGACCGCGACGACGAGCACGGTCCAGAGCAGCGGCTTCACGGGGTTCCTCCGGAGGCTCGGGGTGGGATGGAGCGAGGGACGCGGCCGGGCCGGTGTCCGGCCGCGTCATCCATGCTTCCGTCCGGTGGCCCCCGGCACGAGGGTGCCGGCCCCCGGATCGGTGGTGCAGCCTGCTACACCACGGACCCGGCGCGCAGGGCGGCGGCGGTCGCCCTGGGGTCGTAGTCCGGTGCGACGCCGTCCACGAGCACCAGGTCGCCGGGGATGTTCCTGGTCCGCAGCGGGGCCAGCTCCTGATAGGCGGGCAAGGCGTACCAGGTGCGGGCGGCCTCGATCGTAGGGAACTCCAGGACCACGATTACCTCCGGGGTAAGGGGAGCGCACTGCACGGTCCGGGCCCATGATGACGGAGGATCAGACATGATGCCGCCATGAAGACATCGCGGGGGAACCACAGGTCGCGGGCTCCCCACCAGCCTTACCGGTCAACGCCGTTGGCCGGACATCCGCCGTCCGGATACGGCCCTGCGCGGCCCCCGCGCATACCCGGCAGGACGGCGGGGACCGGGTACCGCACACCGCCCCGGGCCGGGGAGACGCGCCGCTATCTCGCGGTGGGCCTCGACTGCTATCTCTGCCTGGTCACCGCCGGGTTACTGGCCCGGCCGCACGTGGACACGGCGCCCCTCCCCGGGGACGTCGCCCTGCTGCTCGGGCCGGTGCTCGCCCTCTCCTTCCTCAACCAGGTCGTGCTCACCGCGCTCGTCGGAGCCGGAGCCGGAAAGCTGATCATGGGCATCCGGGTCGTGAGCCTGCCGGACGGCGGCCGCCCGGGGCCGGGGCAGCTCGTGCGGCGCTGGCTGCACGGCCTGTGCTGGCTGCCGCTCAGGCCCTGGTACGGGCTGCGCGCCCACCTGGCCCGTACCGCCGAGGGCCACGGGCCCGCCCCGCGCGGCTGCGAGGAGGGCGATCCGTACGCGGAGCCTTACGCGGACCCGGCCGGGGTGCGCCAGGTCCGCCGGAGCGATCTCGCGGCGCACCGCCGGGCCGCCGCCGGACGGGCGGCAGGCCGGGCCGCCTGAGGCTGCACGGCCTGCCGCAACCGCCTTACGTACAGGCGACATTCACGCCGCCGCGTTCTCCGTGATGGTGACCTTGCCCTTGCGGATGGTCGCGAGCCGCGGGGCCCGGCGGGCGATCGCGCTGTCGTGGGTGACCATGATGAAGGTGAGTCCGTGCTCCTTCCACATGGCCTCCAGCACCTCCATGATCTCGTCGCGCATGGACTCGTCGAGGTTGCCGGTGGGCTCGTCCGCGAGCAGCACCTTCGGCTGCTTGACCAGGGCCCTGGCTATCGCCACCCGCTGCTGCTGGCCGCCGGACATCTCGCCGGGAAGGTGCCCGAGCCGCTCGCCCAGGCCGACCGAGTCGAGCGCCTCCGCGGCTCTTCTGCGCCGCTCGGACGCCTTGCCGCCCAGCGGTACGAGGGCGGTCTCGACGTTCTCCTGGGCGGTGAGCGTCGGGATGAGGTTGAAGCTCTGGAAGACGAAGCCGATGTTCTGCGCGCGCACCTCGGTGAGTCTGGCCTCGCTGAGCTTCGCGAGGTCGACGCCGTCGAGTTCGACGCTGCCGGCCGTGGGGCGGTCCAGGCCGCCGAGCATCTGGAGCAGCGTGGACTTGCCGCCGCCGGTGGGGCCCTGGATGACCAGGCGACCGCCGTCCTCGATGGTCAGGTCGACGCCGGCGAGCGCGTGGACGGTGGACTTGCCGCGCGTGTAGCGCTTGGTGACGCCTTGGAGGCTGTACATGGGTCAACTCCTGCTGGGCGGTGGGGAGACGGACTATTCGACGCGGCGCAGGGCGTCGGCGGGGCGCAGCCTGGAGGCGCGCCAGCCGCCGAAGGCGCCCGCGATCAGCCCGCCCGCCACGGCCAGGGCGACGGCGATCAGGATGATGGAGAGGGAGACGGGCGCGGTCAGCGCGATGTCGAGGGACTTGGCCGCGCTCTGCCGGCCGGGGCCGCCGCCCATCATTCCGCCGCGGAAGCCGCCGCCCCCGCCGCCTCCGCCGGAAGCACCGAGCTGGGCGGTGAGGGTGGGGCTGACGGCGGTGACGACGTACGCGCCGGCCAGGCCGACCGCGATGCCGAGGACGCCGCCCATCAGGCCGTTGACGAGGGCCTCGCCGACGACCTGGCGGGTGACCCGGCCGCTCTTCCAGCCGAGGGCCTTGAGCGTGCCGAACTCCCGTACCCGGCGGCTGACCGCGGAGGAGGTGAGCAGTCCTGCCACCAGGAAGGCCGCGATCAGTACGGCGACGGAGAGCCACTTGCCGACGCTGGAGGCCAGGTCGGAGGCGGTGGACAGGGAGCCGGAGACGGTGTCCGCGAGATCGGCGGAGGTGGTGACGGTGGTGCCCGTGATGTTCTTCTGGATGGCGGTCTTGACGCCGTCGATCTGCTGCGAGTCCGCGGCCTTCACGTAGACCGTGGTGACCTTGTCCTTGGCGTCGGCCAGGGTCTGGGCCTGCTGAAGCGGGATGTAGAGGTTGGCGGCCGCGTCGCCGCTGTCGGCCGCCGAGACGCCGACGATGGTGAACTTGGTGCCGTGGACGGTCACCGTCTTGCCGACGGCGAGCTTCTTCTCCTTGGCGTACGCGGCGTCGACGACGGCCACCTTGCCGTTGGTCTCGGTGGACGTGAACGCACGTCCCGAGGTGATCTTCGACGAGGTGAGCGGGCCCAGGTCCTGCTTGGTGACGTCGGTGCCGTAGACCGTGTAGGAGTTGACGTCGAACGAGGCGCCGCCGCCCTTGACCTCGCCCTGCGGCTGGCCGCCGCCCCCGAAGCCGCCCCGGCCGCCGCCCTGGGACGTACTGCCCTCCTGCTTGAACTCACCGCGCTTGAACTGGCCGTCCACCTTCATGACGGTCATGCTCAGTCCGCCGACGGCGTCGGCGACGCCGTCCTGCTTGCCCACCTTGTCCACCGTGGTGGCGGCCAGTGTCTGGAAGCCCTGGACCATGACCCGGTCGGTGCTCTGGGTCGAGTCGTCGCCGTTCTCCTTGGCGTCGAACTCGAACCTGGGCCGCTCCGTGCCCGAACCGGGCGCCGCGGCGGCCTTGGTGACGGTCATGTCGGTGCCGAGGCCGTACAGCGATTCCAGGACCTTGTCCTGGGCCTTGCCCATGCCGGAGGAGACGGAGCTGACGATGATGACCAGCGCAATGCCGAGGCCGAGCCCCGAGGCGACGACGAGCGCCGCCTTTCTGCGGCGGCGCAGCTCGCGCCGGAGGTAGGTGAAGAACATGGCGCGAGGTTATGGAGCGGTTGTGATGGTGGGTTAAGGCCACGATGAGAGACGGATGAGAACGCTCCGGATACGCCGCAGGCGGCGGCACCCGTGATCCGTGGGGATCGGGTGCCGCCGCCTGTGGTCGAGGGGATCGGGGCGGGGAGGGTGTCCGGTCAGGCGGTGGAGCCCGCCGTCCACTGGGCCCAGCTCATGTTCCAGCCGTTGAGACCGTTGTCGGGCTGGATGGTCTTGTCCGGGGAGTTCTTGATGACGACCACGTCACCGATCATGGAGTTGTTGTAGAACCAGGCGGCGGGCTGGCTGGCGTCGCCCGCGCCCTTGACGTCGGCGAGCCCGACGCAGCCGTGGCTGGTGTTGGCGGTGCCGAAGATGCCCTTGCCCCAGTAGTTGCCGTGGATGAAGGTGCCGGACGTGGACAGCCGCATGGCGTGCGGCACGTCCTTGATGTCGTACTCACCCTTGCCGTCGTCGTCCGTGAAGCCGACCGTGGAGCCGTCCATCCGGGTCTCCTTGTACTTCTCGGAGATCACCATCTGTCCGTTGTACGTGGGGTTTTCGGGCGATCCGGCGGAGATCGGGATGGTCTTGACCGTCTTGCCGTTCTGGGTGACGGTCATCGTGTGCGTCTTGGCGTCCACGGTGGAGACCTGGTTGCGGCCGATCTTGAAGGTGACCGTCTTCTGCTGCACGCCGTAGACGCCGTCCGCGCCCTCGACGCCGTCCAGCGCCAGCTTCAGGGTGACGGTGGAGCCGCCCTGCCAGTAGTCCTCGGGGCGCAGGTCCAGACGCTGGGCGTTGAACCAGTGGCCGGCGACCTGCTGGCCGCTGCTGGACGTCACGGTGATGCCGTCCAGGACGGCCTTCTTGTCCGTGATCGCCTTGTTGAAGTTGATCGAGACGGGCATGCCGACGCCGACGGTCGAGCCGTCCTCGGGGGTGAAGTTCCCGATGAAGCTGTTGGCGGGCGACACGGTGGTGAAGGAGGAGTTCTCGTGCGCCTCGCGGCCCTTCGAGTCCTTCGCCGTGGCGTTGATCTTGTACGTGGTCGAGCGCTCCAGCTGGGCGTCCGGCTTCCAGGTGGTGCCGTCGGCGGAGAGGGTGCCCTTGACGCTCGCACCGGCCGCCGTGGTCATCGTGACGACCGTCAGCTTGCCCTTGGCGACGGTGACCTTCGCGTCGTTGTTGATGCTCGCGTTGGTCGCGCCGTTCTTCGGAGAGATCGCTATCTGCGCCTCCGAGGTCTCCTCGGCCGCCGCCTTGTCGACCTCGGCCGCCTGTGACTTCTTCGAGCTGTCGGGGCTCGCGCCCTTGTCGCCGCCGTCGCTGCAGGCCGTGAGCACCAGCACGCCGCCGAGCAGTGCGGACGCGGCCATGAGGCCCTTGCGCCGCTTGCTGTCCGTCATCACACGCTTCTCCATCGTTGCCGAAATCCCCAAAAACCCCGAGCCAGGCCGTTGACCGGCGATACCCGTCAATGTTCCAAGAACCCCCTGAAAGGGTTACCCGTTCCACATCCGCGGGGGATGTGGGGAACACCACTCATCGGCGTATCGGTATCCGCAGTGGTTCCTGTGCGGTGGTTCTGTGCTCCACCACGTAGGTGCCGCCGGTGTCCGGCCCTGTTGTGCGGCAGCTTCGCGGTCCGGTGGGCCGGCTGTCACGCGCACCGGCCCCGGGCCGCCGGAGACGGGCCGGGGCCGGTGGCTCTCCACCTGTTACGCCCGCCGCTCCGCACTGCCGTCGTCGTCGTTCTCCTCCCCATTGTGCGGGACGCGGGAGGTGCCTTCGCCGCCCTCGTCCCCGTGCTCCTCGTCACCGTCGTCGTCATCGTCTTCGTCGAGGTCCCAGCCGTCCGGGTCCTGCGGGTCGTAGGCGATGGTCTCGCTGCTCCAGGAGGCCTGGGTCAGCTCGACCCCGGGCACCTCGCTGACCAGGTCGAACGGATCGATCAGAGAGGCGAGGGCCTCCGCACCGTCTTCCCGGACGGCGGTCTCGGCATGCGTGCGTTCCTCGGCGGAATCGCCGCCGGGCTCGCCGTACTCGGCCGCGAGGCTCTCCAGAGCGGTTCCGCTCAGGGCGTCGGCGTCCGTGATCTCCAACACCATTTCGACCCGAAGCCGAACATAACGTGACGTCTCAGATGTGCTCATATGCCGGATCGTAAGCTCCCGGCCGCCCCGGCTTTCCCACGACCCGCTGCTTTCACTAGCATCGCCCGCAGCACCGGCCGCAGGCCTAACTCGCGGCTGTCACAAGGGGGATCGATTCCGTGGCCAGCACCCGCCGCCCGCTCCTGACCGCCACTGCCGCGGGAACGCTGCTGTGCGCCCTCTGGTTCGTCCCGACGGCCACCGCGACGGGCGAGACCACCGGCGCCCAGGACGCACCGGGCCGGACGGCCGCCATCGAGGCGATGGGCGCCAGCGGCGCGCAGAGCGCGAAGCTCGCGGACACCGGTACGGGGACCGACACGACCCCGTACCTGATCGGGGGCATGGCGTTCCTGGGCATCGGCGCGGGCTTCGTCACCTACTCCGCCCGCCGCACGGGCCCGCTGCCGGCGCACTGACGAGCACGCGGCAGCGGGCGTTCCGGGCGGCAGACCTCAGGCGAGCTTCCCCGTCACCGGCTCCACCGCCGCGACGAGCCCGCCCGCGCGCACGAAGGCGTCCGCGGCGGCCAGGTCGGGCGACAGGAAGCGGTCAGGCCCCGGGCCCTGCGCACCGGCCGCGCGCAGCGCCTCGACGGCCGCCAGCGAGGCGGGCGCCGGGGTCAGCCCCTGCGCGGCGCGCAGCTCGACCGCGCGGGTGGCCGCGTACAGCTCGACGGCGACGATCCGGGCGAGGTTGTCCACGGCGGTACGGAGCTTGCGCGCGGCCGACCAGCCCATCGAGACGTGGTCCTCCTGCATCGCGGAGGACGGGATCGAGTCGGCGGAGGCCGGTACGGCGAGCCGCTTCATCTCGCTGACCAGGGCCGCCTGGGTGTACTGGGCGATCATCAGGCCGGAGTCGACGCCCGCGTCGTCCGCGAGGAAGGGCGGCAGCCCGTGCGAGCGGTTCTTGTCGAGCAGCCGGTCGGTGCGGCGCTCGGTGATCGAGCCGAGGTCGGCGGCGACGATCGCCAGGAAGTCCAGGACGTACGCGACCGGCGCGCCGTGGAAGTTGCCGTTGGACTCGACCCGGCCGTCGGACAGCACCACCGGGTTGTCCACGGCGGCGGCCAGCTCGCGGTCCGCGACGAGGGCGGCGTGGGCGAGGGTGTCCCGGCCGGCGCCGTTGACCTGCGGGGCGCAGCGCACCGAGTAGGCGTCCTGGACGCGGGGCGCGTCGTCCTGGTGGTGGCCGGTGAGGCCCGAACCGGCCAGCACCCGGAGCATGTTGTCGGCGCTGGCGCCCTGGCCGGGGTGCGGGCGGATGGCGTGCAGCTCGGGGGCGAGGACCTTGTCCGTGCCGAGCAGGGCCTCCAGGGAGAGGGCCGCGGTGATGTCTGCCGAGGTGTAGAGGTTCTGGAGGTCGGCGATGGCCATGACGAGCATGCCGAGCATCCCGTCGGTGCCGTTGAGGAGTGCGAGGCCCTCCTTCTCGCGCAGCTCGACCGGGGTGATGCCGTGGGCTGCGAGGAGCTCGCCCGCGGGGCGCACGGTGCCGTCGGGGCCCTCCGCCTCGCCCTCGCCCATCAGGGTCAGCGCGCAGTGCGAGAGCGGTGCCAGGTCGCCGGAGCAGCCGAGCGAACCGTACTCGTGAACGACGGGTGTGATCCCGGCGTTCAGGACGTCGGCCATGGTCTGCGCGATCTCCGGCCGCACGCCCGTGTGGCCCGAGGCGACCGTCTTCAGCCGGAGGAACATCAGCGCCCTGACGACCTCGCGCTCGACCCGCGGACCCATGCCCGCGGCGTGCGAGCGGACGATGTTGCGCTGGAGCTGGGCGCGGAGCTCCGGGCTGATGTGGCGGCTGGCCAGCGCCCCGAATCCGGTGGAGACGCCGTAGACCGGCTCGGGCTTCGCGGCGAGCGCGTCGATGACCTCGCGGGCGGCGGCGAGTGCGGCCACCGCGGCGGCGGAGAGCTCGACACGGGCGTTGCCGCGGGCCACGGCGATGACGTCCTGGGCGGTGGTACCGGACGTCCCCACCACGACTGTATGCATATCCATATTCAGAAGCGTACGGATTGAATCTCTTCATGTCACTAGTGGTCGCCGGGTTGACCCCTTACCGATCGGGCGGCTCGGCCGAGGGGCGGTTGCCGCGCAGCCGGCGGCGGTCGTGGGCGGCCTTGGGCGGGGAGTCGGCCAGCCGGATCACCTCTCCGTCGCGCCCCGCCACCACGGGCCGCAGCGAGCGGGCGGCCTTCGCCCGGTACTGGGCCGCGTCCGCGAGCCGGAACAGCCGCCGCGCGGAGACCACCGGGCCGATCGGGTCGCCGGTGGAGGCGATCCCGCAGGCGACCCCGTTGCCGAACTCCAGCTCGGCCGCCCGCTCGCACAGCTCGGTGGCCACCGCCACCACCTCGTCCGCGCCCGGCCCCACCGCCAGCAGACAGAACTCGTCCCCGCCGAGCCGGGCGGAGAGCGCTCCGGGCAGCATCGCGCCGCACCGGGACAGTACCGAGCCGAAACGTTCCAGCAGACGGTCTCCGACCGCGTGGCCGTGGGTGTCGTTGACCCACTTCAGCCCGTTGAGATCGCAGACGGCCAGGCTGACCACCGAACCGTCCGCCCGGTGCCGCTCCACCGCCTCGTCGAGGCGCATGTCGACGGCCCGCCGGTTGGCGAGGCCGGTCAGCGGGTCGGTGAAGGCGAGCTTGCGCACCTCCTCCAGTCGCTCCGTCTGGGAGATCCCGGCGGCCACCACCGCGGCCAGCACGGTGGCGAAGTCCGCGTCCGCCCGCCCGAACACCGGCTCCCCCACCGGCCGCGCCACATACAGCTCGCCCCAGGCCCGCCCGTGCAGCACGATCGGCGCCACCACACAGCAGCCCCGCCCGCGCCGGCGCAGGGCCGCCACCCGCTGATGGCAGTAGCCGTGCCGGTGACCGTGCGCACCCGCCGCCCCGGCCGTCCGGCCACCGTCCGCGGGCTCCGGCTCCACCGGACCGTCGGCCGTCTCCACCCAGGCGTCCGGCTCACCGCCCCCGGCCCACCGCTCGTGGAGGAACTCGGTGATCTCCGGGAACTGGTGGACCGGGTACGTCTCCTCGTCGGGGAACTCCTCCTCCCCCTCGACCCGGTCGCCCGCGTTCACCAGGACCCGCAGCCGCCCGCGTCCGCGCTCCCAGACCGACAGCGCGGCGAAGCTGCCGCCCAGCGCCTCGCAGGCCCCCAGCGCGGCCGCCCGCCAGCACCCCCGCGGGGTGTGTGCCGCCGCCATCGCCTGTGCAAGCGAAACCACGGCCCGGAGCCGCGCATCATCACCACCCATCACAACAGCTTATGTAGATTTGTGACGATTTGATCAGTTTTCAGTCGTGATCATGCGCGGTGCGTCGCAAGGCAATCACTGAGCGTTACCTCGTTCACGTCATTCGCCGGGCCAGTTCGGCTTCCGCTTCTCGTTGAACGCGGCGACCCCCTCCGCGCGGTCGCCGGAGAAGGCCACAGAGCGCCACGCGGAGTCCTCCACCTCCAGGCCGGCCCGCAGATCGAGCCCGTGCCCGAGCCGCAGCGCCCGCTTGGCCGCCCGCAGGCCCACCGGGGAGTTCCCGGCGATCCGCCCGGCCAGCGCCAGCGCCTCCGAGCGGTCCTCGCCCGCCGCCACCAGCTCGTCGACCAGCCCCAGCTCCCGGGCCTCCGCCGCCTCCACCCGGCGGGCGGTGAAGATCAGCTCGGCCGCCCGCGCCGCCCCGATCCGGCGCGGCAGCAGCTGGGTGCCGCCGCCGCCCGGGATGACCCCGACGGAGACCTCGGGCAGGCCCACCAGCGCGGTGGCGTCGGCCACGATCAGATCGCAGGACAGCGCCAGCTCGAAACCGCCGCCGAGCGCGAACCCGTGCACCGCGGCGATCGTCGGCATCGGCAGTTCGAGGACACCGGTGTAGGCGGCGCGGGCGGTGGGCCGCTGCCGCACCAGGTCGGCGTCGGTGAAGGAGTTCCGCTCCTTGAGGTCCGCCCCCACGCAGAAGGCCCGCTCATGGCTGGAGGTGAGGACGGTGACCCGGACGTCCGGGTCCGCGGCGAGCGCGGCACAGGCGGCGGCGATCGAGCGCGCCATGTCCGTGGACACCGCGTTCATGGCCTTCGGCCGGTCGAGGACCAGCTCGGCGACGTGCTCCAGGCCCTCGTGACCCCGTACGACGACGAACTCCCCGAACCGCTGCTCGGACGTGACGGTCATGGCTGCACCCCTGTTCGGTTAACGAGCGTTACCGGAGGGATCCTAGAGCTCTCGCGTAAAAGGGGGTCCGGAACGCGTCAGGAGCCGCCGCGACGGGCCAGCAGCCAGGGTTCCACGACGCCGAGGCCGCGCACCGGGCGCTGCCACATCGGCTGGAGCCCATAGCGGTACTTGGGCACGGGCATCGGCTCCTCGCCGTCCGCGCCCTCCCGGCCGGCGCGCTCGGCGGCGGCAGCGGCCTCCTCCGCGGCCCGCGCCTCCGAGGCGGGTGCGTCGCCGGTACGGGTCAGCTCCTCCGCGAACGCCCCGTCCACCAGGACGGCGTCCTTCGGCGCTATCGAGGTGAGCCGGCTGGCGAGGTTCACGGTGGTGCCGAACACATCGCCCATCCGGGTGGTGACCGTGCCGAACGCGATGCCGACGCGCAGCGCGGGCATCTGCTCGTCCAGCGTCATCGCCTCGATCAGGCGCAGCGCGATCTCGGCCGCGGTGCCCGCGTCGTCGGCGGCGAAGAGGACCTCGTCACCGAGGGTCTTGATGAGCCGGCCGCCGTGGGCGGCGACCAGGTCGGCGCAGGTGGTCTCGAAGGCCTCGACGAGTTCGCCGAGCTCCTCCTCCTCCAGGCGGCGGGTGAGCCGGGTGAAGCCGACGAGGTCCGCGAAGCCGACGGCCAGCCGGCGGTCGACCATCTCGTCGTCGTCCGCCGCCTGCACGACCCGGCCGGTGGCGGCGGCGAGCTGGCGCCGCCACACGTAGACGAGGAACTCCTCCAGCTCCGGCAGGAGCAGCTCGACCAGCGGGTAGGTGACCTCGGTGCGGGTCATACCGGGCTCGGGCGGCTCGGTCAGGCCCTCCAGGAAGGAGTCGATCTGCCACTCCGCCAGCCGGGCGGTGGTCTGCCCGGTGGACCGGGCCACCTGGATCGCCATCGGCTCGCTCAGCAGCCCGGCCTCGACCAGACCGGAGAGCCGGCGCAGGGCCAGCACGTCCGCCTCGGTCAGCGCCTTGGCCTGGCCGATGTCCGCGAAGCCCATGGCCCGCCAGAACCGTGACGCCAGGTCCATCGAGACGCCCGCGGTCCGGGCGGCCTGGAACGGGGTGTAGCGCCGGTCGGCGCCCAGGATCAGCGCTTCCAGCCTGATCGCGAGGGGGTCGTCGGTCGGCTCCGCCGTGTGGTCGACTTCGTGATGGGGTGTCGCGTGGACCGATGGGTCCGACGAGGGCTCCGAGCCATCGCCGGACGTCGTGTCGTCGACGGTCACCAGCCGCCTCCTGCCCGTTCCCTGCGCACTGCCCTGCCGATCTGTCGGTGGATCGCCTCAACGATACGGCAGGTGTGCCCTACCTCACGTCCTCAGTCCGCCCCGACCTGGGACGCGCCGCTCAGGTCAGACCGCCCGCGGCGCCCCTCAGGTGCACGATGTCGCCCGCGGAGACGGGCTCCTGGAGGCCGTCTCCGACCGACAGGACGAGGCGCCCGTCCCCGTCGATCGCCACCGCCTCCCCGGTGAGCGTGCGGTCGCCCGGCAGCTGGGCCCGCACGGTGCGCCCGAGCGTCGCGCAGCCGGCCGCGTACGCCTCCTGGAGGCCGCTCGCGGCCGCGTCCCCGTCCGCCGCGCGCCACTTCCCGTACCACTGCTCCAGCGACCGCAGCACGCCCCTGAGCAGCGTCTCGCGGTCGGTGGAGACCGCTCCGGCCAGGGCGAGCGAGGCGGCCGTGGGGGCGGGGAGCTCGTCCTCGCGCAGGGAGACGTTGAGGCCGATGCCGATGACGACGCCGTCCCCGGCGCGCTCGGCCAGGATGCCGCCGGCCTTGCGCTCCTGGGCGTCGACGGTGACCAGCAGGTCGTTGGGCCACTTCAGTGCCGTGTCGACGCCCGCGGACCGCGCCAGGCCCGTCGCCACCGCGACCCCGGTGAGCAGCGGCAGCCAGCCCCAGCGCTGGACGGGCACCGCGCCGGGCTTCAGGTAGACGGAGAAGAAGAGGCCCGAACGGGCCGGTGCGGTCCAGGTCCGGTCCAGGCGTCCCCGTCCGGCGGTCTGCTCCTCCGCGACCAGGACGGTGCCCTCGGCGAGCCCGGCGGCGCGCGCCGCGAGGTCGGAGTTGGTCGACCCGGTGGCGTCCACGACGTCGAGGGCGCTCCACAGCCCGTCGGGGCGGAGCAGACCGCGCCGCAGCGCGGGAACGTTCAGGGGCGGCCGGTCCAGGTCCGACCAACGGTTGTGAGACGCATCCGAGGGTGTCATGCAAGCCACCCTAGGTGTGTCAAACGACGCACTGCCGAACCGTATCCGCGCCGATACGCTACGGGGCAGTAGCTGTTCATCCGCTGATCAGCAGCACAGTCGTCCCCGTGACCAGGCAGGGAGCCGCAACCCGATGTCCGAGCCGGAAGAGACCGACATCCACACCACCGCGGGCAAGCTCGCGGACCTGCAGCGCCGCATCGAGGAGGCGACCCACGCGGGGTCCGCCCGCGCGGTGGAGAAGCAGCACGCGAAGGGCAAGTTGACGGCGCGCGAGCGCGTGGACCTGCTGCTGGACGAGGGCTCCTTCGTCGAGCTCGACGAATTCGCCCGGCACCGCTCGACGAACTTCGGGATCGAGAAGAACCGGCCGTACGGGGACGGTGTCGTCACCGGGTACGGCACGGTCGACGGCCGCCCCGTCTGCGTGTACTCGCAGGACTTCACCATCTTCGGCGGCTCGCTCGGTGAGGTCTACGGTGAGAAAATCGTCAAGGTGATGGACTTCGCGCTGAAGACCGGCTGCCCGGTCATCGGCATCAACGACGGCGGCGGCGCCCGTATCCAGGAAGGCGTGGCGGCGCTGGGCCTCTTCGCGGAGATCTTCCGGCGCAATGTGCACGCCTCCGGTGTCGTCCCGCAGATCTCGCTGATCGTGGGACCGTGCGCGGGCGGCGCGGTCTACTCCCCCGCGATCACCGACTTCACGGTCATGGTCGACCAGACCTCGCACATGTTCATCACCGGGCCCGACGTCATCAAGACGGTCACCGGCGAGGACGTCGGCTTCGAGGAGCTGGGCGGCGCCCGCACCCACAACACCACTTCCGGGGTGGCGCACCACATGGCGGGCGACGAGAAGGACGCCATCGAGTACGTCAAGTCGCTGCTCTCCTACCTCCCGTCGAACAACCTCTCCGAGGCCCCGTCCTTCCCCGAGGAGGCGGACCTCGCGGTCACGGACGAGGACCGCGAGCTGGACACGCTGATCCCGGACTCCGCGAACCAGCCGTACGACATGCACACCGCGATCGAGCACGTGCTGGACGACGGTGAATTCCTGGAGACCCAGGCCCTGTTCGCGCCGAACATCCTCACCGGCTTCGGCCGGGTCGAGGGCTATCCGGTCGGCATCGTCGCCAACCAGCCGATGCAGTTCGCCGGCTGTCTGGACATCAACGCGAGCGAGAAGGCCGCGCGCTTCGTCCGCACCTGCGACGCGTTCAACGTGCCGGTGCTGACCTT
The DNA here is from genome assembly GCF_041435055.1 of Streptomyces sp. NBC_00341. Taxonomy (NCBI): domain Bacteria; kingdom Bacillati; phylum Actinomycetota; class Actinomycetes; order Kitasatosporales; family Streptomycetaceae; genus Streptomyces; species Streptomyces sp. NBC_00341. The sequence goes on along the minus strand of NZ_CP108002.1, from coordinate 5,646,857 downwards.
CGTGGACGTGCCCGGCTTCCTGCCCGGCGTCGACCAGGAGTACGGCGGCATCATCCGGCGCGGCGCCAAGCTGATCTACGCGTACGCGGAGGCGACCGTCCCGCTGATCACGGTGATCACCCGCAAGGCGTTCGGCGGCGCGTACGACGTGATGGGCTCCAAGCACCTGGGCGCCGACATCAACGTCGCCTGGCCGACCGCCCAGATCGCCGTGATGGGCGCCCAGGGCGCCGTCAACATCCTGCACCGCCGCACGATCGCCGCCGCGGAGGATCAGGACGCCACCCGCGCCGAGCTGATGGCGGACTACGAGGACGCGCTGCTCAACCCGTACGTGGCGGCCGAACGCGGCTACGTGGACGCGGTGATCATGCCGTCCGAGACCCGGGCCCACGTGGTCAAGGGACTGCGGCAGCTGCGGACCAAGCGGGAGTCGCTGCCCCCCAAGAAGCACGGCAACATCCCTCTCTAGAAAGGGCTCTGGCCATGATCAAGGTCGTACGGGGCAATCCCACCCCGGAAGAACTGGCAGCCGCGCTCGCGGTCGTCCAGGCACGCGCCGCCGCGGTGGCCGCCGTCTCGTCCGGAGCACCCGAGCTGCCCGGACAGTGGTCCGACCCGGGCCGGGTCGCCCGGCGCGACCGCCATCTGCCGGGGCCGCGCGCCTGGGCGCGTACGTACTGGCCCGGGTAGCGGGTACGCGCGAAAGGGTTGTTGAGTACGCGTACTCAGGCGCCGGCCAGGGCCTCCGCAGCAGGATCGGAAGCATGCTGTGGTCCGATCCCGAGAACAAGCCGCCGAAGGAACTGCGCGACGCCCAGGACATGATGCGGCGCGTGGGACTGGTGCTCGCGCTGGCCATGGTGGTCGCGATGTTCGTCCTGGGCCTGCAGAGCCCCTCCGGCGGTTGAGGAGCGGGGGCCCGGGGCAGCGGGCCCCGGGAGCGGTCCGCGCCTGCGGCTGATTTGTACGATGGCGCGCATGACTGATCCCGCGCCCCGCCGCCTCGTGCTCGCCTCCGCCTCCCCCGCCCGCCTCGGACTGCTCCGGCAGGCGGGCTTCGCGCCCGAGGTGATCGTCAGCGGGGTGGACGAGGACGCGCTGAGCGCCCCGACCCCCGCCGAGCTGGCGCTGGTGCTCGCCGAGGCCAAGGCCGCCGCCGTGGCCGCGCTGCCGGAGGTCGCGGGGGCCCTGGTCATCGGCTGCGACTCGGTGCTCGAACTCGACGGCGAGGCGCTCGGCAAACCGGCCGACGCCGAGGAGGCCACGGCCCGCTGGAAGTCGATGCGGGGCCGGTCCGGGGTACTGCGGACCGGTCACAGCCTGACCGACACCGCGAGTGGCCGGACCGTCTCGGAGACCGCGTCCACGACGGTCCGCTTCGGTGAGCCGTCGGACGCCGAGGTCGCCGCCTACGTGGCCTCCGGCGAACCGCTGCACGTGGCGGGCGCCTTCACCCTGGACGGACGCTCTGCGCCGTTCGTGGACTCCATCGACGGCGACCCGGGCAACGTCATCGGGCTCTCGCTGCCCCTGCTGCGGCGGCTCCTGGGCGAGCTGGGGATCACGGTCACCGAGCTGTGGGCCTGAGCGGAGACGGCCGACCGGCCTGAGCGGAGCCCGTCCGTCCGGGTCAGGCGGCGGAGCCCGTCCGTCCGGGTCAGGCGGCGGAGCCCGTCCGTCCGGTCAGACGGAGGCCGGGGCCACCGGCTTCTCGATGTCCGCCCCGGTGGCCGGTTCCTCGCGGCCGGGGCCGTACGCCACCAGCGTCAGCACGATCAGGCCGAGCACCACCATCATGGACACGAACGCGGTCCAGCCGATCAGCCCCACCGCGAGCGCGCCCAGCACCCCGTGGATGACGGCGCAGCCGATGAGGACGACCCTGGCGATCCGGCCGGGGGCCCGGTCGCGGATGCCGGTCAGCAGGAGCAGCGCACCGCACAGCAGCAGGAACACTCCGGCGATCCCGCCCAGCACCCAGGCGCCGTTGGCCATGACGCCGGGATCCGTCCCCGCCAGGGACATGTCCTGGTTCTTGACGAACGTCGCCATGACACCGTTGACGATCACGACACCCACGGCTTCCGCGACCAGCACGATCGCGGATATGAATGCCACCGGCCTGCGCACCACGGCGCTCACCCCCTGTTACCTGCAGTACGTGCGATAGCGCGGACCCTACTAACGGGTAATGCCCGGGACAAGGGTTTCGACCGCTTCGGGGCCCCGGCGATGGCAATGCGGGCGCCCACCGCATACCGGCGGCCGGGCGCCAGGCAAAGAAATGCGCGGCCGTTAGTAGGAATCAGACAAAGAAACACCGGGCGTCGCTGCCCGTACCGACAGAGACCTGGACCACACCTCGTGGCTACTGTGCGGTTATGGTTCCCGGCGTACCGTGGTTCCACAAGGGATTTCGCGACTTGAGCAGGCCTCGAATCACACTCCGTGTGGGCAAGCTCACCATTGGGGACGGGTCGTAGGGCCGTGTCGGTAGTCCCTAAACTCAGCTTGTTTCAAGGAGGGAGCCATCGTGCGCAAGGTGCTCATCGCCAACCGTGGCGAGATTGCTGTCCGTGTTGCCCGTGCTTGCCGGGACGCGGGGATCGGGAGCGTGGCCGTCTACGCGGACCCGGACCGCGACGCGTTGCATGTGCGTGCGGCCGATGAGGCATTCGCGCTGGGCGGTGACACTCCGGCCGCCAGTTATCTGGACATGGCCAAGGTCCTGCGGGCCGCCGCGGATTCCGGGGCGGACGCGATCCACCCGGGTTACGGGTTCCTCTCGGAGAACGCCGAGTTCGCGCAGGCCGTGCTGGATGCCGGGCTGACGTGGATCGGGCCGCCGCCGCAGGCGATCCGGGACCTGGGTGACAAGGTCGCCGCCCGCCATATCGCGCAGCGTGCCGGTGCCCCGCTCGTCGCGGGCACCCCGGACCCGGTCTCGGGTTCTGCGGAGGTCGTGGCGTTCGCCGAGGAGAACGGGCTGCCGATCGCGATCAAGGCGGCGTTCGGCGGTGGCGGGCGCGGGCTGAAGGTCGCCCGCACGCTGGAGGAGATCCCGGAGCTGTACGACTCCGCGGTGCGTGAGGCGGTTGCCGCGTTCGGGCGCGGGGAGTGCTTCGTGGAGCGCTACCTGGACAAGCCCCGGCACGTGGAGACGCAGTGCCTGGCCGACACCCACGGCAATGTCGTGGTCGTGTCCACCCGTGACTGCTCGCTCCAGCGCCGCCACCAGAAGCTCGTGGAGGAGGCCCCGGCCCCCTTCCTGTCCCAGGCGCAGAACGCGCAGCTGTACGCGGCGTCCAAGGCGATCCTGAAGGAGGCCGGCTACGTCGGCGCGGGCACGGTCGAGTTCCTGGTCGGCGCGGACGGCACGATCTCCTTCCTGGAGGTCAACACCCGTCTGCAGGTCGAGCACCCGGTCACCGAGGAGGTCACCGGCCTCGACCTCGTACGGGAGATGTTCCGCATCGCCGACGGTGAGGAGCTCGGTTACGGGGACCCCGAGATGCGCGGGCACTCCTTCGAGTTCCGGATCAACGGCGAGGACCCGGGCCGTGGCTTCCTGCCGGCCCCCGGCACCGTGACCCTGTTCGCCCCGCCGTCCGGCCCGGGTGTCCGTCTCGACGCGGGCGTCGAGTCCGGCAGCGTGATCGGCCCCGCCTGGGACTCGCTCCTGGCGAAGCTGATCGTGACGGGCGCCACCCGTGAGCAGGCGCTGCAGCGGGCGGCCCGCGCGCTGGGCGAGTTCACCGTGGAGGGCATGGCCACCGCGATCCCCTTCCACCGCGCGGTCGTGACCGACCCGGCGTTCACCGCGGACCCGTTCACCATCCACACCCGCTGGATCGAGACGGAGTTCGTCAACGAGATCCCGGCCTTCGCCGCCCCCACCGACGCCGACACCGACGAGGAAACCGGCCGCGAGACGGTCGTCGTCGAGGTCGGCGGCAAGCGCCTCGAAGTCTCCCTGCCGTCCTCGCTCGGCATGAGCCTGGCCCGCACCGGACTCGCGGCCGGCGCCAAGCCCAAGCGCCGTGCGGCCAAGAAGTCCGGCTCCGCGGCCTCCGGCGACACCCTCGCGTCCCCGATGCAGGGCACGATCGTGAAGATCGCCGTGGAGGAGGGCCAGGAGGTCAAGGAGGGCGACCTGATCGTCGTCCTGGAGGCGATGAAGATGGAGCAGCCGCTCAACGCGCACCGCTCCGGCACGGTCAAGGGCCTGACCGCGGAGGTCGGCACCTCCCTCTCGTCCGGCGCCATGATCTGCGAGATCAAGGACTGATCCCCGCTCCTCGCGTTCCGCCGGCGCCCCTGTCATGTCGTACGACGTGACGGGGGCGCCGCCCGTTGGCGGCCGAAGCCGCCGGGCTCCCGGGCCACTGGGCCGTACGGGCGATGGCATCCTGGACCCCCGCGGCGGAATCAGGGAGGACTGCGCGATGGCGACGAGCACAGCAGGGACACCGGCCCGGCCCATGCGCGCCGACGCGCGCCGCAATTACGACCGGCTGCTGACCGAGGCCCGTACCGCCTTCGCGGAGCACGGCACGACGGCGTCCCTGGAGGATGTCGCGCGGTCCGCGGGGCTGGGGATCGGCACGCTGTACCGGCACTTCCCGACCCGGCACGCACTGATGAGCGCCGTCTTCCAGGAGGCGGTGGCCGACCTGATCGCCCGCTCCCGCGAGCTGGCCGGGGCGGAGCGGCCGTGCGAGGCGCTGGTGGAGTGGCTGGGCACGATCATCACTCATGCGGGTGAGTATCGCGGGCTGGCCCAGGCCCTCATGTCGACGTGCCGGGACGAGACTTCGGCGCTGTCCCGGTGCAATGTGCCGATGCGCGAGGCGGGTTCGGTACTGCTGGCACGGGCCCAGGCGGGCGGGGCGGTGCGCGCGGAGGTGTCCATCGACGACCTGATGCAGCTCACGAACGCGATCGCGCTGGCCGCCGAGCAGTCACCGGACGATCCGGAACTGGCGGACCGGCTGCTGACGCTGACGGTGCGGGGGCTGAGTTGCTCAGGCCCTTCCGGGGGCGACACCCCCCTCTCGGAGAGCGAATCCAGCCCCTCGGGAGACCATTCAAGCCTCCCCGGGGGCCATTCAAGCCCCTCCGGCGATTGAGGAGCGGGGGTCCGGGGGCAGCGCCCCCGGGTCAGCGGCGCCGCAGGTCCGCCACTCTCGCCCGGTCCACCGGGCCCTGGTCCCCCAGCGCCGCCCCCCGCACCGGCTGCGCATGCGTACGCCGCTGCCCCGGAAGCGGCATGTCCCGGCGGTTGCCCCGCCCGGACGCCCCCGGTTCGGCCGACGCCGGGGCCGGAGCACCCCCCGGACCCGCCACCGCGATCTGCACCCCCTGGTCGGCCAGGGCCTGCAGCTCCGCCGCGGCACGGTCGTCGTGCGCGGCCGGTTCGTCCGTCACGAGCCGGGTGATGAGGTCGGTCGGCACCGTCTGGAACATGGTGTCGGAGCCGAGCTTGGTGTGGTCGGCCAGGACCACCACCTCCCCGGCCGCCTGGACCAGCGCCCGGTCCACGCTCGCGGAGAGCATGTTGGACGTGGAGAGCCCGCGCTCGGCGGTGAGGCCGCTCCCGGAGAGGAACGCCCGCGAGACCCGCAGCCCCTGGAGCGACTGCTCGGCCCCGCTGCCCACCAGGGCGTAGTTGGAACCGCGCAGGGTGCCGCCGGTCATCACCACCTCCACCCGGTTGGCATGGGCGAGCGCCTGGGCGACCAGCAGTGAGTTGGTGACCACGGTCAGACCGGGGACCCGCGCGAGCCGACGGGCCAGCTCCTGCGTGGTCGTACCGGCGCCGACCACGATGGCCTCGCCCTCTTCGACGAGACCGGCGGCCAGGTCGGCGATGGCGGTCTTCTCCGCGGTGGCGAGATGGGATTTCTGCGGAAAGCCGGACTCCCGCGTAAAACCGCCCGGCAAGACCGCACCGCCGTGCCGGCGGTCGAGGAGTCCTTCTGCCTCCAGTGCCCGCACGTCCCGCCGTACGGTCACTTCGGAGGTCTGGACGACGCGGGCGAGCTCACGGAGCGATACCGCCCCGTTGGCGCGCACCATTTCGAGGATCAATTGACGACGTTCTGCAGCGAACACGAAACTGACAGTAACGCGATCACCGGAGAGTTCTCAGCAGTTTGCGCTGAATTGCAGAAGTTGTACACACAAAGGGCCGCCAAGTGGTATAGGCGGCCCTGTTGTTGTTCCCTACTGATCGCGAGTGGTCACGGGAACGCCCGAGTTGACGGGAGTTGCCGTGGAATGCCGGGCCCGCCGGGGGGTCCGGCGGAGCCCCTACCCCTCGTCCGCCTGCTTACGGGTGTGCAACTGGCGGGCCACTTCCGCGATCGATCCCGACAGGGACGGATACACAGTGAAGGCGTTTGCGATCTGTTCCACCGTCAGATTGTTGTCGACGGCGATCGAGATGGGGTGGATCAGTTCGCTCGCCCGAGGTGCGACGACACAGCCGCCGACCACGATGCCGGTGCCGGGGCGGCAGAGTATTTTGACGAAGCCGTCCCGGATGCCCTGCATCTTGGCGCGCGGGTTGCGCAGCAGCGGCAGTTTGACGACCCGGGCGTCGATCTTGCCCGAGTCGACGTCGGACTGGCTGTAGCCGACCGTGGCGATCTCCGGGTCGGTGAAGACGTTCGAGGAGACCGTCTTCAGGTTCAGCGGTGTGACCGCGTCCCCGAGGAAGTGGTACATCGCGATCCGGCCCTGCATCGCGGCCACCGAGGCGAGCGCGAAGATCCCGGTGACGTCACCGGCCGCGTAGACGCCCGGTGCGCTGGTGCGGGAGACCTTGTCGGTCCAGATGTGGCCCGAGTCCTTGAGCCGGACCCCGGCCTCCTCCAGGCCCATGCCCGCGCTGTTCGGGATCGCGCCGACCGCCATCAGGCAGTGCGAGCCGGAGATGACCCGGCCGTCGGCCAGGGTGACCTCGACCCGGTCGCCGACGCGCTTGGCGGACTGCGCACGGGAGCGGGCCATCACGTTCATGCCCCGGCGCCGGAACACGTCCTCCAGGACGGCGGCCGCGTCCGGGTCCTCGCCCGGCAGCACCCGGTCCCGGGACGAGACGAGCGTGACGCGCGAGCCGAGGGCCTGGTAGGCACCGGCGAACTCCGCGCCCGTGACACCCGAGCCGACGACGATGAGTTCCTCGGGGAGCTCGTCGAGGTCGTAGACCTGGGTCCAGTTCAGGATCCGCTCGCCGTCGGGGAGCGCGTCCGGGATCTCCCGGGGGTGACCGCCGGTCGCGATCAGCACGGCGTCGGCGGTGAGCGTCTCCTCTGTGCCGTCGGCCGCGGTCACGACGACGCTGCGGGAGCCGTCGGCGGCCTGGAGTCCCTCCAGCCGGCCGCGTCCGCGCATCACCCTGGCCCCCGCACGGGTGACGGAGGCGGTGATGTCGTGGGACTGGGCGAGCGCGAGGCGCTTCACCCGTCGGTTGACCTTGCCGAGGTCGACGCCGACCACGCGCGCGGCCTGTTCTATGTGCGGCGTGTCGTCCGCGACGATGATGCCGAGCTCCTCGTACGAGGAGTCGAAGGTGGTCATCACCTCTGCCGTCGCGATCAGGGTCTTCGAGGGCACGCAGTCGGTGAGCACGGACGCGCCGCCGAGGCCGTCGCAGTCGACGACGGTCACCTCCGCGCCGAGCTGGGCGCCCACCAATGCCGCCTCGTACCCGCCGGGTCCGCCGCCGATGATCACGATCCGGGTCACGAAAAGTCCGCCTCGCGTTTCTCGTCCCTCGGCCGTCTGCTGTCCCGGCCGGGGTCCGGGGGGTCGCCCCGGGGGAATGCAGTACGTACTTCATTGTCCCGCACGCGCCAAGGTGCTTCGCCCCGGGGCCCTCCATACGTGCACCGGGCCCCCGGGGCGGCGGCCGGACCACGGAAGGCGGACCCCCCGAGCGGGCGTCTTCCTCACCGGAATCGACCTCACCGGGGCCACCTCCCGTACCCTCGACCCCATGTCGCTCTACGCCGCATACGCCGGCAACCTCGACGCGCGGCTGATGACGCGCCGCGCACCGCACTCGCCGCTGCGCGGAACCGGCTGGCTGAACGGCTGGCGGCTGACGTTCGGCGGGGAGCAGATGGGCTGGGAGGGCGCGCTGGCCACGGTGGTCGAGGCGCCGCGCTCGCAGGTCTTCGTCGCCCTGTACGACCTGGCTCCCATGGACGAGGACTCCATGGACCGCTGGGAGGGCGTCGGCCTCGACATCTACCGGCGGATGCGGGTCCGGGTGCACACCCTGGACGGCGAGGAGCCGGCCTGGATGTACGTGCTGAACGGCTACGAGGGCGGGCTGCCCTCCGCCCGCTACCTCGGCGAGATCGCGGACGCCGCCGACTCGGCGGGCGCCCCGCACGACTATGTGATGGAACTCCGCAAGCGCCCCTGCTGACCCCTTCCGACCGGCCGTTCTGTGCGAAAGCACGAAGGGACGGACCGAGTCTCTGTACGGGAACATCTACGCGCGTAGGGAATCAGCGGTTACGCTCATCCGCGTGAACGCATCAGTTATTCCGGACCACATCCAGGGCGACCCGCGCGCCGCCGCCGACGACGCCGCCGCCCGCCTGCGCGAGCTGACCGGTGCCGAGACCCACGACGTCGCACTCGTGATGGGCTCCGGCTGGGCACCCGCGGGCGATGCGCTCGGCACCCCGGAGGCCGAGTTCCCGGTGACCGCCCTGCCGGGATTCCCGGCCCCCGCCGTCGAGGGCCACGGCGGCACGATCCGCTCGTACCTGATCGGTGAGAAGCGCGCCCTGGTCTTCCTGGGCCGCACGCACTTCTACGAGGGCCGCGGCGTCGCCGCCGTGGCGCACGGGGTGCGTACCGCGGTCGCGGCGGGCTGCAAGACCGTCGTGCTGACGAACGGCTGCGGCGGGCTGCGCGAGGGCATGCGCCCCGGGCAGCCGGTCCTGATCAGCGACCACATCAACCTCACGGCGGCGTCGCCGATCATCGGCGCCAACTTCGTCGACCTGACCGACCTGTACTCGCCGCGGCTGCGGGCGCTGTGCAAGGAGGTCGACGAGACCCTCGAAGAGGGCGTGTACGTGCAGTTCCCCGGCCCGCACTACGAGACGCCCGCCGAGATCAACATGGTCCGTGTGATGGGCGGCGACCTGGTCGGCATGTCCACCGTGCTGGAGGCGATCGCGGCCCGGGAGGCCGGGGCCGAGGTCCTGGGTATCTCGCTGGTGACGAACCTGGCCGCCGGGCTGAGCGGGGAGCCGCTGAACCACGAAGAGGTGCTCCAGGCGGGCCGTGACTCCGCGACCCGGATGGGCTCGCTGCTGGCGCGCCTGCTGGACCGCATCTGACCCGGCTCGGGCCGTTTCGGGGGCGCTGCCCCCGTACCCCCGCTCCTCAATCGCCGGAGAGGCTTGATTTGCCCGGCCCGGCCCAATGTGCCGGCCGGGCGTGAATATCCGGCGGAGGCAGCGACAGTCCAGACACAAGGAAGGCGGACGACCGTGACGACGCAGGACCTCATCGCGCGGGCCAGGACCTGGCTCGCCGAGGACCCCGACCCCGACACCCGCGAGGAGCTGGCCAAGCTCATCGAGGCGGAGGACCTGGCCGAGCTCGGCGCACGGTTCGCCGGCACCCTCCAGTTCGGCACCGCGGGCCTGCGCGGTGAGCTGGGGGCCGGTCCGATGCGGATGAACCGCGCCGTCGTCATCCGCGCCGCCGCCGGGCTCGCCGCGTACCTGAAGGACCAGGGGCAGGCCGGCGGCCTCGTCGTCATCGGGTACGACGCCCGCTACAAGTCCACCGACTTCGCGCGCGACACCGCCGCCGTGATGACCGGTGCCGGACTGCGGGCGGCGGTCCTTCCCCGCCCGCTCCCCACCCCCGTACTCGCCTACGCCATAAGGCACCTGGGCGCCGTCGCGGGCGTCGAGGTGACCGCGAGCCACAACCCGCCGCGCGACAACGGCTACAAGGTCTACCTGGGCGACGGCTCGCAGATCGTCCCCCCGGCGGACGGTGAGATCGCCGCCGCGATCGCCGCGGTCGGCCCGCTGGACACCGTGCCGCGCCCCGACGACGGCTGGCAGACCCTCGGCGAGGAGGTGCTGGACGCCTATCTGGCCCGTACGGACGCCGTACTGGCCGACGGTTCGCCGCGCACGGCCCGCGTCGTCTACACCGCCATGCACGGCGTCGGCACCTCGGTCCTCACCGCGGCCTTCGACCGGGCGGGCTTCCCGGCCCCGGTCCTCGTCCCCGAACAGGCCGAGCCGGACCCCGCGTTCCCCACCGTCGCCTTCCCCAACCCGGAAGAGCCCGGCGCGATGGATCTCGCCTTCGCCACCGCACGCCGCTCGGACCCCGACCTCGTCATCGCCAACGACCCGGACGCCGACCGCTGCGCCGTCGCCGTCCCGGACCCGGCGGCCGACGGCGGCTGGCGGATGCTGCGCGGCGACGAGGTCGGCGCGCTGCTCGCCGCCCATCTCGTCCGCCGAGGGGTCACCGGCGTCTTCGCGGAGTCGATCGTGTCGTCGTCCCTCCTCGGCCGGATCGCCGAGAAGGCGGGCCTCGGCTACGAGGAGACGCTGACCGGCTTCAAGTGGATCGCCCGGGTGGACGGTCTGCGCTACGGCTACGAGGAGGCGCTCGGCTACTGCGTCGACCCGGACGGGGTCCGCGACAAGGACGGCATCACCGCCGCGCTGCTCGTCGCGGAACTCGCCTCCGTACTCAAGGAGCAGGGCCGCACCCTCTCCGACCTGCTGGACGACCTCGCGGTCGAGCACGGACTGCACGCCACGGACCAGCTGTCGGTCCGGGTCGAGGACCTCTCCCTCATCGCGGACGCCATGCGCCGCCTGCGCGAGCAGCCCCCGGCCGCGCTCGCCGGACTCGCCGTCACCTCGGCCGAGGACCTCTCGCACGGCACCGAACTGCTGCCGCCCACCGACGGACTCCGCTACCGGCTGGAGGGCGCCCGGGTCATCGTCCGCCCGAGCGGCACCGAGCCCAAGCTCAAGTGCTACCTGGAGGTCGTGGTGCCGGTCGCCTCGGCCGACGGACTGCCCGCGGCCCGCGCACGCGGTACGGAACTGCTCGACGGCATCAAGCGGGACCTGGCGGCCGCGGCGGGGATCTGAGAGCGGGCGGGAATCCGGGAGGGGCGGGAAGCCGAACGCTTCCCGCCCCTCCCTGTCCTCCCCGGCGCGCTCAGCCGGCGAACCGCGCCATCCACGCCTCGACCTCTTCGGCGGAGCGGGGCAGGCCCGCAGACAGGTTCTCGTGGCCGTCCTCCGTGACGACCAGGTCGTCCTCGATCCGGACGCCGATGCCGCGCCACTCCTCAGGCACGGTGAGGTCGTCCGGCTGGAAGTACAGGCCGGGCTCGACGGTGAGCACCATGCCGGGTTCCAGCGCGGCGTCCACGTACGCCTCGTTGCGGGCATGGGCGCAGTCGTGGACGTCCAGGCCGAGCATGTGGCCGGTGCCCGCCATGGTGAAGCGGCGCTGGAGGCCGAGTTCGTACGCGCGCTCGGCCGGGCCCTCGATGAAGCCCCACTCGACCAGCCGTTCCGCGAGGTGGCGCTGGGACGCCTCGTGGAAGTCGCGGTAGGCGGCGCCCGGCTTCACCGCCGCCATGCCCGCCTCCTGGGCCTCGTACACCGCGTCGTACACCTTGCGCTGGAGCGGCGTGAAGGTGCCGTTGATCGGGAGGGTGCGGGTGACGTCGGCGGTGTAGAGGGTGCGGGTCTCCACGCCGGCGTCGAGCAGGAGCAGGTCGCCGGGGCGTACCGGGCCGTCGTTGTCCGTCCAGTGCATGATCGTGGCGTGCTCGCCCGCCGCGCAGATCGAGCCGTAGCCGACGGCGTTGCCCTCCAGGCGGGCGCGGCGGAAGAAGGTGCCCTCGATCCAGCGCTCGGACGAGGCGACCGCGCGGGAGAGCTCACCGATCACGTCGGTGAATCCGCGCACGGTGGAGTCGACGGCCTTGCGGAGCTCGTTGATCTCCCAGTCGTCCTTGACGAGGCGGAGGTCGCTGAGGGCCTCCTCGAGTTCGTCGTCGCGCTCCTCGTCGGTGGTGACGGCGTCCTCCAGGGACGGGTCGACACCGCGGACGATCCGGGTCGGCGCGCCGGAGCCTGCGGCGAGTGTGTCGGCCGCGGTGCGGACGTCGCGGCAGGGCAGGCCGAGGACCTGCTCCGACTCCGCGAGCGAGCGGCGCCGGCCCATCCACAGCTCGGCCGTGGGACCGGTCCAGAACTCGTCGTTGTCCCGGCTGTCGCGGGGCAGCTGGAAGCAGTAGGCGTCGTGGCCGCCGTCCGCGCGGGGTTCGAGGACGAGGGCGCCGTCGCGGGCCCGGTCGCCGGTCATGTGCACGTAGCCGGTGTAGGGCCGGAACGCGTAGCCGTCGTCGTTCGACCGGACCTTGAGGTTGCCCGACGGGATCACCAGGCGTTCGCCCGGGAAGCGCGCGGAGAGCGCGGCGCGGCGGCCGGCCGCGTACGGGGCCTGCTCGTCGGGCTGGAGGTCGTGCCGCTCGGTGTCCGCCCAGCCGGTCCGCATCAGAGCGGACAGTTCCTCTGAGATACCTGCGTAGAGACGGTTCTTCCGGCCTTTCGCCACGTCGTACACCTTCTTCTGGTGGGTTCCTCGGCGGCGAGGGGCGTGCGGGACGCCCTCGCTGCCGCCGGTCGGCGGCACCCGGACGCTATCCCGCACGGTGCGCGCGCGGGGCGAAGGAGTGCCAGTGGCACAGATCGGCCATACCGGGACGCGTCTGTTGGACAATGAGGGCATGACGAACGAGAGACTCCGTGCGGCGCTGCGGCTCCTGGGGCTCGGCCACCCTGCGGCCGACGTCTATCTGGCGCTGCTCGATCTGGCCCCCGCGCCGCTGCCCGCCATCGGCGCGGCGGCCGGCCTGGCGGGGCCGGAGCTCGACGCTGCGTACGGCGCGCTCGTCGACGCCGGTCTGGCCAGCGCCGCGGGGGACGGCGAGGACGTGGTGGCCCCGGTGCCGCCGGCCGCGGGCCTGGAGATCCTGGCCCGGCACCGGGCGAGCGAGGTCGAGGCGTCGCGCATCGCGGTCGGGGGCGCGTTCGACTCGTTCCGGCGGCAGCGGCTGGCGGCGTACAACGACCACCTCGTCGAGGTCGTCACCGGCGACGCCGTCGGCCCCAGGATCCGCCGGGCCTGGGCGAGCGCCCGCGAGCAGATCCGGCAGTTCGAGTCACCGCCGTACTTCCCGCTGCCGGGCGCCACGGACGACGCGCTGGCCACCCTGGCGCGCGGGGTGACGCAGCGCGTCGTGTACTCGCGGGAGTCGCTGGAGCACCCGGGCCATCTGAAGGACGTCATCGAACCGTGCGTCAACGCCGGCGAGCAGGCCCGGGTGCTGCCGTCCGTGCCGGTCAAGCTGGTGATCATCGACGACGCGTACGCGCTGGTGTCGCTGTCGATCAAGGAGGCCGACGTGCACAACACCATGCTCGTCGTGCAGCCGTGCGGACTGCTGTCGGCGCTCATCGCGCTGTTCGAACAGTCCTGGCAGAACGCCCTGCCCTTCCACGGCCGCACCACCCGTCCCGGCGGCCTGCCCCCCGCCGACCGCCGCCTGCTGTGGCTCCTGGCGGGCGGCGCGAGCGACGAGGCCATCACCCGCGAACTGGGCATCAGCCGCCGCACCCTCTTCCGCCGCCTCCAGATCCTGATGGCCCGCCTCGGCGCCGCGAACCGCTTCCAGCTGGCCCTCCAGGCGCAGCGCAGCGGCTGGCTGTGAGCGGCTGGGCCGACGCCGACCGTGAGGGGCGGGGCAGCCGGCCAGCAGGGGTCTCAGCCCGTCGCGCCCAGGATCACCAGCAGGATCGCGCCCACGGCCGCCGGGGCGATGACCTCGTACGCCCAGCGCACCGATGCGGTGACGTCGCCGGCGACGGGCTTGTCGCCCGCCTGTTCGGCCAGCTCCCGCAGGTCCACCACGGTCTGGTCGGCGCCCGCGGTCAGCGCCCTGGTGGCCTGGACGTCGGCGGTCACAGAGGTCCGGCCGTACGGGTCGTCCGTCGCCTGGCGGGTCTGGCGGCGGGCGGCCTTCTTGCGTTGCCGCAGCGAGACGGGGACGGCCCAGAGCTGGTACTTGGTGCCCTCCTGCGTGAACAGTTCGCTGGAGTAGCTCGCCCGCACGTTCGCGACGTCGGTCCAGGGCAGCGTGATCGTGCGGAACGGGTTGCGGATCCGGATGCGCCGGTCGTTGGCGAACACCACGGGGCGCAGGGTGAAGGCGATCACCAGGGGGACCACGGTGAGCAGCCCGGCCAGCGCCAGCCACGGCACCCGGCCCTCGCCCCGGATCGCGGCGTCCACGCCGATCCAGAGGATGAGCAGGAGCAGCAGGGCGCCCCCGACCAGCCCGGCGGGCGACCGGAAGGTCCGGTCGGCGTAGGTGGGCTCTGCGGGTGGCGTGGGGCTCGTCATGAGCCCGATTCTGCCTCAGAAGCTGTGGTCCACCCCCCGCTGGGCTCGGAACGCCCGGCACGGCCGCTCGCGGCGTTGCCGAAACGCCCTAATAGCTCCGCTATGAGGACACTCCGGCGCCTTGCGATCGACCGCACCAGACGTTCCGAGCTGATCCAGCGGGGGGTGGACCACAGCTTCTGACGGGCGCAAGCGATGCGGGGGCGGCTTCCCGGCCGCCGGGCGGCCTGGGTCGCGGGGCCCGGCGATACACGAACGGCATGGGCCCCTGTACAGGCCGCTACGCGCGTAGATATGCTCATCTGGTGACCATGCCCACCACTGCTCCAGCATTCGCCGACGCGACGGCGTCCGACAGTGCGCTGCGCCGCTTCCTGCACGGGCTGCCCGGCGTCGACGCCGTCGGCCTCGAAGCGCGCGCCGCCTCACTCGGAACCCGTTCGATCAAGACGACGGCCAAGGCGTACGCCATCGACCTCGCCATTTCGATGATCGACCTGACGACGCTGGAAGGCGCGGACACCCCGGGCAAGGTCCGGGCGCTCGCCGCCAAGGCCGTCCATCCCGATCCCACCGACCGCACCGCGCCGCGCACCGCCGCCGTCTGCGTCTATCCGGACATGGCCGCGACCGCCGTCGCCGCCCTGGCCGGTTCCGGCGTGAAGGTGGCGTCCGTCGCGACGGCCTTCCCGGCCGGCCGGGCCGCGCTCGACGTGAAGCTCGCGGACGTCCGTGACGCCGTGGCCGCCGGGGCCGACGAGATCGACATGGTGATCGACCGGGGTGCCTTCCTCTCCGGCCGGTACCTGAAGGTGTACGAGGAGATCCTCGCCGTGAAGGCCGAGTGCGGCTCGGCCCGGCTGAAGGTGATCTTCGAGACCGGCGAGCTGTCCACGTACGACAACATCCGGCGGGCCTCCTGGCTCGGGATGCTGGCCGGCGCGGACTTCATCAAGACGTCGACCGGCAAGGTCGGGGTCAACGCCACCCCCGCGAACACCCTGCTGATGCTGGAGGCGGTGCGCGACTTCCGGGCGCAGACCGGCGTCCAGATCGGCGTGAAGCCGGCGGGTGGCATCCGCACCTCCAAGGACGCGGTCAAGTTCCTGGTCCTGGTGAACGAGACGGCGGGCGAGGACTGGCTGGACAACCACTGGTTCCGCTTCGGCGCCTCCAGCCTGCTGAACGACCTGCTGATGCAGCGCCAGAAGCTCAGCACCGGCCGTTACTCCGGCCCCGATTACGTGACGGTGGACTGATACCCCATGGCATCCGCATTCGAGTACGCACCCGCCCCCGAGTCGCGCTCCGTCGTCGACATCGCACCCTCGTACGGGCTGTTCATCGACGGTGAGTTCACCGACGCCGCCGACGGCAAGGTCTTCAAGACCGTCTCGCCGAGCAGCGAGGAGGTCCTCTCCGAGGTCGCCCGCGCGGGCACGGAGGACGTGGACCGGGCCGTGCGGGCGGCCCGCAGGGCGTTCGAGAAGTGGTCGGCGCTGCCCGGCTCCGAGCGCGCGAAGTACCTGTTCCGGATCGCCCGGATCATCCAGGAGCGCAGCCGCGAGCTGGCCGTCCTGGAGACCCTGGACAACGGCAAGCCGATCAAGGAGACCCGCGACGCGGACCTCCCGCTGGTCGCCGCGCACTTCTTCTACTACGCGGGCTGGGCCGACAAGCTGGACCACGCGGGCTACGGCGCCAACCCGCGCCCGCTCGGCGTCGCCGGCCAGATCATCCCGTGGAACTTCCCGCTCCTGATGCTCGCGTGGAAGATCGCCCCGGCGCTCGCCACCGGCAACACGGTGGTGCTGAAGCCCGCGGAGACGACCCCGCTGTCCGCGTTGTTCTTCGCGGACATCTGCCGCCAGGCCGGGCTGCCCAAGGGCGTCGTCAACATCCTCACGGGGTACGGGGACGCCGGTCAGGCCCTCGTCGAGCACCCCGACGTGAACAAGGTCGCCTTCACCGGCTCGACCGCCGTCGGCAAGGCCATCGCCCGCAGCCTCGCCGGTACCGACAAGAGGGCCACCCTGGAGCTGGGCGGCAAGGGCGCCAACATCGTCTTCGACGACGCGCCGATCGACCAGGCCGTCGAGGGCATCGTCACCGGCATCTTCTTCAACCAGGGCCAGGTCTGCTGCGCGGGCTCGCGGCTCCTCGTCCAGGAGTCGGTCCAGGACGAGGTGCTGGACGCCCTCAAGCGCCGGCTGACCACGCTGCGCCTGGGCGACCCGCTGGACAAGAACACCGACATCGGTGCGATCAACTCCGCGGAGCAGCTCGCCCGGATCACCGCGCTCGTCGAGACCGGCGAGGCCGAGGGCGCCGAGCGCTGGTCCGCCCCCTGCGAACTCCCCTCCTCGGGATACTGGTTCGCGCCGACGCTGTTCACCAACGTCACCCAGGCGCACACCGTCGCGCGCGACGAGATCTTCGGCCCGGTGCTGTCCGTGCTGTCCTTCCGTACGCCGGACGAGGCGGTCGCCAAGGCCAACAACAGCCAGTACGGCCTCTCGGCCGGCATCTGGACGGAGAAGGGCTCCCGCATCCTCGCGGTGGCGAACAAGCTCCGGGCGGGCGTCGTCTGGGCCAACACGTTCAACAAGTTCGACCCGACCTCGCCGTTCGGCGGCTACAAGGAGTCGGGCTTCGGCCGCGAGGGCGGCCGTCACGGTCTGGAGGCCTACCTCGATGTCTGACGGGCGACTGAGTGTCTTCAAGACCTACAAGCTGTACGTCGGGGGCAAGTTCCCCCGCTCCGAGAGCGGCCGGGTGTACGAGGTGACGGACTCCAAGGGCAGGTGGCTGGCCAACGCGCCCCAGTCGTCCCGCAAGGACGCCCGCGACGCGGTCGTCGCCGCGCGCAAGGCGTTCGGCGGCTGGTCGGGCGCGACCGCGTACAACCGCGGCCAGGTCCTCTACCGCGTCGCGGAGATGCTGGAGGGCCGCCGGGAGCAGTTCGTCCGGGAGGTCGCGGAGGCCGAGGGGCTCTCGAAGTCCAAGGCCGCGGCCGTCGTGGACGCGGCGGTGGACCGCTGGGTCTGGTACGCGGGCTGGACCGACAAGATCGCCCAGGTCACGGGCGGCGCGAACCCGGTCGCGGGACCGTTCTTCAACCTCTCCACGCCAGAGCCGACCGGTGTGGTCACGGTCCTGGCCCCGCAGGAGTCGTCGTTCCTGGGCCTGGTCTCCGTGGTGGCCCCGGTGATCGCCGCGGGCAACACCGCGGTCGTCATCGCCTCCGCGGACGCCCCGCTGCCCGCCCTGTCGCTGGGCGAGGTGCTGGCCACCTCCGACCTGCCGGGCGGAGTCGTCAACATCCTGTCCGGGAAGACGGCGGAGATCGCCGCGCCGCTCGCCTCCCACCAGGACGTGAACGGCATCGACCTCACGGGCGCCGACGCGGAGCTGGCCAAGGAGCTGGAGATCGCGGCGGCCGACAACCTGAAGCGCGTCTCACGCCCGCCCGTGCCGGGCGCCGACTGGTCGGCCGACCCCGGCACGCACCGGCTCACCGCGTTCCTGGAGATCAAGACGGTCTGGCACCCGACGGGGGCGCTGGGCGTGTCGGGCTCCTCGTACTGACCCGCGCAAGTGTGGCCCGCGCCCCGGACTCCCCGGGGCGCGGGTCACCTCAGGGTCAGCTGTGCAGCAGCCCCGTGACCTGCCCCACCACGGGCAGGTCCTTCAGCGCGCCGCCGCTGGTCACCGGGTCTGTGACCAGGGCCGTGGAGACCGGCTTGAAGTCGGCGATCTGCGTCCCCACCGCGTTGTCCAGCGGGTCCGTGCCGGTGCCGGCCAGCGGGTCGAGCCGCAGATGCGTGACGGGCGCGATGCTGTTGTCGAGCGCGGGGCCGAGCGCCCCGGTCAACGCCCCGCCGGCGGCGTCCGTGGCCGCACCCAGGCCGCTGCTGCCGCTGTCGCTGCCGGTCACCGGTGCGGCGGGCAGCGGCGCCGCCTGGGCCGCCGCACCCCCCGCGCCGAGAGCGGCTCCCACCGCGGTGACGGTCAGCCCCGCCCGCAGCAGAGCGCGGCGCGGGGACTTGGAAAGTGCGTGACGTGCCATGGATTTCCCACCTGATCGGGCCGATCGAACCATCGATCGAGTAATCGTCTGGGCGCACAGCGTAGTTGAGGTGTGATGCTCGATACCAACAAGACCTCCGGGGGGTCCCCTGTGCGGGTCAATGCCTCACACTCATGTCCTGTGAGTTCCCATGCGCATTCGACCCGCGTCGTCCTCCTTGCGGGCCCCTCCGGCTCCGGCAAGTCCTCCCTCGCCGCCCTCACCGGTCTTCCGGTGCTGCGGCTGGACGACTTCTACAAGGAGGCCGGCGACCCCACGCTGCCTCTCGTCCCCGGCAGTACGGACATCGACTGGGACTCCGCACAGTCCTGGGACGCCGACGCGGCGGTCGCCGCGATCGCGGCGCTGTGCCGCACCGGCCGCACCGATGTGCCGCTGTACGACATCGCCACCAGCTCCCGGACCGGGCACGAGGTGCTCCACATCGAGCGCACCCCGCTCTTCGTGGCCGAGGGAATCTTCGCCGCCGACATCGTGGAGCGGTGCCGGTCGCTCGGGGTGCTCGCGGACGCCCTGTGCCTGCGCGGCCGTCCGTCGACGACGTTCCGCCGCCGGCTGCTGCGGGATCTGCGCGAGGGCCGCAAGTCCGTGCCGTTCCTGCTGCGGCGGGGCTGGCGGCTGATGCGCTCCGAGCGGCGCATCGTGGCGCGCCAGGCCGAACTGGGCGCGCACCCCTGCAACAAGCCCGAAGCCCTGGGCCGCCTGGCCGCCGCGGCGGCGGGCCGCTGCCGCACGCCCGCCGTTTCGAGCCCCTCGGGCGATTGAGGAGCGGGGCCAGCCAAGCCCCTCCGGCGATTGAGGAGCGGGGGTCCGGGGGCAGCGCCCCCGGAACGCACCGCGGGGCCGGACAGGACCCCCCGGCCCGTCCGACCCCACAGCTTCCCCCGTACGCCGCCGCCTCCCCCGAAGCAGCGACCCCGTTTCCCCCGTTCCCCGTTACCCCGTTTCCCCCGTGTCCCCCCGTCGCCTCAGGCCACCAGCTCGCCGAAGGACTCCTCCTCGTCACGGCCGAAGCTGAGGACCTCGTCCTCACGCAGCCGGCGGAGCGACCGCCAGATGCTGGACTTCACCGTGCCGACACTGATGTCGAGGATGGACGCGATCTCCGGGTCCGTACGGCCCTCGTAGTAGCGCAGGACCAGCATCGTGCGCTGGAGCTCCGGCAGCCGCGCCAGCGCCTGCCAGAGCACGGCACGCAGCTCCGTACCACGCATCGCGTCCGTGTCGCCCGCCGTCTCCGGCAGCTCCTCGGTCGGGTATTCGTTCAGCTTGCGCCTGCGCCAGGCGCTGATGTGCAGATTGGTCATGGTGCGGCGCAGATAGCCGCCGACCGCCGCCTTGTCACTGATCCGGTCCCACGCCCGGTACGTGGAGAAGAGGGCGCTCTGCAGCAGATCCTCGGCCTCGAACCGGTCACCGGTCAGGTGATAGGCGGTGGCGTACAGGGAGGCGCGGCGTTCCCTGACGTAGGCCGTGAACACCGCTTCGGCGTCCTCGTCCCGCGCCGGGGCCTGCCGCTCCCCCGTGGCCTCCCCGTACGTGCTTCCCCCGTTGCTCCCGCCCGTTGAGGCGGGTGCGTCTACCACCGTCATGTACGACGGGTGCTGACGCCCAGCGCCGCGAACGCACCCCCGCCCGTTCAATGCGGCGCCGGACTTCTCGGTGGTCCGCCCGACGTCGTGGAGACGCGTGACAACTGCGCTTGCGGTGATGCTGTGAGTTGCGTTCATCTCGCGCCCCCCGTCGGTGGAGTCCGTCCGTTCCTTGTGTCAACGAGCTTGCCGGGGCAGTTTCATGGCGCTGTCCCTCGACTGTCACAGGCCTGTCACAGCGCCCGGCGCGGACCCGATCCGGGGGTGCCGGACGCATAAGAGGGGACCAACTGTCGAACTAGGGCTCCCCCATGGGTCAGAATGACCAGCGTGCCTTTCCTGTTGCTGATCGAGGACGACGACGCCATCCGCACGGCCCTCGAACTCTCGCTGTCACGCCAGGGCCACCGTGTGGCCACCGCGGCGACGGGAGAGGACGGCCTCAACCTGCTACGAGAACAGCGGCCCGACCTGGTCGTACTGGATGTGATGCTGCCCGGAATCGATGGATTCGAGGTGTGCCGGCGCATCCGGCGCACCGACCAGCTGCCGATCATCCTGCTGACCGCGCGCAGCGACGACATCGACGTCGTGGTCGGCCTGGAGTCCGGTGCCGACGACTATGTGGTGAAACCCGTGCAGGGCCGGGTGCTCGACGCCCGGATCCGTGCCGTGCTGCGCCGGGGCGAGCGCGAGTCCACCGACTCCGCGACGTTCGGGAGCGTGGTGATCGACCGGTCCGCGATGACCGTCACCAAGGACGGGGAGGATCTTCAGCTCACGCCGACCGAGCTGCGTCTCCTGCTCGAACTGAGCCGCCGCCCCGGCCAGGCCCTGTCCCGGCAGCAGCTGCTGCGCCTGGTCTGGGAGCACGACTACCTCGGTGACTCCCGGCTGGTGGACGCGTGCGTCCAGCGGCTGCGCGCGAAGGTGGAGGACGTGCCGTCCTCACCGACCCTGATCCGTACCGTGCGGGGCGTGGGATACCGGCTGGACTCGCCGCAGTGAGCACGGCTGTGCGGCGGGGCCTGCTCGCCGGGCTCCGCTGGACCAGCCTGCGGCTGCGGCTCGTCGTGGTGTTCGCGCTGGTGGCGCTGACCGCCGCGGTGTCCGCGTCCGGGATCGCGTACTGGCTGAACCGCGAGGCGGTGCTGACCCGTACCCAGGACTCGGCGCTCGGGGACTTCCGCCAGGAGATGCAGAACCGGGCGGCCTCGCTGCCGCCCCGTCCCACCAAGGACGATCTGGAGCACGCCGCCGCGCAGATGGCGAGCAGCAGCCCCGGTTACAGCGTGCTGCTGATCGACGAGCGCGATCCGGGCAAGCCGATCGTCGGCACGTCCGACGTGGACACCTTCACCCGGGACAACGTGCCGCAGTCGCTCCAGAAGCAGGTCGCCAAGAAGCAGCCGGTCAAGGCGGGCAACAAGTACCAGTACCACCTGTTCTGGCAGCGGACCTCGATCCGCGGCACCCCGTACCTCGTCGGCGGTACGAAGATCATCGGCGGTGGCCCGACCGGGTACATGCTCAAGTCGCTCGACCAGGAGCGGCAGGATCTCAACTCCCTCGCCTGGTCGTTGGGGATCGCCACCGCGCTCGCCCTGGTCGGCTCCGCGCTGCTCGCGCAGGCCGCCGCGACGACCGTGCTGCGTCCGGTACAGCGGCTCGGTGACGCCGCCCGCAAGCTGGGCGAGGGCAAGCTCGACACCCGGCTCACGGTGTCCGGCACCGATGAACTGGCCGATCTCTCGCGGACGTTCAACAGAACGGCGAGTTCGCTGGAGAAGAAGGTCGCGGACATGACCGCGCGGGAGGAGTCCAGCCGCCGGTTCGTCGCCGACATGTCGCACGAGCTGCGCACCCCGCTCACCGCGATCACCGCGGTGGCCGAGGTGCTGGAGGACGAGGCCGACAGCCTCGACCCGATGATCGCGCCTGCCGTGCACCTGGTGGTCAGCGAGACCCGGCGGCTCAACGACCTGGTGGAGAACCTGATGGAGGTCACCCGCTTCGACGCGGGCACGGCCCGGCTGGTCCTGGACACCGTGGACGTGGCCGACCAGGTGACGGCCTGCATAGACGTGCGGGCCTGGCTGGACGCGGTGGATCTGGACGCCGAGCGCGGCATGATGGTCCGCCTCGACCCGCGCCGGCTCGACGTCATCCTGGCGAACCTGATCGGCAACGCGCTGAAGCACGGCGGTTCGCCGGTCCGGGTCACGGTACGGACCGAGGGCGACGAACTGGTCATCAAGGTCCGCGACCACGGCCCCGGCATCCCCGAGGACGTGCTGCCCCACGTCTTCGACCGCTTCTACAAGGCCAGCGCCTCCCGGCCGCGTTCGGAGGGCAGCGGTCTCGGCCTGTCGATCGCCATGGAGAACGCGCACATCCACGGCGGTGACATCACCGCCGCGAACTCGCCGGACGGCGACGGCGCCGTGTTCGTACTGCGCCTGCCGCGCGACGCGGAGGCGCTGAACCGCACCGCAGAGGACCACGACGCGGAAACCCCGGACCAGGAGGACGACGCGACGTGATGTCCAGCGAACGCCGGGGCCGACGCCCCGTCGCGGCGGTGGCCGGGGCCGTGCTCTGCGCGGTACTGGCCGCGGGCTGCGGGATCAGGACGACCTCGGTGCCGGTGGACGCCGGGCCCGCGCCGTCCCGGGTGCCGTGCGACATGCCCGCGCAGGACAGCAGCGCACCGCCGGGGCAGAGCATCGGCGCGGAGATCTACCTGGTCTGCAACTCGCAGCTGGTCGCGGTCGACCGCACGGTCCCGGTCCAGGAGACGAAGGCCGGCCGGCCCGCACTCGCCGAGGCCCTCCTGGACGAGCTGCGCGAGGAGCCCCCCGCCCCCGAACGGCAGTCGGGCTTCGCCACGGACGTCCCGTCGTCACTGCGGGTCGGCGGCCCCCGCGCGGGCGACCCGGAGGACGCGCTGCGGCTCAGCGAGCAGCCGGAGGACCTGACGGCCGAGGCGCTGGCCCAGATCGTCTGTACGTACACGGAGAGCGAAGCGCTCGTCCAGGACGGCACGGTGCTGCTCGGCGGCCCGGGGGCGTACGCGCCGCGCGGCTACCTGTGCACCGCGGAGACGAAGGCCAGGCCCAAGGCCGTACCGACACTGGGCGCGGTCCGGCTGCCCTGAGCGCGCCGCCTTGACCTGCCGCACGGTGAGCCATGTCTCCCTGTGGGGAGCGGAACCGATCCTGCCGCTGCCCGCGTCTTGGGGAGCGTGCGTCAAGGTTCGGACGGCCAGGCCGTCATCCGCTTCCGCGCGGCCGGAGTATCACTCCTCCTCGCGCATCTGCTGCTCGTCGGGTGGCTGACTCTCCGCCCGCTGGACGTGCCGTGGATGACCGCCGCCAACCTCCAGCCGTTCGCCGGTATCAAGGCGGACCTGACTCTGGGCCCGGTGGCCGCCACCCGTCGGATCGGCGGGGACCTGCTGCTGCTGGCGCCGCTGGGCGTGCTGCTCCCGATGGCCGGTGGCCGGCTGTTCGTCTCCCCGTGGGCCTCGCTCGCCCGTACCGTCGCGGCCGGGTCGCTGATCTCGCTGGCCATCGAGCTGGGTCAGACCGGGGTGCCCGGTCAGGTCGTCGATGTCGACTCGCTGATCCTGAACACCGTCGGCGTGGCCCTCGCCCATGTGCTGTTCGTCCCCGCGTGCCGGGCCCGGCTGCGCCGCCGTGAGCAGCGCCGGATCCGGGTGCCGGTGCCGGTGCCGGTCGGCCGTGAGGTCCCTCAGGGGTCGACCCCGACGATTTCCGGGGTCGGCATCGCCCCGTAGAGCGATGCCCCGCCCCCGTCGCGCGAGCCATCCTGGATACATCGGGAGCGCGACAGACCGCTCCCCCACCACGGGAGCACGACAGGCCGCTCCCTCCACAACGGTTCGCGAAGGAGCCCACCATGGCCGCACTTGCCCGCCCCCGTGACGGACGCATGATCGGCGGAGTGTGCGCAGCGCTGGCCCGGCGCTTCGGCACCTCCGCGGGGACCATGCGCGTCATCTTCCTCGTCTCGTGCCTGCTGCCGGGCCCGCAGTTCCTGCTCTACCTGGCGCTGTGGGTGCTGCTCCCCCAGGAGCACTCGTCGTCGTCCGCGGCGGCCTGGTAGCCCCCGTACACATGCCTGTGGGCGGGCACCCCGGTCGGGGGCCCGCCCACAGGCATGTGCGGTACGGGTGTCAGCGGCCGAGCGGCACGCCGTTGAGGTTCAGGCCGCCGGTCTTCAGGCCACCGGTGGGGAGGCCGCCGAGGAGGCCCTTGGCGGGGGCGGTGACGTCCTTGACGGTCTTGGCCTGGCTGGTGCCGAGGAGGTCCGTGGCGGTGTCCTTGACCGGCAGCGTCGAGGTGGTGTTGGCCAGAGCGCCGACGACGGGCAGGGCGCCGGTCGCGGTGTCGAGCGGCAGCGCGGAGGCCGACGCGGTACCGGCGGCGGCAGCGGCGAACGCGGCACCGAGAGCGGCGACGCCGAGAGTCCTGGCAGCAGACTTCTTCATGTGAGTTTCATCCTTGGGGAAGGGGATGCGAGCGGCTCTGCAACGTAGCCAGCTCCGGGCCTTTCCCGCAAACATCGAAAACACGCGAAAACGGCCGGGACATACCGTCCCGGCCGTGTGTCGCGGAGCGTCTGTTCAGCCCGCTACGGAGGTGGAGACGCTGGTCGCAGCGGTCTGCTCGAAGAGCCATTCGGACTTCAGCTCGGCGTATCCGGGCTTGATGACGTCATTGATCATCGCCAGACGTTCATCGAAAGGAATGAATGCTGATTTCATCGCATTGACTGTGAACCACTGCATGTCGTCGAGCGTGTATCCGAAAGTCTCGATCAGCTTCTCGAATTCCTGGCTCATGCTGGTGCCACTCATAAGTCTATTGTCCGTATTGACCGTGGCCCGGAAGTGCAGCTTGCGCAGCAGCCCGATCGGGTGCTCGGCGTACGAGGCGGCGGCGCCGGTCTGCAGGTTCGAGGTCGGGCAGAGCTCCAGCGGGATGCGCTTGTCCCGTACGTAGGAGGCGAGGCGCCCCAGCTTCACGCTGCCGTCCTCCGCGACCTCGATGTCGTCGATGATGCGGACGCCGTGGCCGAGCCGGTCGGCGCCGCACCACTGGATGGCCTGCCAGATCGACGGCAGCCCGAAGGCCTCGCCCGCGTGGATGGTGAAGTGGTTGTTCTCCCGCTTGAGGAACTCGAAGGCGTCGAGGTGCCGGGTGGGCGGGAAGCCCGCCTCCGCGCCCGCGATGTCGAAGCCGACGACGCCCTGTTCCCGGTAGCGGTTGGCGAGTTCGGCGATCTCCAGCGAGCGGGCGGCGTGCCGCATCGCGGTGAGCAGGGCGCCGACCCGGATCCGGTTGCCGTCGCGGCGGGCCCGCGCCTCGCCCTCCCGGAACCCCTCGTTGACCGCCTCGACGACCTCTTCGAGGCTCAGCCCGGCCTCCAGGTGCTGCTCGGGGGCGTAGCGGATCTCGGCGTACACGACCCCGTCGGCGGCCAGGTCCTCGGCGCACTCGGCGGCGACCCTGACGAGCGCGTCACGGGTCTGCATGACGGCGCAGGTGTGGGCGAACGTCTCCAGGTACCGCTCCAGCGAACCGGAGTCGGCGGCTTCCCGGAACCAGCTGCCGAGCTTGTCCGGCTCGGTCTCCGGGAGTCCTTGGTATCCGGTCGCCGCGGCGAGGTCGACGATCGTCCCGGGGCGCAGACCGCCGTCGAGGTGGTCGTGGAGAAGGACCTTGGGCGCACGCCGGATCTGATCCTGGCCGGGCACATTGAGGGTCGGGCTCATCATTCACGCACTCTAGCGCCTACGCGCGTAGAGCGCCGCTGCGCGTCGCTTGCCGATACGTAACGGTGACCGCGAATACGAGTGGCGTACACCTGTCCTTCTGAGACTGTTACGTCATGGCACAGCGCGCACTACCCCTGCCTGCTGCGAGGCTGGGACGGGCCGTCAGAACGGCCGGAGCACCTACCGAGGTCAGCGGCGTGGTCCTGCTGCTCCCGGACGGCGAGCCCTACTCGTACCGCCGTCCCTCCCCCGTCAGTTACGTCCGCCAGCTCCCGCTGGCCCGCGCCCTGACCCGGGCGGCCCGGGACGACGGCCTCACCGCGCACGTCGTCCACTACCGCTGCCGCGGCTGGAACACGACGGAGGCGCAGCTCGCGGCGGACGCCGAATGGGCGGTGGACGAGGTGGTACGCCGCTACGGCGACGTCCCCGTCTGCCTGGCCGGCCACGGCATGGGCGGCCGCGCGGCCCTCCGTGCGGGCGGCCACCCGGCGGTGGGCGCGGTCCTCGCGCTGGCCCCCTGGCTGCCCGCGGAGCCGGACGCGGAGCCGGAGCCGGTCAAGCACCTGGTCGGGCGTCAGGTCCTGCTGGTGCACGGCACCACCGACGCCGGGGCCGACCCCGAGCTCTCCTTCCGCCTCGCGGAACGCGCCAAGAAGTCCAACCGCGACACCTGCCGCTTCGAGGTCCACTCCGACGGCCACGCCCTGCGCCAGCACCACAGCGAAGTGGCCGCCCTGGCGGCGGACTTCCTCCGGGGCGCGCTCTTCGGCCACGCCTACGCCCGCCCGGTGGCCGACGCGCTGGCGGCCCCTCCGCCGCTGGGGCTGCGGATGCCCCTGGCGGCGGGGTTCGGGAAGTCACTGGGACACTGAGGCATCGAGGGTGTCGAGCGGTTAGGGAGAGGTGGGCGGGATGAGTTTCCGGCTGGCGGCGTACGCCGTGTGTGTGGAGGAGGGGCGGGTTCTGATCGCCCGTCATGTCTCTGCGAACGGCGAGAGCAACTGGACCCTCCCGGGCGGCGGGGTCGAGCACGGGGAGGATCCGTTCGACGCGGTGATCCGGGAGGTCGCGGAGGAGACCGGCTGCACGGCGGTGGTCGAGAACCTGCTGGGCGTGGACTCACGGGTGATCTCCGCGGCCGAGGCACGGCACGGGATCATGCACCAGAACGTCGGCGTCTTCTACCGGGTCCGCATCACCGGCGGCCGGCTGCGGCCCGAGCCGAACGGCGAGATCGCCGAGTCCGTCTGGACACCGTTCGCCGATGTCACCGCCCTGCGCCGGTCCTCGCTCGTCGACATCGGCATCGCCCTCGCGCACACCGCTCCCGCCACCGGCCACGTGGGCCCCGTCCCGGTCGGCGGCCTGGTCCAGCACTGAGCCCCCCGTGGGCCCTGCCTCGCGATGTGGGCCCTGGGAATGTGGGCCCCCGCGCTTTGGGCCCGGGGATGGGCCTTCGGGCACTGTCCGTGGGCCCCGGTGTCGTCGTTACGGTTCGAGTCCCGGCGGGTGTCCCGCCCCCGGTGACTCGGGCGAGGTACGACGAGGTGACGCGTGAAGCGCAGCGACCGGATACGCCGAGGCGTACGCACGAGCACGGGGCAGAGCGCGATCGAGTACCTGGCCGTGCTGGGCATCGTCGTCGCGGTGGTCGGCTCGATCGTGGCCGTCAGCATCGGCGGCGACGTCACCGGCTCCGCGCACGAGCAGATCTGCCGCATCGCGGCGACGGCGGGCGGCGGCGGCGAGTGCGGTGACGACAAGGGCGATGACGACAGCGATGACAACGCTGTCGGCGGCGCCGACCCCTCCGAATCCCCCGATCCTTCCGCCGCCGCCCCCGACGACAAACCCGACGACGAGCCTGATGACAAGCCCGACGAGAAGCCCGACGAGAACAAGGGGAACGCGCTCCCCAGCCTGTGCTTCGAGCCGAGGGAACGGTCGTCGAACTCCTCGGTCTCGGTCCCCGGCAACGGCCCCGTCAGCACGGCCGCCGCCTGGGGGTACTCGTACCTCGTCAACTTCATCATCGACAAGATCAACAACGAGAAGAACAAGGAGAAGCGCGTCAAGCAGGCGCTCGACGACCTCTCCTACTGCCTCCCCGACTACAACATCGTCATCGCGCAGCCGCACGAGGGAAACCTGCAGCAGATGGACGGCGCTGCGATGATCCAGACCGTCGAGATCAGCGGTACGACGTACCGCGTGTACGCGTTCAAGACCGGCACGTTCAC
Organism: Streptomyces sp. NBC_00341; assembly: GCF_041435055.1. Classification (NCBI taxonomy): domain Bacteria; kingdom Bacillati; phylum Actinomycetota; class Actinomycetes; order Kitasatosporales; family Streptomycetaceae; genus Streptomyces; species Streptomyces sp. NBC_00341. The sequence continues at coordinate 5,618,630 of NZ_CP108002.1, read as the reverse complement.
CTGGGCGGACGACGCCGACCTCGGATGGAAGAACCGCGCGTTCAAGGGCGTGTTCGACGTCAGCGAGGACAAGCGCACGGTCACGTTCGGCGAACCGCCCCGCCCCAAGCGGAAGAAGGACTGGAAACCCGGTGACGAGGGCTGCCAGATCGAGGGCCAGGAGCCGCCCGACCGGAGCCGCTACTACGACACGTACTCCCCACTGGACAACGAGGGTTCGGCCCAGGCGGTCCGGATGCTCGTGAACGACATGCGCCGCTGCTACCCGGACTACAACGTGGTCGCCATGCACTCGGAACAGTCGTCGCACTGGGTCGACAAGCCGGACTCGTTCATCAACGAGAGCAGGTACCGGCTGAACTCCCCCGAATACCACGACGAGGAGACCGGCGACGACATCGCCTCGGGCCGCGCGGTGTTCGACGTCTACGTCTTCGACAAGGGAACTTTCAGCAACGACGGCGACGGCGGGTACACCAACTGGGCGTACTACGGCGACTTCACCCGCGACGGCTCGGAGGCCACCTTCGAGAAGCCGGAACCCGCCGACCTGGACGCCGACTCGATCACCACCGGATCGGAGTCGGTCGACTTCAACGACGGCGCCCCGAAGTACACCGCCGGGACGTACCCCGGCACCGACTTCGACGGCAAGGCGCCGGGCGACGACGCCGAGCTGAACCAGTCGCTGATCGACGAGTACAGCCGCGCCTTCCCCGACACGAACATCATCGCGGTGAAGAACTTCAACGACCTCTCCTTCTCCGGGGTTTCGGGCCTCGAACACCTCGCGGTGGTGGACGGCGTCGACATCTTCTCGATCAAGAACGGCACGATCATCAACAACGGTGACGGCGGCTGGAAGAACTGGGGCTTCGCGGGCACGTACGACCGCGAGAAGGACTCGAAGGAGGTGACGTTCAAGCGGTAGGGAGGTCGGCGACGGCCGTCAGCCGGCCGCCGGTCGGTCTGTCTGTCTGTCGGGCAGACCCGCTTCGAGGTGGCTTCTCTACGTTCGCGGCAGGCACCTGCCGGTGCTGCCGGAGCTGCCGGAGCTGCCGGAGCTGCCAGAGCTGCCAGAGCTGCCAGAGCTGCCAGAGCGGAACGATGACGTGGGTAAGCCTGCAGGAATGAATACGGGGCGCGTTCTCGCGTATGCGCCTCGTGGGTGGCAGGCTGAGGATAAGTTCTTGTGCCTGCGGCACCACGGTCGCAATCCGATGTGAGGCCTCATGGGCGTTTTGCCGGATTCCCTGAAGATAGTGGGAAACTGCCACCACGCGCCGTAAACCCGCAGGTCGCGCAGTCTGCTCCCCGCGCGTGCGGGGATGGTCCCGAGACGCGCGCCGACGACGAGGACGACGTGAACTGCTCCCCGCGCGTGCGGGGATGGTCCCGAGGACAACCCGTACGGCACCGGTAAGCACATCTGCTCCCCGCGCGTGCGGGGATGGTCCCAACAGCGATCGGCGCCGGGCGGGGAGCCGCAGCTGCTCCCCGCGCGTGCGGGGATGGTCCCAACCTCATCGCCGAATTCGACCCCGAGGATGCCTGCTCCCCGCGCGTGCGGGGATGGTCCCTCCACATTGGCGAGGGGCAGGGCGGGGTGAAGCTGCTCCCCGCGCGTGCGGGGATGGTCCCCGGGCGAATTCCGCGTTCGTAACGGGGTGCCGCTGCTCCCCGCGCGTGCGGGGATGGTCCCTCGCTGCTCGTCAGCATCGGCGTCTCCACGATCTGCTCCCCGCGCGTGCGGGGATGGTCCCTGCTGCTCCTGCGAGGGCTGGGCGTGGAGGTCCTGCTCCCCGCGCGTGCGGGGATGGTCCCGCTCGGCCACCGCCGGTACGGGACCTGGGCCGCTGCTCCCCGCGCGTGCGGGGATGGTCCCGGGGACTTGGCCTGCTTGGGGTGCAGGCCCCGCTGCTCCCCGCGCGTGCGGGGATGGTCCCGGCGCTGATCCAGGGGTTCGAGGGCTACCTTCCTGCTCCCCGCGCGTGCGGGGATGGTCCCCTCACCGATAAGCAAGACGGCCCCACTCGCAGCTGCTCCCCGCGCGTGCGGGGATGGTCCCCACTACGGCCTACCGGCCAACGACCCGCTGACCTGCTCCCCGCGCGTGCGGGGATGGTCCCGTCATCCCCCCGTCCTCGTCGTCCTCGTCGGTCTGCTCCCCGCGCGTGCGGGGATGGTCCCCACAGCCGCGCCATCACCCACGTGACGCAGGCCTGCTCCCCGCGCGTGCGGGGATGGTCCTCCGCCGCATACGGGCCGAGGCCGTACTTGCGCCTGCTCCCCGCGCGTGCGGGGATGGTCCCTCGGACGCCTACGGAATCCCGCAGGCGATGAGCTGCTCCCCGCGCGTGCGGGGATGGTCCCGCACCGCCGCCCGGCAGGGCGCCAAGGTTCAGCTGCTCCCCGCGCGTGCGGGGCTGGTCCCACCCGATCGGCCCGTGACGCTGGTGTGCGAACCTGCTCCCCGCGCGTGCGGGGATGGTCCCGTCGCTTCGCTCATGCCGAGCGGCGCGAAGAGCTGCTCCCCGCGCGTACGGGGATGGTCCCCAGGACTCGCAGCGCTACCTCCAAGGCCTGAGCTGCTCCCCGCGCGTGCGGGGATGACCCCACCCGGGTCCGCACCTTCAAGACCGCCACCGCCTGCTCCCCGCACCCCCCGGAACGGCCCAACGCCGCACTCCGACCGTTCACCGCCCGGTCGGGCCGCACCGCGTACACGTCTGCCACGCATCCCTGGCTGTGGTCAGCGGCGTCCTGGCCCTCGCCCCCGCCCCCGCCCTCACCCGTCACTCCGGCAGCAGGTGCCCCCTTCGTGACAGCAGGAACTTCTTGAACGCCGCGACCGGCGGGGTGTCCGGGTGGCCGTCCAGCCAGGCCACGCCGATCTCCCGAGCGGCCCGCGGTGCCGTCACCGTCAGCTCCACGACCCCCGGGCGGGCGACTGCCGGGGGTGGGAGCAGGGCCACGCCGAGGCCGGCCGCGACCAGGCCGCGCAGGGTCTCCGCCTCCTCGCCCTCGAAGGCGACGCGGGGGACGAAGCCCGCCTCCGCGCAGAGGTCGTCCGTGATGCGGCGCAGGCCGTAGCCGGGTTCCAGGGTGACGAACGTTTCGTCGGCGGCCTCCGCCAGGCGGACGCGGCGGCGGGTGGCGAGGCGGTGGTCGTCGGGGACGACCAGGCGCAGGCGTTGTTCGTCCAGGCGTCGGGCCACCAGGTCCGGGGCGTCGGGGACGGGTGAGGTGAGGCAGAGGTCGAGGCCGCCCGCGCGGAGGCGTTCGATCATGGCCTCGCCGTAGTTCTGCACGAGCTGGAAGCGGACCAGGGGGTGGTCGGCGCGGAAGGCGCGGATCAGGGCGGGGACGGTTTCCGAGCCCATCGTGTGGAGGAAGCCGAAGGCGACCTTGCCCGCGGTGGGGTCGGCGTCCGCGCGTACCGAGTCGGCGGCCTTCTCCACCTCCGCGAGGGCCCGTTCGGCCGAGCCGAGGAACGTGCGGCCGGCGGGGGTGAGGGAGACCGTGCGGCCCTTGCGGGCGAACAGCGACACCCCCAGGTCCTGTTCCAGCCGGACCATGGCCCGGGAGAGCGTGGACTGCGGGACGCCCAGCTCCTGTGCGGCCCGCGTCACGTGCTCGTGGCGGGCGACCGCCTCGAAGTAGGCGAGGCGCGGCGCGAGGACCGCGCGGATGTCTTCTTCGTAACTGCTCGGTGACAGCCGAGGCTGTGAGCTGTACTGATGCGCCATGGGATTGATTATCGGGTGTTTGTGCATTGGACGCATGAACGGAGGTCGGCCTACGTTCTGTGCATGCCTCCCGCCAGTACCGGGGCGTCCACCATCGTCGTGGCCGCCTCGACCCAGTCGTCCCCCGTAAGCCCCGTGACCACAGCCGAGGACGCCACCGCGGACCGGCTCGAACCCGGTGGGCCGGGCTACCGCCGGATGAGCTTCGCGCTCTTCGCCGCAGGTGTCGCGACCTTCGCACTCCTCTACTCCACCCAGGCTCTGCTGCCCGCCGTCTCCGCGTCCTTCGGCGCCACGGCCGGGCAGGCGAGCTGGACGGTCTCGGCGGCGACGGGTGCGCTGGCGCTGTTCGTGCTGCCGCTCAGCGCGCTGTCCGAGCGGTTCGGGCGGCGGCAGATGATGACCGCCTCGCTGACGGTCGCGGTCGTGGTCGGGCTGTTCGTGCCGTTCGCGCCGTCGCTGGGCTGGCTGATCGCGCTGCGTGCCGTGCAGGGCGCCGCGCTGGCCGGGCTGCCCGCGTCCGCGATGGCGTACCTCGCGGAGGAGGTCCGGCCCAAGGCGCTGGTCGCGGCGATCGGGCTTTTCGTGGCCGGCAACAGCATCGGCGGGATGAGCGGCCGCATCCTCACCGGCTGGGTCGCCCAGCTGTGGGGCTGGCGGGCCGCGGTCGGCGCCGTCGGTCTGCTGGCCGTCGCCTGCGCCGTCGTCTTCCACTTCATGATCCCCCGGGCCCGGCACTTCACCCCCGGTTCGCTGAACCCGAAGGCCCTCGCCAGGACCGTCGGCGGGCACCTCGCGGACCCGCTGCTGCGCCGCCTGTACGCGATCGGCGCGCTGTTCATGACGGTGTTCGGCGCGGTCTACACGGTGATCGGCTACCGACTGGTGGAGGCGCCGTTCAACCTTCCGCAGGGGATCGTCGGCTCGATCTTCCTCGTCTACCTCGTCGGTACGGTCTCCTCCGCCGCGGCGGGGAAGCTCGTGGCCCGGATGGGGCGCAGGGGCGCGCTGTACCTCGCCGTCTCCACCACCGCCGCCGGTCTGCTGCTCTCCCTGGCCGACCAACTGGCGGCGGTACTCGGCGGACTGGTCCTGATCACGGCCGGCTTCTTCGCCGGGCACGCGGTCGCCTCCTCGTCCGTCAGCCGTACGGCGACCAAGGGCCGGGCCCAGGCGTCGGCGCTCTACCAGTCGGCGTACTACCTCGGCTCCAGCGCGGGCGGCACGCTCGGCGCGGTCGCCTTCCACGCCGGTGGCTGGGCGGGCACGGTCACACTCGGACTGCTCGCGGTGCTCGGTGTCGTCTCGATCACGCTGTACGGGACACGGGCGGCGCGCGTCGAGCAGCGCCGGTCCGCAGCCGTGCTGTCCGCCCAGAACTGAGACGTACAGAACCGAGACGTACAGAACCGAGACATTCGGCGCACAACCAACCACTCCCCTCCGCGCGTCTAGCAGGCGGAACCACCGCACTGCACGCGAAGGGGAGTTGGGACATATGAGAGCCAAAGGGAACATGAAGAATATTCAGGGCATATCGGGCGTGCGGCCGCGGCGCGTGCTCGCACTGTCCGTCGCGGGCCTGACCGCGATACCGGCGATCGTCCTCGGCACCGGCACATCCGCACAGGCCGCCGCGTCCTGCACGGCGTCCAAGGGCCCGTACCAGAAGCAGGTCGAGAAGTATCTGCACCGGACCGTGGACGGCAAGCAGTCCGCAGCCGACTGCAAGGCGATCCGGTCGTTCCAGAGCACCTACGGGGTCACGCCCACCCTCGGGTACGCCGGTCCGGTCACCTGGCGCACCATGCAGACGCTCACCGCTCAGAAGGCGGCCGGGAAGAACCCGAACAAGGCGAAGAAGTGCCCCACCAACAAGGGCCGCATCGCGTGTGTGGACCTGACCCGGCAGATCAGCTGGATCCAGGACGGGAGCAAGCTGAAGTTCGGCCCCGTACCGGTGCGGACCGGGCGGGACGGGTACGAGACCCGTACCGGGGCGAAGAAGATCTACTGGCGCCACATCAACCACGTGTCGTCGATCTACCACTCCGCGATGCCGTACTCGCAGTTCTTCGACGGCGGTGAGGCGTTCCACGCGGTGGGCGTGAAGATGTGGAACCCGCCGGGGTCGCACGGCTGCGTCAACATGCGCACCGCCGACGCGAAGTCATACTGGAAGCTGCTCAAGAACGGCGACGACGTCTTCGTGTACGGGCGCAAGCTCGGTACGTGACCGCTTTCCGCTCTTCCCGCCCCCGCTGTCAGTGCCCTGGGGTAGCTTCCGAAGTGCTGGAGTGAGCGGTGTCACGGCGCGACAGGGGTGGAGCGACGCAATGGGTGATCTGACGGCGACGGCGGGCGATGTCGACAGCCGCCTGGAAGGACACCGGACCGAGCTGACCGGGTACTGCTACCGGATGCTCGGTTCGGCCTTCGAGGCGGAGGACGCGGTCCAGGACACGCTGGTGCGCGCCTGGCGCAACTTCGACAAGTTCGAGGGGCGTTCCTCGCTGCGGTCCTGGCTGTACCGGATCGCGACGAACGTCTGCCTCGACATGCTGAACGCGGGCAACAAGCGGGCCAGGCCGGTGGATCTCTCCGGCCCGACGCCGCTCGCGCAGGCCGCGCTCAATCCACTGCCGGAGAACACCTGGCTGGAGCCGATGCCGGACGGGCGGATCCTGCCGTCCGTCACGGACCCGGCAGAGGCGGCGGTGGCGCGCGAGTCGGTGCGGCTCGCGTTCGTCGCCGCGCTGCAGCATCTGCCGCCCAAGCAGCGGGCCGTACTCATCCTGCGCGAGGTGCTCGCGTGGAAGGCGAGCGAGGTCGCCGAGCTGCTCGACACCTCGGTCGCGTCGGTCAACAGCGCCCTCCAGCGGGCGCGGGCGACGCTCAACGAGCACCAGGGCACCGCGGCCGACGCCGCCGATCCGCTGGACGAGGAGCAGAGCAAGCTCCTGGAGCGCTACGTGGCGGCGTTCGAGGGCTACGACATGAAGGCGCTGACGGCGCTCCTCCATGAGGACGCCATCATGACGATGCCGCCGTTCGACCTCTGGCTCCAGGGGCACGACGACATCACCGGCTTCATGACCTCCATGGGGGCGTCCTGCGCCGACTCCCGGCTGGTGGCCACCTCCGCGAACGGCACTCCCGCCTTCGCGCACTACAAGCCGAACCCGGACGGGCCGGGGCTCGTGCCGTGGGCACTGCAGGTCATCGACATCTCGGACGGCGCGATCACCGCGATGCACTGCTTCCTGGACACGCCGCGCTGGTTCCCGCTGTTCGGACTGCCCGATCACCTCGATGCCGATGCGGCGTGAGCCGACGGCTCGGCCGGGGTACGACGTACGGTCTGGTCGCGGCGTGGGCCGTGGTCGTGGGGGCCGGCTGGGGGCTCAGCCAGTGGCTCGGTGAACCGGCCGCCACATCCGGCCCCGGCCGCGTCGCGCCACCGGCCTCCGACGCGGAGCCGGGACCGCAGCCGGAGATCGGGGACGGCGACTTCTGCGACCGGGCCCGGTCCGGGGCCGACGCCGGTCCGTCCGCGCCGCCCTCCCCGTCGCCGTTCCCGAGCGTCCCCACGAAGACGGTGAGCGCCGAGGCCCGTCTGTCCGTGGTCCAGTGCTCGAAGGTGATCGTCCGCGACGGTTGGCGCGAGGCGGACGAGTAGCCCGGTGAACAACCGGGCGGCGGACGTCAGATGTCCGCGATCACGCGGGTCGCAGGGGTGGGCCGGGCGCTTGTGGAGCTGGTGGGTGAAGGGGCTGCCCGCCTGCCCGCCTCAGGCGCGGTCGTGGAGGGTGACCTGGTAGCCGTCGGGGTCGGCGAAGGTGAACGTCCGGCCGAAGGGGCCGTCGACCGGCGCGGTGACGATGGTGCGGCCGTCGGCGGCGAGAGCGTCGTGGATGGCCTGGACATCGGTGGCGTGCAGCCAGATCGCGGCACCGATGCCGGGCTGGGCGACGGATGCCAGATCGGTGCCGGGAACGATGTCCCGGAGTGCGAACGCGATCGGCTTCGTCTCGAAGACGACGGCGTGCGGAGGTCCGGCCTGCGAGCGGACGAGTCCGAGGTACTGCTCGTAGAACGCCTGCGACGCGTCGAGGTCGCGTACCTGGAGCGAGATGAAGTCAGGGCCGGTGGCGGGCATGGGGGTGCTCCTTCTCTTCATGTCAGATTCCTGACATAGATCAATGTATGTCAGAATCCTGACATGAGTCAAAACAACACCGGCGTCGACCTGGACAAATCGCTGGGCTACCTGCTGAAAGAGGCTTCGAGCGCCCTGCGCATAGCCATGGAGGAGGTGCTGCGGCCACTCGGGATGACCGTGACGCACTACTCCTGCCTGGAACTGCTGGCCCAACGGCCGGGCCTGTCCAACTCCGAGCTGGCGCGTGGCGCGTTCGTGACGCGGCAGTCGATGAACGTGCTGCTCCAGGCCCTGGAGCGCGAAGGCCACGTGACCAGGCCGGAGGAGGAGCGCGTCGGGAAGGTTCTTCCGGCGCGGCTCACACCGAGCGGCCGCCGGAACCTGGAGAAGGCGACCGTGGCGGTACGGTCCGTCGAGGTCAGAATGCTGTCCGGCATGACCGAGGAGGAGCAGTCGGGCGCGTTCCGGATTCTGCGGAGCATGGTCCGCTCCCTGCGCGACGGCGACGACGGCGCCTGAAGCCTGGACTGTCCCGCAGCCCCCGGCAGCCCCCGGCGGGCACACGCGATGCCCGCAAGCGGGTGGCGCGGTCGCGTCAGGAAGGGCCGAGTCCGGTGAACAAGGACCGGGCCACCACGTCGGCCCCCTCGGCAGGAGTCAGCTCCGGCATCTCGTGCGCGGCGAGGTTGGTGAGCTGGACGAGCAGGGAGCGGGCCCAGCGGTCCGGAAGCCCGGGGCGGATGAATCCCTCGCGCACCGCGCGGGCCATGAAGGTGTCGAGTTGCTCGATCACCCGCTGGAGACGGGCAGCCGCCGCTTCCTCCTCCACCTGCTGCAGGTTCACCGGCCACCGCCTGCTGACGGTGATGATGTCCTCCGCGTATCGGTGCAGGGCCACCGCCACGGGCGCCTCTGCCAGCCGGGCGTCGGCAAGGACCTGCTCGCAGGCGTCGAGCTTGGCCGTATAAACAGCGGCCATCAGCGCCTCGCGGGAGCTGAAGCGCCGGTAGACGGTACGCCGGTCAACACCCGCGGCCGCCGCGATCGCCGCGATGCTCATACCGGGGTCCTGCGCCAGCAGTCGTGCTCCGGTCTGCAGGACCGCGTCCAGGTTGCGTGCCGCGTCGGCTCTCATCGTGACCGGAGCATACGCGGGCGCGAGGCCGATGGGCGAATAGATGACACATCCCTCTTGCGGATTCCCGACTAAGAGTCACATAGTTGTGGCAGTTAGTCCGTCCGGCGGATCCGCCGTCGCATCGGTCCTCGTTCCTCACCCCAGGAGTCATGCGTGCCGGTCCACATGTCCGAGAAGCTGCAACAGACCCTCGACTCCGGGGTCTTCGCCACGGTGGCGACCCTCCAGCCCGACGGCAGCCCGCACCAGTCGGTGGTCTGGGTGGGGCGGGACGGCGGCGACGTGTTCTTCGTGACCGGTGTCGACAAGCTCAAAGTCCGAAATCTGCGGCGTGATCCGCGGCTGAGCGTGACGATCAATCCGCCGAACGAGCCGTACGGGTATGCGGTGATCAGCGGCACCGCGCGGTTCGAGAGCGCGGGCAGCCGGGAGCGGATGGATGAACTGGCCGTCAAGTACACCGGCAGGACATACGCCGAGCAGCACCCGGAGCCGTATGCCGCAGTCCCGGAACTGATCACCGTCCACGTCACCCCCGAAAAGCTCGCGGCGCGATTCCTGTGAGCCGGCGGAGAGCGGGGATGAAGACCTACGTCATCACTGGTGGCACGGACGGTATCGGCAAGGCGCTCGCACTCGAATACCTGGAAAGGGGGCAGGAAGTGGTGGTCGTCGGGCGCAGCGCGGAGAAGGGCGAAGCGTGGCTCGACGCCGCGCGGCAGCGTAATGCGGCCGGACGGGCGCACTTCATCCGCGCCGGCCTGAGCCTGATGGCCGAGACCAGGACAGTGGCCGACAGAATCCGGTCCTCCTTCGCGAAGGTCGACGCCCTGGTGCTGTGCGCCCGGCACTTCCGGACCACCCGTCTGGTCACGGCCGAGGGTTTCGAGAACACTTTCGCGCACTTCTATCTGAGCCGGTTCGTACTGGGCTACGAGCTGGTCGACCTGCTTGAAGCCGCTGACACTCCCGTCATCCTCAACGTGGCCGGTCCCGGCGGCGAGGGCGAGATCCACTGGGAGGACCTGGAGTTGGCGCTGGAGTACGACGGGGCGAGGGCGCTCGCACAAGGCGGGCGGCTCAACGACCTGCTCGGCGTCTCCTTTGCGGCAGGCCGGCCGGGGACGAACGTGCGGTATGTACTGCTCAACCCGGGGATGGTCAGCACCAGCTTCTCGGGGCAGTACGCCCCGAACGTCAAGGCGCGGATCGACGCCATGCGCCGGTCCGCCCAGCCGGTCGAGGAGGCCGTGGTTCCGATCCTCCAGGTGCTGGATGCCCCGCCCGCAGCCTCGCTCAGCGCCTTCGTGCGGGGCGAGCCTCTCAGCCCGCACGGTCCTGGGTTCGCGGCCGAGGACGCGCGGCGGCTGCACGAGCACACTGAGAGGCTGCTCGCTGATCAGCTGGAGTGGCCCTGACCACTCTCACGGATTCCCATCTCCCCTCCCCTGAAGGGGAGATGTTGCGCTCACGGCGATCCCTCCGCCAGCGCCAGCACGTCTGCCAGCCCCACCAGATCGATCAGCAGACGCAGTTCGGGAGGCGTCCCGCACAGCCGCAGCCGCCTGCCGCCCGATCTGCGGGCGACCAGCGACAGCCGGGCGATCGCCTCCACGGCTGCGAGGTCCGCCCGTTCGAGCCCGCCCACGTCGCAGTCCACGACGGCGGCGTCGGAGGCGGCCAGTACCGCTTCGAGTTCGGCACACAGGCGCGGCACACCGGCCCGCGTGACGCGTCCGGTGACGACGAGGGCAACCGGCGACAGGGGATCCATACCAGGGAGACCGCCGCGACGGCAGAAACTCATCGCGGCGGCGCCGGGCGTCTCAGCTCACGGGGAAGATCCCGGTGTCCAGCTCCAGGCCGAAGGGCTCGGGCAGCGTCAGCTTCTCGCCGTACTCGACGGTGTCCAGCACACGGTAGGTGCCGCCCGCCGGCTCCCCGTACAGCGTTGCGGTGGGGCGGCCGGAGTGCCAGGGGTCGAGGAGGAGGAAGAGTTCGACGCCGGCCTGCGCGTACCCGTGGGTCTTGCCGATCCGGTCGTGGTTGGCGTTGGCCCGCTAGGTGATCTCGACGACGAGCCGCACCTCTTCCGCGGGGATGCGGTTGCCCGGTCCGGTGACGGTGGCGTGCGGGACGACGACGAGATCGGGGATGTAGAGCCCTCCCCTGCCGGTAATCGAGACACCGAGCCTCTGATAGATCCCCCAGTCCTCCGGAATGACGGGGTAGAGCCTGCGCTGGAGCAGAGCCGCCGTCGTGTTGTGGTCCTTGGACGGCGGTGGCGACACGGTGCCGATCCCCTCGATGATCTCCACCTTGCAGCCCTCGGGCGCGTCCGTCTCCTCCCAGATCCGGACGAGGTCGTCCCAGTCCTGGTCCCGGCCCGGGTCGGTCGGGGTGTCGACGGGGAGTGCGCCCACAGCGGTCTCCTCTTATCGGTGCTTCACCTGGGACCCGAGTCCAGCATGCCGAACGGGACCGGCGGCAGTCCACCGGTCCCGTTCACCCGTACGGGGAAACCGCAGGTCAGGCGATACGTTCCCGCACCACCGGGGTGGCGGTGAACGCCGTGCCGGACGGGGCGATGTCGTACGCGTCGGGCAGGGCCTTCAGCGCGTAGTCGAACTTCTCCGGGGTGTCCGTGTGCAGCGTCAGCAGCGGCTGGCCGGCCGTCACGGTGTCGCCCGGCTTGGCGTGGAGCTCGACGCCCGCGCTGGCCTGGACCGGGTCCTCCTTGCGGGCGCGGCCCGCGCCGAGGCGCCAGGCGGCGACGCCGACGTCGTACGCGTCGAGGCGGGTGAGGACGCCGGAGGCGGGGGCCGTCACGATGTGCTGTTCGCGGGCGACCGGGAGGGTGGCGTCCGGGTCGCCGCCCTGGGCGGAGATCATCCGGCGCCAGACGTCCATCGCGGAGCCGTCCGCGAGGGCCTTCTCCGGATCGGCGTCCTTGAGCCCGGCCGCGTCCAGCATCTCGCGGGCGAGGGCGAGGGTGAGGTCGATGACGTCCCTGGGGCCGCCGCCGGCCAGCACCTCGACCGACTCGCGGACCTCCAGGGCGTTGCCCGCGGTCAGGCCGAGCGGGGTGGCCATGTCGGTGAGGAGGGCGACCGTGCGGACGCCGCTGTCGGTGCCCAGGGCGACCATGGTGGAGGCCAGTTCGCGGGCGTCCTCGATGGTCTTCATGAAGGCGCCGGAGCCGACCTTGACGTCCAGGACGAGTGCGCCGGTGCCCTCCGCGATCTTCTTCGACATGATCGAGCTGGCGATCAGCGGGATCGCCTCGACGGTGCCGGTGACGTCGCGGAGCGCGTACAGCTTCTTGTCGGCGGGGGCCAGTCCGTCGCCCGCCGCGCAGATGACCGCGCCGGTGGTGTCGAGGACGTTCAGCATCTCGGCGTTGGTGATGTGGGCGCGCCAGCCGGGGATGGACTCCAGCTTGTCGAGGGTGCCGCCGGTGTGGCCGAGGCCCCGGCCGCTGAGCTGCGGTACGGCGGCGCCGCAGGCGGCGACCAGCGGGGCGAGCGGCAGGGTGATCTTGTCGCCGACGCCGCCGGTGGAGTGCTTGTCGGTGGTGGGACGGGAGAGCGCGGAGAAGTCCATCCGCTCGCCGGAGGCGATCATGGCGGCGGTCCAGCGGGCGATCTCCGTACGGTTCATGCCGTTCAGCAGGATCGCCATGGCCAGCGCGGACATCTGCTCGTCGGCCACCTCACCGCGGGTGTACGCGTCGATGACCCAGTCGATCTGCTCGGGGGTCAGCTCGCCTCGGTCCCGCTTGGTGCGGATGACGGAGATGGCGTCCATGGTCTGGAGTCCTTCCGGCCGGTACGTACGTGCGCGTGGGTCCGGTTGACTCTACGCGCATAGAGGGGAATTGAAGCGCCGGGTGGGCCCATGTGCGGGCCCACCCGGCGGGGTGCTACCCGAGGTGCGAGGGTCCGAACGCCTGCGGGAGCATCTCGTCGAGGGTGCGGAAGCCGTCCGGGGTCTCCAGGACGAGTTCCGGTCCGCCGAACTCGTACAGCAACTGCCTGCACCGGCCGCACGGGACCAGGATCTCGCCCGCCCCGTCCACGCAGGTGAAGTGGGTCAGCCGGCCGCCGCCGGTGGCGTGCAGCTGGGAGACCAGTCCGCATTCGGCGCAGAGACTGATGCCGTACGAGGCGTTCTCGACGTTGCAGCCGACGATCGTGCGGCCGTCGTCCACCAGGGCGGCGACGCCGACCGGGTAGCCCGAATAGGGCGCGTACGCCCGGGACATGGCCTCCCGGGCGGCGGTCCGCAGGGCGTCCCAGTCGGCCCCTGCCACGGCGGTGGCGCCCGCTCCGGCGGTGGGCGTCACTTGCCCTGGCCCTTGCGGTAGCGCATGCCGTCCGCCTTCGGCATCCGCAGCCGCTGCGCGGAGAGCGAGAGGACGAGCAGCGTGACGACGTACGGGGTCGCGCTCACGAACTCGGTGGGCACGGTGTCCGTGGCGAGGTACCAGACCAGGATGGCGGCGGCGACGACCGCGCTGACCGCGCCCTGCACGAAGCTCTTGCGGTAGAGCTTCCAGGCCGCGATCCCGGCCAGCGCGACCACGAGCAGCAGGAGCAGCGCGTGGACGGACTCGCCGCCGTTGCGCAGCTGGAGCGCGTCGGCGAAGCCGAACAGGCCCGCGCCCATGGCGAGTCCGCCGGGCCGCCAGTTACCGAAGATCATCGCGGCGAGACCGATGTATCCGCGGCCGCCGGTCTGTCCCTCGTTGTAGATGTGCGAGGTGACCAGGGAGAGGAAGGCGCCGCCCAGTCCGGCCATGCCACCGGAGATGATCACCGCGATGTACTTGTACGTGTACACGTTGACGCCGAGCGACTCGGCGGCCACCGGGTTCTCGCCGCAGGAGCGCAGCCGCAGGCCGAAGGCGGTCTTCCACAGGACGAAGAACGTCACGACGAAGAGGACCACGGCGACGATCGTCAGCAGCGACACGTTGGTGACGAGTCCGCCGAGGACTCCGGCCAGGTCGGAGACGAAGAACCAGTGGTGCTTCTCGACGCTGTGGAGCCAGTCGGAGAGGCCGGGGATCGTCACCGAGGTGATGTCGTCGGCCGGTGGGGACTGCTTGGGCGAGCCGCCCTTGACCGCCGCCTCGCCCGAGTTGAACCAGAGCTTGGCGAAGTAGGTGGTAAAGCCGAGCGCCAGGATGTTGATCGCGATGCCGGAGATGATGTGGTCGACGCCGAAGGTGACGGTCGCCACCGCGTGCAGCAGGCCGCCGAGCATTCCGCCGACGACACCGGCGAGCACGCCGAGCCAGGGGTTGGTCTGCCAGCCGGCCCAGGCGCCGAAGAAGGTGCCCAGGATCATCATGCCTTCGAGGCCGATGTTGACCACGCCGGCCCGCTCGGACCAGAGGCCGCCGAGACCGGCGAGGCCGATCGGCACGGCCATCGCGAGGGCCGCGCTGATCTGTCCGGCCGAGGTCACGTCCTGCGCGCCGGTGATGGCGCGCACGGCCGACAGCGCGAGCAGCACGCCCGCGATGATCAGCAGGACGACGGGGAAGGAGAGGCGGGTGCGGCCGCCCTTGCCGCCGGAGACCTTGCGGGCCGCGGGGGGCGGGGTGGAAGTCGCCGTGACGGTCACGCCGACACCTCCTGCTGGTCGGAGTTACGGGCGGCCTGTGCGGCGAGTTCCGCGCCGACCTTGCTCTGCTGTCGCTTGAGTCCGTAGCGGCGGACGACTTCGTAGGCGATGACGACGCACAGGACGATGACGCCCTGGATCACGCCGACGATCTCCTTGTCGTACCCCTCGAACTCCAGCTTTCCGGTGCCGCGTTCCAGGAAGCCCCAGAGCAGCGCGCCGAGCGCGATGCCGACGGGGTGGTTGCGGCCGAGGAGGGCGATGGCGATACCGGTGAAGCCGATGCCGACGGGGAAGTCGCCGCTGAACTCGTGGCTGTCGTTGAGCAGTGTCGGCATGCCGATCAGGCCGGCCACGGCGCCCGAGATGAGCATCGAGGTGACGACCATCTTCTTGACGTTCACCCCGCTGGCCTCCGCGGCGGAGCCGGACTGGCCCACCGTGCGCAGGTCGAAGCCGAACCGGGTGCGCGAGAGCGTGAACCAGTAGGCGACGCCCGCGACGACCGCGACCACGATGAAGCCGTAGACGGGCGTCGGGGTGGTCGGGAACTCGAAGAAGTACGAGGACTCCGGGAGCGGCTTGGTGGAGATCTTGGTGCCGGCCTCGTCGAGGTGCCCGAGGCGGTTCTGCTGGAGCAGGTAGCCGATGACCGCGGTCGCGATGGAGTTCAGCATGATCGTCGAGACGACCTCGCTGACGCCCCGGGTGACCTTCAGGACGCCCGCGATACCGGCCCACATCGCGCCGACGATCATCGCGGTGAGGATGATCAGCGGGATCTGGAGGGCGCCGGGCAGGGTCAGCGCACCGCCGACCGCCGCGGCGAAGAAGGCGGCGAGGCGGTACTGGCCGTCGACGCCGATGTTGAAGAGGTTCATCCGGAAGCCGACGGCCACCGCGAGACCCGCGAGGTAGTACGTCGTCGCCTTGTTCAGGATGTAGACCTGGCTGTCCGACTTCAGCCCGTAGTCGAACATGATGCCGAAGGCGCTGAACGGCTCCTTGCCGGTGGCGGCGAGCACGAGTGCCGTCACCAGGAAGGCGACCACGATCGCGAGTACGGGGGCCGCGATCCCCAGGAGCAGCCGCTCCTTGTCGATCTTCTTCATCGGTCCTCTCCCCCGTCCCGGGGGTCGGTGTCGTCCGTGCCGGGGGCGGCGGTTCCGCCGTCGCTGCCGGGATCGGCGGGTACGTCGTCGCCGCCGGGCGTTTCGAGGTGGCCGGCGGCCGCGCCCGTCATCGCGGAGCCGAGCTCCTCCGGGGTGACGGTCGCCGGGTCGGCGTCCGCGACGAGGGCGCCGCGGTACATGACGCGCAGGGTGTCGGAGAGCCCGATCAGCTCGTCCAGGTCGGCGGAGATCAGCAGCACCGCGAGTCCTTCGCGGCGCGCCTCGCGGATCTGGTCCCAGATCTGGGCCTGGGCGCCGACGTCCACGCCCCGGGTGGGGTGCGCGGCGATCAGGAGCTTGGGTGAGTGGCTCATCTCGCGGCCGACGATCAGCTTCTGCTGGTTGCCGCCGGAGAGCGAGGCCGCGGTGACCTCGATGCCGGGGGTGCGCACGTCGTACTCGCGCACGATCCGCTCGGTGTCGGCGCGGGCCGCCTTGAGGTCGAGGAAGACGCCCTTGCTGTTGGGGCGCTCGGTGACGTGGCCGAGGATGCGGTTCTCCCAGAGCGGGGCCTCCAGCAGCAGTCCGTGCCGGTGGCGGTCCTCGGGGATGACGGCCATCCCGTCCTCGCGGCGCTTGCGCGTCGGCGTACGGGAGATGTCCGCGCCGTCCAGCGAGAGGGAGCCCGCGTCGAGGGTGCGCATGCCCATGATGGCGTCGACCAGTTCGGACTGGCCGTTGCCCTCGACGCCGGCGATGCCGAGCACCTCGCCCTTGTGGATGGTGAAGGTGATGCCGTCGAGCACGGCACGCACCACCCCGTCCGGGTCGGTGGCGGTCAGCCGCAGCCCGTCGACGTCCAGCATCGGCGTCTCGGTGACGGTCGACTCGCGGGTCTCCGGCGACGGCAGTTCGCTGCCGACCATCAGTTCGGCCAGCTGCTTGGTCGTGGTGTGCTCGGGATCGGCGGTGCCCACGGTCGTTCCGCGCCGGATGACGGTGATCTCGTCGGCCACCGACAGCACCTCGCCCAGCTTGTGCGAGATGAAGATGACGGTGAGGCCCTCCGCCTTGAGCTCGCGCAGGTTGTCGAAGAGTGCCTCGACCTCCTGCGGCACGAGGACGGCGGTGGGCTCGTCGAGGATCAGGGTGCGGGCGCCCCGATAGAGGACCTTGAGGATCTCCACGCGCTGGCGGTCGGCGACCCCGAGGTCCTCGACCATGGCGTCGGGCCGGATGCCGAGACCGTACGAGTCGGAGATCTGCTTGATCTTGGCGCGGGCCCGGTCCCCGATGCCGTACAGCTTCTCGGAGCCGAGTACGACGTTCTCCAGGACGGTGAGGTAGTCGGCCAGCATGAAGTGCTGGTGCACCATGCCGATGCCCCGGTCGATGGCGTCGCCCGGGTTGGAGAACGTGGCCTGTTCGCCGTCCACCGCGATGGTGCCCTCGTCCGGCTTCTGCATGCCGTAAAGGATCTTCATGAGCGTGGACTTGCCGGCGCCGTTCTCACCGACGAGGGCGTGGACGGTGCCGCGGCGCACGGTGATGTCGATGTCGTGGTTGGCCACGACCCCGGGGAACCGCTTGGTGATGCCGCGGAGCTCCACGGCATGAGGACTGCTGGACGCGTTGATGGCGCACTCTCCTTGACAGGAGCGGAGGGCGGAGGCGGTGGGTGCCGATTGCGGGGGCGGAAAAAGGTACCGCGCCCGAGCGGGCGCTACGCGCGTAGCGCTCCCGAATCGTTGGCCACCCGTTCACAGGTGGCGTACCGGGGCCGGTGACCCCCGTCGTGGGGGTACGTGAATCGGGGCCCGGGTGAGCGGTGGAAGCCGCTCCCCCGGGCCCCGATCGACGGGCCGGATCAGGTCGTGGACTTGACCTTGATGGTGCCGTCGACGATCTTCTTCTTCGCGGCGTCCAACTGGGTCTGGATGTCCTTGAGGTGGTCACCCGTGGGGGTCAGGCTCACGCCGCCCTTGGCCAGGGAGTACGTCGTCGTGCCGGTCATCGGCTTGCCGTCCTTGACGGACTTGACCAGGTCGAAGACACCGGCGTCGACGTTCTTGACGACCGAGGTCAGGATCGTGTCCTTGTACTTCGCCAGCGCCGGGTCCTTGGCCTGGTCGGAGTCGACACCGATGGACCAGGCGCCCTTCTTGCCCGCGACGGCCTCGATCGAACCGGCACCCGAACCGCCCGCGGCGGCGAAGATGACGTCGATGCCCTTGTCGAGCATGCCCTTGGCGGCTTCCTTGCCCTTGTCGGGGCTACCGAAGCCGGACAGGTCGGAACCGGTGGACAGGTACTGGATCTGCACCGTGGCCTTGGGCTTCGTGTCCATGACGCCCTGCCGGAAGCCGGCGGCGAACTTCTTGATCAGCGGAAGGTCCACACCGCCGATGAAGCCGACCTTGCCGTCCTTGGACTTCAGCGCGGCCGCGACTCCGGCGAGGTAGGAGCCCTGCTCCTCGGTGAAGACGATCGAGTTGACGTTCTTCACGTCGGACACCGAGTCGACCAGGCCGAAGTTGACCTTCGGGTACTTGGGGGCGATCTTGTCGACCGCTTCCTTGTACGCGAAGCCGATCGCGATGACCGGGTTGTAGCCGCCCTCGGCGAGCGACTGCAGACGCTGGTCGCGGTCGGCCGAGCTCTCGCCGGTCTTGGCGGTGAGCTCCTTGGTCTCGGCGCCGAACTCGGCCTTGGCCTTGTCCAGGCCGCGGGCCGCGGAGTCGTTGAACGAGTTGTCACCCCGGCCGCCCACGTCGTAGGCCATGCCGATCTTCATCTTGCCGTCGGAGCTGCTGGACTCGTCGGACGAGCTGCCACAAGCGGTGGCAGTGAGGGCGAGCGCCGCGGCAATGGCACACGCGGCGGTGATCTTGGATACCGGGCGCAAGGGAAGGCTCCTTCAAACCTGACCGAAGCGCCTCTTCCGGCGCTGGTTTCGCGGCGATCGTAACGCGCGTAGATGTCAGATAAAGCCCTGTACGGAAGCCGTTATCGGATCGTCGCGAACCGGGGGTGACCTGTCCGGTTACAGATGATTGCCGTCGAGCAACGCAGAGGCGGTGAAGAGTTCCACACCCACGGTGATCGCCTCCTCGTCCGCGTCGAAATTCCCCCGGTGCAGGTCCAGACCGCGGGGGTCGCCGGGCGTGCGCACGCCGAGCCGCGCCATCGCGCCCGGCACGTGCTCCAGGTACCAGGAGAAATCCTCCCCGCCCAGGCTCTGTTCGGTGTCCTCGATCGCATACGATCCGCGGCGGGCGGTCATGGCGCCGGTGAGCAGATCGATCGCGGCGGCGTCGTTGACCACGGGCGGCACCCCCCTGATGTAGTTGATCACCGTCTTGGCCCGGTACATTCCGGCCACCTCGTCGATGGCCGCGTGCACCAGGTCGGGGGCGTCCCGCCAGGCCGCCAGATCCAGGCAGCGAACCGTGCCGGAGAGCTCGGCGTGTTGCGGGATCACGTTGCAGGCGTGCCCGGTCTCCAGCCGCCCCCAGGTCACCGCGAGCCCGGCCCGCGCGTCGACCCGGCGGGCCAGCAGCGCGGGGACCTCCGTGGCGACCTTGGCGGCGGCGGTGACCAGGTCCGTGGTCAGGTGCGGGCGGGCGGTGTGGCCGCCGGGCCCGTCCAGCGACAGCTCCAGCCGGTCGCAGGCGGAGGTGATCGCCCCGACCCGCAGCCCGATCCGCCCCACGTCGACCTTCGGGTCGCAGTGCACCCCGATGATCCGGCCGACGCCCTCCAGCACCCCGGAGTCGATCGCGTCGGGCGCCCCGCCGGGCAGCACCTCCTCGGCCGGCTGGAAGATCAGCCGCACCGGGTTGGGCAGCAGCCCCTGCCGGTCGAGCCCGGCGAGCACCAGGCCGGCGCCGAGCACGGTGGTGGTGTGGATGTCGTGCCCGCAGGCGTGCGCCCGGTCGGGCACGGTGGAGCGGTACGGGACGCCCGTCTTGGTGTCCGGGATCGGCAGCGCGTCGATGTCGGCCCGCAGCGCCAGCATGGGCCGCGTGGTCCCGCTCCTGGTCCCCACGTCGCACATGAGCCCGGTACCGGAGGCGAGCACCCGTGGTTCGAGGCCGGCCAGCTCCAGCCGGGCCTTGATGGCCGCGGTGGTGCGGAACTCCTGGTTACCGAGCTCGGGGTGCATGTGCAGGTCACGCCGGAAGGCGATCAGTTCGGCGCGCAGCGCTTCTGGCAGCGCGCCGGGCAGGTCCTCTCCTGCGGGCGGCCGGGCTTCACAGAGGCGGGACGTCGAGTGGCTCACTGGTGAAGGGTAAGGCCCTTCCCCCGTCAACTGACCATGAAACAAGAAAAGTTCAGCCACATAGACGAATAAATGACTGGGGTTCGGCGTGTGAGCCGATGCCGGGATGGGTACACTCGCGCGCTTCACCGGCAGGACGGACGCGCTCCCACAGCGGGCTCAGGGGGCCTCCCGGCTCGCCTCACGGCGGTGCCGTCATCACCTCGCGGGCGCTCCGGGTGAACTTCTCCCGGCTCCTCTCCAGGTTGTCGACCGCGTCTTCGAGACCGGTGCGATACCCGTCGTACGCCGCTCCCTCGCGCACCCGGTGGAGCACCCGTTCGAGGTACGCCCGCAGGGAGCGCACGTCCGACCAGACGTTCACGGCGTCCTCCGCCACGGGCTCCGGGCCCATGAGATCGAGCCGTGCCTGTGCCTTGCTGAGCGCTTGCACCGCGGTGCCGAGCCCCTCGACGGCCGCGTCCAGCACCTCGACGGTGGGCGGGGTGTCCCGGGCCGCGGCGGGCACCCCGTCCCGGTGCACGAGCCGGTGCAGCACGTCGTCGACCGGTTCCGCCGCCTGCATGAACGCGAGGTACGTCTCCCGGCGCTCGTTCCGCAGCTCCCGCAGGTGGTCGACCACCCCCTGGTCGCGCGCCTGGCGCCGGGCGGATGCGTACGTCAGCCCGGAGGCGCCCAGGGTTCCGGCGACGCCCAGCCCGGTGCCCAGCAGGGCCGCCCACGCTTGGTCCATGCCCTCCATCTTCGGCGGTGCGCGGCCGGACGCGGCCTTTTCGCGGATATCCGTGGCTCCTAGAATCGGAACGGCGGACCGGACGTCACCCATGGACGACCACGGACCGTGGCTTGGAGGGCGGAGAGGTGGCCGGAGGATTACAGCTCCCGCCGGGCGGTCCGGCGGCGGATACGGCGGAGCGGTTCGCTCACGCGTTACGCGCGCTCCGCAGCGCGGCGGACACCCCGAGCTACCGTCAGATGGGCGCGCGCACCGGCCAGTCGCCCGGCGCCCTGTCCGACGCCGCCGAGGGCGGCCGGCTGCCGCCCCTCGCGGTCGCGCTGGCCTACGCGGAGGCCTGCGGCGGCGACCGAGCGGAGTGGCAGCGGCGCTGGGAGACGGCGCGGGACGAGCTGGGCACGGCAGCACCGCCCGGGACGAGCAGGCGGCGGTGGGCCGTCGCCGTCGCGGGGGTCGTCGCGCTCGCGCTGACCGCCACCGCGGTGATCCTCGCGAACCGGCCGGGCCATCGGGCGCCGCCGCCCGCCGCCGCGGTCTCCGCCCGCCTCTTCTCCGACGACGACGTGTTCAACCGGCGCCACCCGGATCCCCGCCTGTCGCCCGACTCCGCGCGGATGGTCTCCGGTCTGCTCGCGCCGGGCCGGGTGGAGCTGTACACGGGGACGGCCGGATCCCTGGTGTACCGGGCCACCTCCGGTACGCCGACCTACGAGGTCAC
This sequence comes from Streptomyces sp. NBC_00341, assembly GCF_041435055.1. Lineage (NCBI taxonomy): Bacteria > Bacillati > Actinomycetota > Actinomycetes > Kitasatosporales > Streptomycetaceae > Streptomyces > Streptomyces sp. NBC_00341. The sequence goes on along the minus strand of NZ_CP108002.1, from coordinate 5,597,102 downwards.
CGCGCGCGAGCACATCGGCCAGTGGGGGCCCGACCCCTTCGACGGTGTCCGCTTCCCCTGGGACCCGTCGTGGAAGGCACCGGCCCCGGACCGCGAGTGGACGGTGGTGATCGGGCCGGACGGGCGGGCGACGGAGTGCTGGCGGACGAAGGTGTCGCACTCCAGGCCCAGCTGCGAATGGGGAGCCGTGTCCGACACCCGGGGCTCGTCGGTCTCCGAGAAGGGCCAGGACACCGGAAGCGGGCTGTCCCGCCTCGCCGGGCTGATCACCCGCGCGGACTGGAAGGCCGGCCGCATCGACCACGCCCTGAGCTTCGGCACCCCGGACAACAACGACCGGCACGTCTTCCCCGCCGTCGGCAGCGACGGCCAGGGGCAAGGGCTGTGGCGCACCGGGCAGTTCATCTGGCTGGACCCCGCGTACGACATCGACGCCGACACCTCGCTCAGGCCGTACGAACGGATGGTCGCGAAGGCGCTTCAGGAGTACGGGGCGTTCGACGTCAAGAACGCCCGGGAGTTCAGCTTCATCTCCGAGTACGGCTCACGGGCCCCGGGCAACACCGGCGACGCCTATGCCTCGCTCGACCGCATCGACTTCGCGAAGTACCTGCGGGTCGGGACGGTCGAGCCGCCGTCGTCGTAGGCGGCCGGGACCGCCGTCAGCCCGGCAGGCCCCGGCGGATCGGGAAGAGGGCCAGTCCGATGCACAGGGCCCCCACCGTCAGCAGGTCCAGGCTCACGGCCATCATGACGACCCCGGCCAGCACCAGCAGCGGGGACCGGGCCGGGACCTCGCCCCGGCGGAAGAACGCGAGCAGGGTGACGAGCGCCAGCAGCCCGAGCCAGAACAGCATCGGCACCGCCGTGTAGACCACCGGCATCACACCGGGCACGTCCTGCACCTTCTCGAACATGTCACTCATGGCCCGGTCGTCCGCCGCGACGAACCCGACCACGAGGTCGATCACCGCCTGGACCGCCACCGCGGCCGCCCCCAGCAACCCGGCCCCCGCAGCCACCCGGACGGCCACCCGTCCGCCGCCGCTAACGCCGTCCGGCATCCGCAGCCCGAGGAAGACCGGAACGAACGCGAGCACCCCGGCCAGGAACAGCACGTGCGCCAGCGACCACCACACCCCGGGCCCGTAGTCCCCCACCGCCTGCCCCGTCAGCCGCACCAGTCCATAGCCGGCCATCAGGGCCGGTGCCAGCAGGAACGCCTGTGCGCCGGAGTAGTTCTGACGTTGCGTCATTTCTGTGGTCCGCATGTATCGATCATCAGCGTGGCGCGACTCTCCGGCTATCGGGGATGACCCTCGCCCGACCCTGATCAGGCCGCACACACCACCCGGGGCGGACTCGGGGTCGGCGCCCGCGACGGCCTCCGCTCGGCCCGCCCCGGTCCAAACTTCCTGTACACGCCACGGACTCACGGCTTACGCTGCGTCGTTGCCGTCGAACCGGGGTGCGCGTTCGACATACATCTGAGCGGTCTCCGGGGGGAGCCGTAGGACGAGGGGGACTCAGCAGTGCTGGGCACGGTGGAGGAAAGCGTTCAGTCATGCCCGGAGTGCGGGGTGGAGATCCGGACGGACCACAGGTTCGTGGCGTGGTGTGCCGCCTGCGACTGGAATGTGGACCCTGGTGAGCCGGAGGAGCCGGGCGGGCGGCTGGACACCCTGCGGCGCAGGCTGGCCGGGGAGCACGGCGAGAGGCTGCTGGCCGAGGTGACGACGGACGAGCTCCTGCGCCCCCGGCGCGACGCGGCGAGCGTGCTCGCGCTGGCGCTGGCGCTGGCCGTCCACGGCTTCACGGCCGCGCTGCTCGCCGGCGGAGTGCTGCTGGTGGTCCTCGGCTGGGGCAGCGCGTTGCCGGTGCTCGGCGCCCTGTGCCTGTTCATCGGCTGGCTGCTGCGCCCCCGGTTCCCGCGCCTGCCGGAGGACGAGCAGGTGCTGTACCGGGCCGACGCGCCCGAGCTGTTCGCCCTGATCGACGAGGTCGCCGGGGTGGTGGGCACGACCGGGGTGCACGCGGTCGCGGTGAACGCCGACGCCAACGCGAGCGTCTCGACGTACGGCCTGCGGCGCCGCAGGCTCCTGACCATCGGCCTCGGCCTCTGGGAGATGCTCGACACCGGTCAGCGGATCGCACTGCTGGGCCACGAACTCGGCCACTACGCCAATGGCGACACCCGCCAGGGCGTGGTCCTCGGAAACGCGCTCCAGTCGTTGCACACCTGGTACTACCTGCTGAGCCGGATCGAGCGCCCGACGCTCCCCGAGACCCTGCTCAACGCCTGCTATCTGGCCCCCCGCAGCGTGGTCGTCGCCGTCGCGACGGCCCTCGACCACCTGACCCTGCGCGCCACCCAGCGCGGCGAGTACCTGGCCGACTCCTTCGCCGCCCGGTGCGGCTCGACGGCGGCCGCCGTGGGGCTGATGGACGCGCTGCTGGTCTCCGACTCCGCCTCCGCCACGCTGCTGCGCGAGTCCAACGCGCTCCGGAGCCACCGCTCCGGCGGCCGGGCGGCCGGTGGGGCGGAGAGCGGTCTGTGGGAGCGCCTGGCCGCCCACGTGGAGTCGATTCCGGCGAGCGAGTACGAGCGTCAGCGCCGCCGCAGCGCGCTGCGCGGGCACAGCGTCGACTCCACACACCCGCCGACCCACCTGCGCCGGTCCCGGCTGCAGGCCGTCGCCGCGCTCCCGGCCACGGTCACGGTCGACTCCGCCCGCGACGCCGCGCTCCGGGCGGAACTCTCGGGGGCTCGGGGCCTCGTGGCACGCCGCGTCCTGAACGGCGGGTAGCCCCGGTGGGAGCGGCGGGGCGCGTCACCCACGATGGGCGACCCCGAATCGAGGCGGGCGGGGACATCGTCGGGGCTGGTGGCGTGGCCGGCCGCGTAGGCGGGGCATCGCGTCCCGAAGACGCATGACGATCACTCACTTCATGCGACCGCCGCGCCGCAGTGCGCGGGTGCACCAGCCGATGATCGCCGCGTTGACACCTGCCCCGAGAGCGACGGCGGCGATGAACATGACGGTGCCGCCCGGCAACACGATGAACACGAGGCCGAGGGGGGCGGTGGCAAGGACCGGGATGACGCCGGCCATGGACTCGCCCGAGCTGTCGACGGCGGTCACCACCAGCGCCCACACGAGCAGGACGGCACAGGCACCGAGGTAGACGAGGCCGACGACGCCGACGTGGTCACGCAGTCGACGTGCGACGGATCGGCCGGAATCGGTATCGGTATCGGTATCGGTACGGGTCATGGGGATGGACTCCTTGGTTGCGCCTCGTGGGTCAGAGGTGGGTACCGGTGGTCAGAGGTGGGTACCGGGCGGGTTCGGGCGGGCGAGGCCGAGGTCGTACGCGAGGATCGTCGCCTGTACGCGGTCGCGCAGGCCGAGCTTGCGGAGCAGCGCGTTCACGTGGGACTTCACGGTGCCTACCGTGATGCCGAGTCGCTCGGCGATCTCCGCGTTGGTGAGTCCGGCCGCGACCAGTGTGAGGACGCCCCGCTGGCTGCCGGTCAGGCTGTCCAGTTCGGGGGAGCTCCCTACCGGGACCGCGGCCGGTGGTCCCGACGCGTAGTGGCCGATGAGGCGGCGGGTCGCGGACGGGGCCAGTACGCTCTCGCCGGCCGCCACCTCCCGGATGCCCTCCAGCAGTTGGGAGGGGAGCACGTCCTTGAGGAGGAAGCCAGAGGCGCCGGCGCGCAGCGCGTCGAAGACGTACGCGTCGAGGTCGAAGGTGGTCAGGACGAGGACACGGGGCGCGTTCTCCCGTCCGGTGATGATGCGGGTGGCGGCGATGCCGTCCAGTTCGGGCATGCGTACGTCCATGACGACCACGTCGGGAGCCAGCTCTTCGGCCAGCCGCACCGCGGCGGCGCCGTCGGCGGCCTCGCCGACGACCGTCATGTCCTCCTCTGCGTCGATCACGGCGGCGAACCCCGCCCGTACGATGCCCTGGTCGTCGACGACCAGCACGTTGAGGCTCATCGGTGTCTCTCCTCGTCGTCCGGCGCACCAGTGATTGGCAGCCGGAGGCGGACGGTACCCCGCGGGCCGGTGGTCAGGGTGCCGCCGACCGCCGCGACCCGCGTGGTCAGCCGTTCCCGTACGTCGGGCTCTGCGGCGCGGGGCACCCCCGTGGCGGTGAGTGTCAAGGTCTCGTCCTCCACGTCGAGTGCGAGCATCGCAGGCTGCTCACCACCGGCCGCCAGCACCGTCTCGGCGGCGCGGTAGGCGGCCAGGTCGACGGCGGTGGGCAGTCGTTCCGGCACCCGGTCGGTCAGCCGTATCTCGATGTCGCGTCCGGTGGCCCGGAGTTGTTGGGCGAGCAGGTCGAGTGCCTGGAGGGTGGGCTGCGGCCGCAGCCCGATCTCTGTCTCGCCGTCCCGGACGGTGTCGAGCAGGGCGCGCATCGCGGCCAGGGCCTCGCGGGCGCGGGTCGCTGTCGCGTCGAGCCGGCCTGCCTCCGCCTCCGTGACCATGTCGGCGGTGCGGGCCAGAACCGTGGTTTCGAGACCGGCGGCGATGCGGCGGCGCTCGGTCCACGCGTCGCGGACGGCCTCCTCGGTCCAGCCGGCGAGGCGTTCGTCGTGGGCGCGGCGGTCGGCCTGTCGGCGGCGGGTGCGGCGGCGTCCGGTCAGGTGGGCCGCGGTGCCTGTGAGGGTTGCGCCGACCGCGGTTCCCGCGACGACGGTCCAGACAGGAGCGGCCGTACCCCGGCCCAGAACCGCGGTGGTGGCGGCCTCGGCGTGTACCAGCGCCATGAGGAGGATGGCCGTGACGTGGCCGCGGGCCGTCGGGAGCCGGTCGCTTCCCCGCTCGTGGGGGACCCCCATCACGGCGGAGCCGTCTTTCGACGCGGCTCCGCGCCCCTTCCGGGGCGTTGCGGTGCGGGCCGGTTCCATCGCGAGGGCCGCGCACGTGGCCAGCAGGCTCAGCGCGGGCGGGAGGAGGACCGGGCCGCTGTAGTTCCCCAGCTCCATCGCCGCCGGCCACAACAGCGCCAGCCCCAGCAGCATCCCGTACGCCGTCCGCGGAGCCCTCCGCAGCCACAGCAGGGCCATCGCCTGGCCCGCCGCCAGCAGGGCGAAGAAGACACCCGCGGACACCGGCGTCCCGCTCGACGTGTCCTCGGCCCGGATGACCAGGGCGGGGAGCAGCGGCTGCAGGACCAGGCCCGCCGCCGCCACTACCTGCGCCGCTCGATAGGTCCTCGGTGCCGGCGGCTCCACCGTCGTGGCCGTCCGGCCCGGCAGTGCCGCCCGTACCTCCCAGCCGCCGTCCGCCGTCGGACCGCTGTGCACCGTGCCGCCCGCTTCCCGGGCCCGGGAGCGCAGGAAGCCCTGCCCGCGGCCGCCGCCGAGTCCCGCACCGTGCGCCACCGCTCCGGCCTGCGGGGGCGTGCTGGTGACTACGACGTCGGTGCGGGTGTCGCCGTACCGGCACAGCACCCTCGTATGCGCGCCGGGGGCATACCGTGCCACGTTGGTCAGCGCCTCGCGCACGATGCCGTACGCCGCGTCCGCGACGGCGCCGTCCGGCGGGGGGACGATCTCGCATTTCACCTGCTGGTCCAGCCGCCGGAACCCCGCGACCAGGTCCAGCAGCCGTTCCTGCGGCGACGGCACACTCTCGCGGGAGGGCGCCGGCGCTCGTACCGCGCCGAGCGCGCGGCTGACCTCGTGGCCGGTCTCGACAGCGAACTCCAGTGCCTTCTCGGCCAGTTCGGGGCGGCGGTCGCTCAAGCCGAGGGCGGCCCCCGCGGTGACCACCACGGCCGTCAGATGGTGGGCGCTGACGTCGTGCAGCTCGCGTTCCATGCGTCGTCGTTCGACTGCCGGAAGCCGGTGGCGCTCGGACTCGGCACGGTCCAGGAGTTGCTCGGCCGCTCGCCGTGCGCGACGGGTTCGCCGTACGAGCAGTCCGGCGCCGCATGCGGCGGCGTACAGCAGGGCGGTCAGGACGAGGTCGAGCCCGTCGCGGTCGCTGAGCCCGTGCAGGCTGATGCCCTGCAGGAGCTGCCAGGCGGCAAGCGCCACCACGCACAGCACGGCGGTGAAGGTGTCGTCTTCGGTCGCCACGGTGAAGAGGGCCAGCGCGACACCCGCGGTCCCGAGCACCGCCATCGCCCCGGCGGGCAGCGGCCCGGCCCCCAGCGCGCAGGCGGCGGCGACCACGACCAGGGCGGCCACCGGGCGGGTACCGCGCAGGGCGAGCGCGGCCGTCACCACTCCGGCGACCAGGGCCGCCACGAGAAGGTCGGACGCGGGCGGGACGGCTCCGCGCACCAGGGGCGCCCCGGGCCACACCAGGGCCTGGGCGCAGATCAGCAGGACCGGGAACAGCCGGTCGTCGGTTCGATTCATGTCGGATCAAGGCTATGGCCGCAGGTGAGGGGCCCGACTCCGGCTGGAGGCGGATTCCGGCCTCTTACCTGGGTTGCAGAGTCTCTGTCCGTGGTTCGACGCGCCAATCGTCCCTCAGCGCGAGGACGGCGCCAGGCCCCCGGTCCTAGGCTCGATCACATCGAGAACGCGGTCGGCCACCGCTTCCACGACACTTCCGAGCCCGGCTCCAGCAGTGGTTCTTCCACGCTTCTGCGCGTATCCAATCCAACTTTCCAACGGAATCAAGGGGATCTCCCATGTCCAAGCGCATTCTCTTCCTGTCGCTCATCGGCGCCGTCGCCATCGGCACGGTGACAGCCGGCGGCCTCGCCCTGGCCTCGACCCCCACGGAGCCGACCCTGGAGCACGGATCGGCTCGCTACGCGGCTCCGTCCGACGGCAGCGCGGGCTCGTTCACCTACACCGTGGACGTGAGCGACGACTCGGGCGTCCAAGGCCTCAAGGTCATTGCCTGGCCCGCGAGTTCGAAGCTCGATCCGACCGAGGCGGAGCTCCGCTCGGGGGAGAACGCCAAGTGCCGGAGCACCTCGGACGAGACCGCCCGCTGCACCTACACGCTGAAGGTCACGAAGCGAGAGGCGGCCGACCTGGCCAAGGGCACCTGGTACGTCTCGGCACTGGCGACGGCCGAGGACGGGGACACGACCTTCGTGCCCCACGCCACTTCGTTCGACCTCACACGCTGACACACCGGTCGAACCGTCATTCAGGGAGGCGTGAGGCCAGGACCCACGTGCGGACTCCGCCTCAGGCCTCCCTGACCACCGCCGTAGCCCGCCAGGGTGCCAGTCGCTGGACGTCGCGGGCCGTCTCCGTGACGCCCGTGAGGAAGCCCTGGGCCCGCGGGGACGCCGTTTCGCGCAGCCACTCCGGGGCGATGTCGCAGACCGCGACCTTCACGTCGGTGCCGACCAGGGCCAGCGGGAGGGTGTGGACCACCGTGGAGGGGAAGCTCAGGACCGTGCGGCCGATCGGGCCGCGGCGGGCGATGAGTTCCAGCGGGAGGTCGGGGCGGACGATCTCCAGGCCGGTGGCGGCCTCCAGGGCGTGGAGCTTCTCCGTGGACTCGCGGCGGTGGGCGAAGTAGCGGGTGGCGCCGTGGGTGCGGGCCAGCTCCGCGACCGCTTCCAGGTACGGGGCCCGGTCGACCACGCCGGTCTCCACCAGGGAGGTGCCGACCAGGTCCGCGCCCTTGGTGAGCAGCGGCGGGCCGAAGCGGGAGCGGGTCCAGGAGAAGGTGTTCGGGATGAGGGTGATGCCGGGCGGCGGGATCACCGGCATCGCGGTGAAGAGTTCGACCTCGCGCGCGGCGGACGGGGTGAAGCGGCGGCGTGCGGTGGCGGTGACCGGGGCCAGGGCCAGGTCGCGGGGGTTCGTTCCGCCGCGCCGGTGCCAGCGGGTGAGGCGTTCGCCGCGGGTGAGCTGGGCGACGAACTCCATGGTGGCGGTGCCGTCGTCGACCACGGTGAGGCGGCGGGGCCGGACCAGGGTGAGCAGCAGTTGTACGTAGCGGGAGAACGGGTCCCCGATGACGATGTGGTCGGCGTTGCGGACGAGCCGGGTCAGGGCGCGCAGCGACTTCAGGGGGGTGCCCGAGTCGCCGCGCGCCTCCTGCCAGCGCACGGTGACGCCCTCGTCGCGGGCCAGCTCCGCCATCCGGCGCAGCTGACCGCGCGACATCGGGTCGACCGGAGGGAGGACGACGACGGTGACGTCCGCGAGGACGCGGCCGCCGCCTCCCTCTGTGTAGGCCCACTCCAGGACGTTCAGGAGCTGGACCGGGCTCTCGACGAAGGCGAGGTTCACCGGTCGGCCCGTCAGACCGTGAGCGGCTCGGCGGCCTGGGCCGTCTCACCGCTCTCCGCGACGACGCCCGGGACCCGGCGGAGCTTCTTCATCGGGCCGAGCTCGGACTCGTACACCTTCTTGACGCCGTCGCCGAGGGAGGCCTCGATGGTGCGGATGTCGCGGACCAGGCGGGACAGGCCCTGCGGCTCGACGGAGGCGGCCTGGTCGGAGCCCCACATGGCGCGGTCGAGGGTGATGTGGCGCTCGACGAACGCGGCGCCGAGCGCGACGGCGGCCAGCGTGGTCTGCAGGCCCGTCTCGTGGCCGCTGTAGCCGATCGGGACGTTGGGGTACTCCTGCTGGAGGGTGTTGATGACCCGCAGGTTGAGCTCCTCCGCCTTCGCCGGGTACGTCGAAGTGGCGTGGCAGAGAAGGATGTTGTCGGAGCCGAGCACCTCGACCGCGTGCCGGATCTGGCGCGGGGTCGACATGCCGGTGGAGAGGATCACCGTGCGGCCGGTGGCGCGCAGCGAGCGCAGCAGCTCGTCGTCGGTGAGGGAGGCGGAGGCCACCTTGTGGGCGGGGACGTCGAACTTCTCCAGGAAGGTGACGGCCTCGGTGTCCCACGGGGAGGCGAACCAGTCGATGCCGCGCTCGGCGCAGTGCTCGGAGATGGCGCGGTACTCGGTCTCGCCGAACTCGACGCGGTGGCGGTAGTCGATGTACGTCATCCGGCCCCAGGGGGTGTCGCGCTCGATGTCCCACTGGTCGCGCGGGGTGCAGATCTCCGGGGTGCGCTTCTGGAACTTGACGGCGTCGCAGCCGGCCTCCGCCGCCACGTCGATCAGCGCGAGGGCGTTGTCGAGGTCGCCGTTGTGGTTGATACCGATCTCGCCCGTGATGTAGACGGGGTTGCCGGGGCCCGCGGTGCGGGTGCCGAGGGTGCGCAGTCGGGAGGTGCTCATGGTGCGTTCCTTAGCTACTTGGTGGGGGTGGTGGTGAGGGTGGGGCCGAGCAGCCAGGCCGCGATCTCGCGGATGGCGCCGGAGCCGCCGGGGGTGGTCGTCACGGCGCGCGCCGCGGCGCGTACCGAGTCGTGGGCGCTCGCGACGGCGACGGGCCAGCCGGCGAGGGCGAAGCAGGGGAGGTCGTTGACGTCGTTGCCGACGTACAGGACGCGTTCGGGGGCGATGGACTGCTCGTCGCACCACTGCTTGAGCGCGAGGTCCTTGCGGTCGATGCCGTGCAGGACGGGGACGCGGAGCTTGTGGGCGCGGGCGGCGACGACCGGGTTCTGTTCCGTGGAGAGGATCAGCAGTGGCACTCCGGCCTTGCGGAGTGCGGCGATGCCGAGTCCGTCGCCCCGGTGGACGGCGACCGTTTCGCGTCCGTCGGCGTCGATGAGGACCCGGTCGTCGGTCTGGGTGCCGTCGAAGTCGAGGACGACCGCGTCGATGTCGTCGCGGGTGGGGAGCGGGGCGACGTCCAGGAGCGGGGCCAGGGCGCGGGCGCGGGCCAGGTCGTGCGGGTCGTCGATCTCCAGGACGCGGGCCGGGTCGGTGCGCACCAGCGCGGTGTGGCCGAAGAAGCGGTGGCGGTGGGTGCGGAAGCCGGCCGCGTCCATCGCGTAGGCGGCGCCGGTTTCGAGGAGGTCCTCGGGGCGGTCCTGGCGGCGGGGGCGGACCGACTTGTCGTGGTTGACGCCGTAGTTGTGGTCCTCGACCGCGCTGCCGTCGCGCCACAGGAAACCGTGGAACGGGGCGACGGTGACGGCCGTGTCGGCGCCTTCGCGGGCGACGGCGGCGGCGACGCCGTCGATGTCCTCGCGGGCGACGAAGGGGCTGGTGCACTGGACGAGGAGGACGACGTCCACGCTGCGGTCGTACGCGGTCTCGTAGTCGTCCATCGCGTGCAGCACGGCGGCCTCGCTGGTCGCGGTGTCCCCGGCGATGGCCTCGGGGCGCTGTACGCAGTGCAGCCGTGCGGCCTCGCCGAGCGCTTCGGCGGCGGCGCGGGCGGCCTCTGCGACGGCCGGGGCGTCGGTCGTCACGACGACGTCCGTCACCTCGGCCGAGGCCAGGCAGGCGCGGACCGCGCGGACGACCAGCGGTACGCCGCCGACCTGGGCGAGGTTCTTGGCGGGTACGCCCTTGGATCCGCCGCGGGCGGGGATCACCGCGAGCACGGTGGGCCGTGCGGTGGGCTGCGTCATCGCTGCTCCAGTGGGTGTCGTGGTGGTGGTGTTCACAGCTCGCCCAGCCGTCGGACGACCGGGGCGACCCGCTGGACGCCGTGCCGGTAGGCGCCCCGGGCGGCGTCCCGCACCGCCTCGCGCACCGCTCCCCTGACCCGGCCGCGCTCGCCGGTCGCGGTGGCGCCCGGCAGCGGGTGGCCGTCGGGGGCCAGGTGGTGGCGGGCGAGGATGCCGGGGAGGTAGCCGGGGGCGGTGGCGGGCGTGTAGTAGGGCGTGAGGGCGGGCAGCCGGTCCCGCTTCGCGAGCAGGGCGGTGACCCGGGCCCGTGCGGTGTCGTAGGCGCTCCCGTAGCCGCCGTCGGCCGCGACGCCCTGGCCGGACAGCCATGCGGCGTCGGGTTCCGGGTGGGCGCCGCCGTCCAGGTGGTTCCAGGAGGTGAGCAGGCCGGAGCCGATGAAGTGGTGGTTGCCGAGGGTCTCGCGCACCCCGAGGTCGGTGAGGACGGCGGTGGGGATGCGCCGGTGCAGGGATTCCAGGGCGGCGGTCGAGGAGACGGTGACCAGCAGGTCGGTGCGGTCCAGTACCTCGCCCATGTGGCCGTACACCAGGCGGAAGTTGGGCGGGAGTCCGCCGGGCAGCTTCTCCGCGAGCCGTTGGTAGGGGAGTTCCTCGATGTGCGTGGTGTGCTCGCCGGGCTTGGAGCGCAGCTTGAGGAGCACCTCGCGCTTCGGGTGCAGCCTGGCGTGCTCGACGAGCCTGCGCAGCAGGTACGTACGGTCGGCGCGGGAGGCCGGTACGGAGGGCTGGGCGGCGAACACGACGGTGTCGCGGCCCGGTTCCGCGCGGTGCGGCTCGCCGCCGAGGAAGGGCAGGGCGGCCTCCGTGACGGCCGAGGCGTCGGCGCCCACTCCCTCGTACACCGCGCGGAAACGCTCCGCGTCGTGGCGGGAGTTGGCGAGGACGATGTCGGCGCCGTGCCGCAGCAGCAGCCCGTCCGCGAGCTTCTCGTAGACGACGCCGACATAGCCGGTGACGACGACGGGCCTGGGTCCTGTCCGGAGTGCGGCGAGGCCGTGCAGCATCGCCTGGACGGCGCCACCGACCAGCGCGAGGACCACCAGGTCGTAGCCCTCGTCCCGCACGGTGTGCAGGAACTCGGCGGCCGTCACCTCGCGGACCCGGCCGGGGTCGATGCCGACGTCTCCGACCTCGGCCAGCTGGCGGGGCGTCGGGGTGGCCCGGCCGCGCAGCAGCAGTCCGCTGATCTCCGCCCGGGGCGCGTCCGCGCGGCCGTCGCCCGAGGTCAGCCGGCGCGCGGTGAGCGCGCCCCACTTCCATCGGGTGTCGGAGTCCGCGAGCACGGCGACCCGGAGCACCGGGGGCGGCGCTCCTGCGGAATCCATTTCTGCCGGCGAAGCCGAATTGCTTTTACTGGGGGGCACGTCCTAGAAGGTAGGAAGGCCGGGGGGTGAGCAGCCCAACGTGACAGCAACAAAGGGTTAACAGCCCGCCGACGCTTGCCCAACCCGCAGCTCGGGTGCTCGAACGGGCCAAAAAGGCGTCCCCGGATGCTTACCGGTTCATCATTTCGACGGGCGCCGTTCACCTCGCGTCCGTACGGCCGAAAGGGCGAATGCGCGGCCCGGAACTAGCGTGACGCGGGTGGTTAAGCTCTCGGTCATCGTGCCGTTCTACAACGTGCAGACATACGCCCCCGACACCCTGAGAAGCCTGCGGGCGAACGCCCGCGAGGACTTCGAGTTCATTCTCGTCGACGACTGCTCGACCGACGGGACCGCGGACATGCTGCGCCGCGCGCAGGAGGAGATCCCGGGGGTGGTCGTCCGCAGACACCAGCAGAACGGCGGACTGGCCACCGCCCGGAACACCGGTCTGGACGCGGCCCGCGGCGAGTACCTCGCCTTCCTGGACGGGGACGACTGGCTGGCCCCCGGTTTCTACGCCGATCTGCTGGCCAGGACCGAGGCGCTGGGCTGCGACTTCGTCCGCACCGACCATGTCCAGGCCGACGGCAGGACCCGTACCGTCCAGCGCGTTCCGCACGGTCCCCGGAACGAGGTGATGGCGCCCAGGGACGCGATCCTGCCCGCCGGGCGCTCCACCTCGGTCGACTACGCGTACGCCTGGGCGGGCCTCTACCACCGCAGGCTGCTGGACCGGGGGCTGCTGCACTTCACGGACGGGCTGCGCACGGCGGAGGACCGGCCGTGGATCTGGCGGCTGCACCGGGAAGCGGATTCCTTCGCGGTGCTGGGACTTCTCGGAATCTTCTACCGACGCGGCGTCGCCTCGTCGCTCACCCAGATCGGTGACATGCGCCAGCTCGATTTCATTCGCTCGTTCGACCAGGTCATAAGGGAAACCGCGGCGGACCGCGACGCGGTGGAACTCCTGCCGAAAGCGGTCCGCAACTATTGCGCGATCATTTCCCATCACATGGGTTCGATCGAAAGGTTCGAGCCCGCCGTGGCGCGCGCCCTGAAAACGATGAGCGCCGGCGCCCTGGGGCGAATGCCGCAGGACGTGCTGGACGCGGCCATCGACTCGATGGACGTCAAGCGGGCGACCCTGCTGCGCCGGCTGCGGCGGCGGTCCGCCGCGAAGGAGGTGGCGGCCGCGTGAGCAGCAGCCGGGAACGTACGACGCAGATCTTCTTCGCCTCCACCCTCTACGGCACGGCCACGCTCGCCGCCGCCCTGGACGCCGGGCTCTTCGAGGACGCCGGGCGCCGCGTCCTGCTCGTCTCGAACAACGCGGCGATCCCGGAGACGGCGACCGCCCTCGACGCGATGCCCGGGTTCGACGTGCTGCGCGGCCGGTTCGACGACGTCGTGTCGTGGAACGCGACGATCGCCCCGCACCACCCGGGCGCCTGGTCGCCGCGCCCGGACGACGTACCGCTGTGGGAACGGCATCTGCGGCTCGCCTGGGGGCTGGGCGACGACGCCGTCGAGCTCGCCGTGGAGTCGGTCCAGGTCGACCCGGCCATGGCGGTCGCCCAGATCTTCACCGGCGTACCGGTCGATGTGTACGCGGACGGGCTGATGAGCTACGGACCGACCCGGAACAAGATCGACCCGCTGGTCGGCACCCGGGTGCGGCGGCTGCTCCACCTCGACCTGGTGCCGGGGCTGCGGCCCCTGCTGCTGACGGAGTTCGGCGTGGAGCCGGGGATCGTGCCGACCGACGCGTTCCTCAAGGTGCTCGGCGAGCTGGGCGACGCGCCGGACGTCGCGGCGGGTGTGCCCTCCGTGGAGGCGCCCGCGCTGCTGCTCGGCCAGTACCTCTCCGCGCTCGGCCTGATCAGCGCGGCCGAGGAGGAGGAGCTGCATCTGCGGATGATGCGCGGCGCGGTCCGGCTCGGCCACTCCCGGCTGGTGTTCAAACCGCATCCGACGGCCCCGGCGCAGTGGTCGCGGGGCATGGAGGCGGAGGCTGCGAGGCTCGGCGCCGAGCTGACCGTGCTGGACGCGGGGGTGCTCACCGCCCCGGTCCTGGCCGAGGTGCTGTACCGGCGGATGCGGCCCGCGCTGGTCGTCGGCTGCTTCTCGACGGCGCTGCTCACGGCGTCCGCGTTCTACGGGCTGCCGGTGGCCCGGGTCGGTACGGAGACCCTGCTGGAGCGGCTGACGCCGTTCGAGAACAGCAACCGGGTCCCGGTCACCCTGGTGGACGCGCTGGTGCCGGACCTGGAGGACCCCGCCCCGGTCCCGGCCGGTCCGGCGGTGGCGCCGGACGGGCTGAACGACCTGGTGCGGGCGGTCGGCTTCGCCATGCAGCCGAAGATCTACCCGGGGCTCCGGCCGGTCGCGGAGCGGTATCTCGCCGCCCGTCCGGCGGCCGCGACCCGGCGCTACTTCAAGCGCAGGCGGCTGACCGCGCTCGCGCTGCCGGGCGGGGTGCCGCAGCAGCTCGGGTTCCTGCCGCGCAGTGCGGCGGTGCGCCGGGTGGCGCGGCGCGCGAAGGCGCTGCGGCCGGGCGCCAAGCGGTAGGAGCGAAGTGAGGGGGGCAGGGGCACCGGCCGGCGCCCCTGCCCCCCTTCGTCCGTCGTGGCGTCAGACGCGCACGCCCGCCTGGATCAGCTGGAGGTCCGCGGCGTTCGCCTCCGTGACCTTCCACAGTTCCTGCTGGCGTCCGTGCACATCGGCCACCGCCGCCGCGTGGTCGTCCAGCAGCCCGGCCGCCCGCTCCACCAGCCGCGCCCCGAGGTGCCGGTCGTGGACGGAGATGCCCCACTCGGGCCGCTCGATGTCGGCCAGGAAGTACGCCATCTTCGGGTGCGAGATCAGGCTGATGACCGGGGTGCCGCAGCCGAACGGGATCATGCCCGCGTGCCCGCGCATCCCGATGACCAGCTTCGTCCGGGCGTAGGTGTCCCGGATCGCGTCGTTGCCGAAGTCGTACATCGGGATCACCGGCAGCGCGATGCCGTGCTCGCGCCGCAGGTCGAACGCGATCCGCTCGTCGTCCAGCGAGTGGGCGACGCACTTCACCTCGGCGTACGTGCCGAGCCCCTTCACGGCGGTGGCCATCTCGGCGAGGAAGTGCCCGTAGTCGTGGCCGAAGCGGAGCCCGGAGCGGTCGTACGCGGCGTTGATGAGCACGGTGTTCTCGCGCTCGGCGGGGTCGGTCCAGCCGTCCACCAGCTGCCGGGTGACGGTGGTGGGGCAGGGCTGGAAGCGGACCTTGTCGTGCAGCGAGGCGGGCAGCAGCTCGCGCACCTTCGCGATCGAGCCGTGGTTGCGGAGCCCGAAGAACGCGGAGCGCTCCACCAGCTTGCGCAGTGAGGAGAGGAACCGCTCCCGGCCGTGCCCGTACGCCTGGCCGTCGAAGGCGTTGAAGCCGACCGCGTACACCATGACGGGTACGTCGATCCGCTCCAGCAACGCGTCGGGGACGTTCCACTGCCAGCCGCTGTTGCCGTTCGGCGCGGTGTCCGGGATGAACAGGCCGCCGCCGCCGATGACCAGCCCGCGCCGGGCGTTGACGCGTTCCAGCGCGGCCTCGTCGAACAGCCTGTGGGCGTGGACGGAGTGCCAGCGGGCCGGCCCGGTGTCGCGGCCGAAGGCGAGGCGGACGCTTTCCGGGAGGAGCTTGTCGCCGGCGTTGCCCTGCCGGTCCATGTAGAAGGCGACATGGGCCAGTTGATCGTCGGGCGTCCCCTCCGCCGGGGCCTCGGCGTCCCGGGTGCGCTTGTACATCAGCCGGTTCGCCCGGTGGGTGGGGTCGACGCCGAGCCCGTCGAGGGCGTACCGCGCCGCGCTCGTGTCGTCGCCGTGGATCCAGGCGATCTGGGCGAGCCGCGAGAAGGCGGTCGCGGCCCGGTTGGGGGCGGCGGCGGCCAGCAGGAGCTGGGCGCGGGCCTCCTCGTAGCGGGAGACGCTCATCAGCGCGTGGCCGAGCACC
The DNA here is from genome assembly GCF_041435055.1 of Streptomyces sp. NBC_00341. Taxonomy (NCBI): domain Bacteria; kingdom Bacillati; phylum Actinomycetota; class Actinomycetes; order Kitasatosporales; family Streptomycetaceae; genus Streptomyces; species Streptomyces sp. NBC_00341. The sequence goes on along the minus strand of NZ_CP108002.1, from coordinate 5,581,266 downwards.
TCGTGCGGCCAGGCCTCGTCCACGGGGATGCGGACCGAGCCGAGGAGTTCGGCCGCCTCCTGGTACTCACCGGCGACGACGTGCGCGGTGGCGACCCGGCGGGCGCTGTCGGGGTCCGCGGTGCGGCGGACGTGCGGGGTGCCGTAGTGCACCAGCAGGTCGTGGTGCTTGGCGCCGGGCCGGGCGAGGTAGGCGGCGTGGAACTCGGCGTCGGACAGCTCGAACTCGCGCCAGCGGTCCTCGGCCTGCCCGTACCCGGCCTCGCCGCCCTGCCAGGGCTTGTGCCGGCCGGTGAAGTGCAGGATCGCGGTGGTGTCGGGCACCGGTAGGTCGCCGGAGAGCCGCCGCTTGACGAAGTTGTAGCGGGAGTCGAGCTGCACGAAGTCACCGTCGAGCACGGCGTTCAGGATGCCCTGGTCGTGCTTGTCCAGCTCGTACGCGCCCGAGCGGCCGGTCTCGTCGATCCGGGCGCAGAACGCGTCGCTCAGGTACTCGCGCTGGATGACCAGCAGCCCGCTGTTGAGCTTGTGCTGCCCGTAGAAGAACTGCGGAACGGCCGCGAGTCCCTCGCGCAGCCGCAGAAGTTCGTCCAGCGCGCCGAGGACCACCATGTCGGTGTCCAGGGTGATCACGGTGTCGTAGTCGCGCACCCGGAACACGTCCAGGATGAAGTAGGCCTTGCGCACCAGGTAGTTGTCCTGGTCGCCCTTGGCGTAGGAGTCGTAGTGCGCGGCGTCGACCCGGCGGAAGTCGGCGCGCGGGTGCAGCTCCCGGATGCGGGCGACGGACGCGGGGCGCAGTCCGTCGTGCAGGACGATGAAGTCCTCGCAGACGCCGGGGTTGGACAGGGCGAGGCTGCGCAGCAGGGTGAGGAAGCCGGGCAGGTAGTTCTCGTCCACGAAGCTCGCGAAGGCGACCCGGCGCTTGCCGGTGAGCGCGTTGGCGGGCGCGGGCTGTACGGGGGCTCCGGCAGGGGGCGTTGTCGTCATCGCAGTGAGATCCTCGTATCGGTGACGCGCTGGGCCCGTTCCATGACCCACGCCTTTTCGCTGGTGTACTCGTGCACGGAGGTGATGGGCATCTTCATCGCGGCGGGCAGCCGGTAGGCGCCGCTCTCGTAGAAGTCGAAGCCGATCAGGTCCAGTCGCGGGCTGACGTCCAGGTGGTCCAGCAGCCAGAGCATGTTGAAGCCGCTGGTGGGGATGGACGGCCAGACGTCCGTGGTGACCTTGCCGATGTCGCGCAGCGGCCAGCGCAGCGACTCGTCGCCCAGGTACCGCTGGGCGCCCGGCACCAGCCGGGTGCGCAGGGAGTGCTTCCAGTCGCCCGCGAGTCCGCCGAACACCAGCCGGGTGTGGACCTGCTGGTCCCAGTTGAAGCCGTGCTTGTGGATGCTGGCGTGGATGTCGGTGCGGCTGCCGGTGGCGGCCGGGTCTATCCGGTACGAGTTGAAGCGGACGACCAGGTCGTACGCGTCGATCTCGGCGCCCAGCGAACCGGTGCCGACCCGCTGGGAGTTGGCGATCAGGCAGATCGACTTCCCCGCGATGTGGTTGCGGAACTCACCGAGCGTGATCCACTCGACCCCGCCGAAGGTGGGGTCCGCCACCGGTCCGCGCATCCGGCTCCGGCGCTGCCCCGCGTAGAGCGCGATCAGCTCGGTGAGGCGGGCGGCGTCACCGCCACTGTCGCCGTTGCCGTTGCGCGGGGTGGCGCCGCTGCCCGGTGCGCCGCCGGCCTCCAGGGCGAGGCCCAGGTAGTGGGCCAGGGCCTCTTGGATCTCCGGTACCGGGGCGCCGGACCGGTCCTGGGCCAGCAGCGCGCCGATCAGCCGGGACCGCGCCCGGTTCCAGTCGCCGCGCGCGTGCAGGGCGAGGCCCTCGGCCCAGGTGTCGGTGACCGGTCCCCCGGCGAAGCCCGCCGCCTCCGGGCAGTCCCGCTCCAGCATCCGCAGCAGTTCGCCCTGGCGCTCCGCCCCGGCGCGCAGCCCGGCCGTCCTCGCGGCGATCCCGAAGCCGTCGTCGTCGGTGAGTGCGAGGTAGCGCTCGTACGCCTCGACGGCGTCGGCCTCCGCGCCCATGGCCTCCAGGACCCGGGCCCGCAGCCGCCAGGCCGCGCGGGAGCGGGTGCGCTGGGTCAGCACGGTGTCCGCGACGAGGGCCGCGAGCTTCAGCTCGTCCTCGTAACCGCAGTCCAGCGCCTTGTTGCCGACCGCGAGCAGCGGGTCCATCAGCCGGTCGCCGAGGACCAGGGCCGCGCCGGGGGCTTCCTTGGCGGTGCGGCGCAGCAGGGGGGCCGGGGCGGTCGCGGCGGGCGTCCGCTCCATGGCGGCGTGAGTGGCCAGCAGATTGCGCAGGGCCTCGGCGAGCGCGTTGCGCCGCCGGTCGAGCCCGGCGACCAGCTTCCCGCTGTGCGCGGCGCAGGCGCGCAGACAGGTCTCCAGTTCCGTCGGCCGGACGGCGGCGAGGGAGGGCGTGCCGCCGTCGGGCGGTGCCGGTTCCTCCGCGTCACGCTGCCGTGGCCAACGGGTGCGGGCTTTCGTCATGGCGCTCCAAGCGTCTGCTGCCCGTGGGGGGAAAGGGGCGTAAGGGGGAGGTACGGATGTTCCTCAACCGTTCGTGGTTCCGTAGCACGCTAGGAAGCCTGAACGGCCGGAAGATGAACTCGCCCTGTCAGCACGGATAACTGCCGCCCTCCGTCCGTGGGCGCGACATTCCCGGCCCCCGCCGGAGCCTGAGCGCGACCGACCCCGCCTGCCCGCCGTTCCACCGTGGCAGGATGCGTGAGGCACCCGGACAGACATACCCGCGAAGAGGTGTATACGCCCGTGATGTTGTGGAAGCGCTATGGACTGGTGTTCGCCGTCGGCACCTTGTGCATTGTGGTGAATACGCAAGGGATCGGCCCGCTCTGGTACACCGGTGTGGCGCTGCTGGTCGTCGGCCAGATCATGCGCATGACCCTCATCCGCGCCCAGCGCCCCCTCCGGGCCCGTGAGCCGCTGCTCCTCCGCCTCCCTGTCACCGGGCGTTGGCTGGCGCTCAACGGCCCGGCCACGAAGGTCCCCAGCCACACCCACAGCCATGCTCAGACATACGCCATCGATCTGAAGTACGTACCCGAGGGAAGCGGCCGGGGAGTCACGCGGCAGGCGCCGCCCTTCCGTTGGCTCTGGCCGCTCGCCCGGCGCCCCCGCCTCTATCCCACCTACGGGATGCCGCTGCTCGCCCCCGCCGACGGGGTCGTCGTCGCCACCGCGGGAAGGCAGCGGGACCATCTGTCGCGCATGTCGCTCCCCGCCTTCCTCTATCTCTACCTGGAAGGCTTCATCCGCAGTCTCGGCTGGCCGAGCCATCTGTTGGGGAACTACATCATCCTGGACCTCGGTGAGGGCGTGTACGCGGTCTTCGCCCATCTGCGGCGCGGCTCACTGCGCGTGGCCGCGGGCGCCCGGGTGACGGCGGGCCAGGAGATCGCGGAGTGCGGCAACTCCGGCAACTCGTCCGAGCCCCACCTGCACTTCCAGCTCATGGACGGACCGGATGTGATGACGGCACGAGGCGTGCCGTTCGCGTGGCACTACCGCGACGACGACGGCGTGGAACGCATCGGTGTGCCCGAGGACACCACCCACTGCGTTCCCGTCGCACCCCTGCCGGACCGCTCGGCGTGACGTGCGCCTGCGGGCCTTCGCGGCCCGTCGGTCTGCCCGACCTGGCCGAGCGAGGATGACCGAGCGGGGATGACCGCGTGAAGGCTGGCGGTCCATCAGGTGAACCGCCTTTCCCTGCACGGGATTTCACGATGTTCGATGACATATTCGAGCCACCATGAGGACTCCGCCGATTCTCCGATCGCCGCGCGCCACGGCAGCGGCCCTGGCCGCCGTGCTCACCGTCGTCACCGTCTGCGTGGGCGACGCGGTGGCCCGCAGCTACCCGTTCGGCCCGCGCACGCGCAGCGTGAACGACCTGGGCAACCAGTTCGTACCGTTCCACGCCCACCTCTGGGACCTGCTGCACGGCAGCGGGGACGGCGGGCTGCTGCTGAACTGGCAGTCCGGCTTCGGCACGAGCTTCCTGCCCGATCTCGGTACGTATCTGAGCAGCCCGTTCGCCCTGCTCGTCGGGGTGTTCCCGAGGGACCGCATCGACCTGGCCGTCTACGTGGTCACGCTGGTCAAGACGGGGGTGGCGGCGGCGGCGATGACGTGGCTGCTCACCGCGTTGCGGCGGGGGCGCGGCCGGGAGTGGGCGGCGGCCGTGCTCGGCGCCTCGTACGCGCTGTGCGGCTGGTCGGTCGCGGAGGCGGCGTACAACCCGATGTGGCTGGACGGGCTGATCGCCTTCCCGCTGCTGTGCCTGGCCGGTGAGTGGGCGCGGACCGCGCGGCGGCCGGTGCTCGGGACGCTCCTGGTGACGCTCGCCTGGGTGTCCAACTTCTACACCGCGTACATGGCCACGCTCGGGGCCGCGCTGGTGCTGGTGGTGCGGCTGCTACTGGAGGACGGGGCGTCGCGGGAGCGGCTGCGGGGTCTGGTGCGCGCGGTGCGGACGGTGGCGCTCGGCATCGGTCTGGCCGCGCCGGTCCTGCTGCCGGTCTTCCTCGGCACCGAGCACGCCTACCCGGGCTGGACGCGGGAGTTCGCCCCCGCCGCCTGGCCCGATGCGGCGGCCCGGCTGCTGCCGGCCACGTACGGATTCTTCAGTCCGGCGGTCTTCCTGGGCACGGGCGCCCTCCTGCTCGCCTGTGTGCTCGCGTTCCACCGGGGCGTGCCGCGCGCCGAGCGGTGGGTGTGGCCGGGGCTGGTGGCGGCGGTCGCGCTGTCCATGCAGTGGGGGCCGACCCATCTGCTCTGGCACGCCTTCGCGACACCGAACGGCAGCCCGTTCCGGCAGACGTTCGTGTTCTCCGGCATCGTGGTGATCGCCGCCTGGACGTCGGTGGCCCGAGGCTGGCCGGACCGGCGGGCGCTGCTGGGAGGCGGCGGGGTGCTGGTGCTGATCGCGGCGTCGGCCGCGCCCAGCGCACTGGTCACCCGGTGGACCTATCCGCTGTTCGCCGCGGGCCTGGTGGCGGCACTCTGCGCCCTCGCGCTGGTGCGCGGCGGCAGGTTCCTGGCGCTCGCGGTGCTGCTGCTGGTGGGGGCGCAGGCCGGGCAGGCCGCCGCCACCACGGCGTACGCCGACCGGCAGCGGCTGAAGCAGCTCGACGACTACGCGCCCTGGGGCGAGCGCCAGCGCCTCCAGGCAGACGCGGTGGCGGGCGCCGACGGCTGGCCGCGCTACCGCACGGACCCGGGCCTGGAACAGAGCACCACCAACGACCCGTTGACGGTCGGCGGCCAGGGCGAGGCCTACTACAGCAGCCATACGCCGGACGTGACGACCCGCACCTTCCTCGCGCTCGGCGGCGGCTTCACCTCGCGCGGCCGGGCACTCCAGAGCCTGGACAACCCGGTGACCGACGCGGTGTTCTCGGTCGGCGCCCGGGTCCACGTGCCGCGCGATCCGCACCAGGTCTGGAACCGCCCCGACGACCGGCCGGTGACCGTGACCCGGAGCGACGTCCCGCCGCTGGTGACGGTACGGCCGTCCGCCGGGCCTGCCCAGCCCTTCGGGCGCTCGCCGTTCCGGAACCAGGAGGAGCTGCTCGGCGCCCCGGTGTACACGCTGCCGCGGACCGTGCTGCGCTCCGCGGACGGGACGGCCGCCACGGACCGGAACGCCTACGCGTACGAGGTGCGGTCCGGCACGTACACCCTGAGCGCGAGCTGCCCGGCCGGCAGCGAGGTGTTCCTGTGGGCGCCCGATCTGTTCGGCACCGCCCGGCTGGGCAGTGCCGGTGAACCGGCCGATCTGCGGGGCGACCTGCCCACCCGCCGGGCCGGGATGCTGCCGCTGGGGCCGGGTGCGGGCCGGATCGCCGTGACGTTGCGGGCGGAGCGGGACGGGACCGTTCCGCACGAGGCCGTCGGCTGCCTGGATCCGGGGCACCTCGCCGCCGCGGTGGCGGGGCTGAAGCGCACGGGGGCGACGCGGGTCACGGTCTCCGGCAGCGGTGTGCACGCCGAACTCCCGCCGGGCACCGAGGGGGTGGCCGTGCTGGCCGCGCCCCGGATCGCGGGCTGGAGCTGCGACGGGCGCCCGGCCGGCTCGTACCTCGGGCTCGTCGCGGTGCCGGTGGGCGGGGGCCGGACGGCGGTGGACTGCTCGTTCCGGCCGCCGGGACTGCGGGCCGGGACGCTCACCGGGGCCGCCGCACTGGTGGCGCTGCTGGCCACGGCGTTCGGTCCGGCGGCGCTGACCCGGATACGGAGACGGCGGCGCGGCTGAGGCGGCGCAGGCGCGGCTAGGACGTGTGGCCGGGGTCCTCAGCGCCCCCGTACCGCGCCTCGATGCCCGCGATGATCAGCCGCAGGCCGTCCTCGAAGCGTTCGTCGTAGTTGGCGAAGATCTCGGAGCCGGCCGCCGCGGCGAGCGGGTAGCGGGCCAGCCGTTCGGCGCGTTCGGTGACGTCGAAGCCCTCCCGCTGCTGGTCCGGCATCGGGCGCACGCCCTGTTCCTCGCTGACGAAGCCCATCGTGTAGGAGTACGCGGTGGTACCGGCCCGGACCGCCTGCCACAGCTCGAAGCCCGCGTCGACCATGGTCCGCAGATGCCCTTCGAGCCCGTCGGCGTAGTCGGTGCCGGTGAACTTCGCGCCCCCGTAGACCTTCGCCCCGTCGCGGTAGCGCAGCAGTCCGCGACGCAGCCCGAGGTTGTACGCGACGAGCTGCTCCTGCCAGCCCTGCGGCGTCGGCCCCGGCAGGCCCCCCTCGACCATCCGGCGGTGCATCACGGTGGCCATCTCGTCGAGCAGCGCCTGCTTGTCCTTGAAGTGCCAGTAGAGCGCGGGCGCCTTGACGTCCAGCTCCCTGGCGATGGCGCGCAGGGTGAGCCCGTCCAGGCCCACCTCGTTCAGCAGCCGCAGCGCCGTGTCGGCCACCCGGGACCGGTCGATCTTCGTCGTACCCACCCGGTCAAGTTAACAGCCTCCGCCTTGACAACTTAACAGCGTTAAGCGCAGACTCGCGGCCATGGAACTTAACAGCGTTAAGGAAACTGGGGTCCTGATCGTCGGCGCCGGTCCGTGCGGTCTCGCCCTCGCCTGCGACCTGGCCCGCCGGGGCGTGCCCGCCCTCCTCGTGGAGCAGGCCCCCGCGCTCTTCCCCGGCTCGCGCGGCAAGGGCATCCAGCCCCGCACCCGGGAGGTGCTGGACGACCTCGGGGTGGGCGACGCGGTCCGCGAGCACGGCGGTCCGGCGCCGGTCGGGATGGCCTGGCAGAGCGGCGAGCGGATGGGCGAGCACCGGATGTTCCGGGTGGCGGCGCCGACGGACGCGGAGCCGTACGGGGAGCCGTGGCTGATGCCGCAGTGGCGGACCCAGGAGATCCTGCTGGCCCGGCTGCGGGAGCTCGGCGGGGACGTGGTGTTCGACACCGCGCTGACCGGCCTCGCCCAGGACCCGGACGGGGTCACCGCCGAGCTGTCCACCGGTCCGGTCCGCGCCTCCTACCTGGTCGCGGCGGACGGCGGGCGCTCCACGGTGCGGCGGGCGCTGGGCATCGCGATGACCGGGGAGACGGTGGACCCGGCACCGATGCTGGTGGCCGACGTACGGATCGCCGGGGACGCGCTGGACCGGCTCAACTGGCACCTGATGAACACCGACGCCGGGTTCATCACGCTGTGCCCGCTGCCCGGCACGGCGGACTTCCAGCTGGCCGCCCAGTTCAAGGAGGGCGAGCCCGACACCTCGGCCGAGGGGGTGCGCGCGCTGGTCGCCGCACGCACGCACCTGGAGGCGGCGGACGTCACCGAGGTGCGCTGGTCCTCCGACTTCCGGCCGCGCGCCGCCCTGGCCGACCGCTTCCGCGAGGGCCGGGTCTTCCTGGCCGGGGACGCGGCCCACGTCCACTCCCCGGCGGGCGGACAGGGGCTGAACACCAGCGTCCAGGACGCGTACAACCTCGGCTGGAAGCTCGGCCGGGTGCTGAACCACGGCGCGTCCCCGGCCCTGCTGGACACGTACGAGCAGGAGCGCCGCCCGGTCGCCGCCGAGGTGCTCGGCCTGTCCACCCGGATCCACCGCGGCGAGCAGGAGCGCGGCGCGGCTGCCCAGCAGCTCGGCATCGGCTACCGGGGCGGTCCGCTCTCCTCCGGCCGCGCGGGCGTCCTGGAGGCCGGTGACCGCGCCCCCGACGGGCCCTCCGGCGACCGGCGGCTGTTCGACGTCTACCGGGGCCCGCACTTCACGCTGCTGGCGGTCGGCGCCGACGCGGAGCTGCCGGAGTCCGCGGCTGCGGAAGGGCTCCTGGTGCACCGCGTCGACGCGTACGAGGCGTACGGCGAGGGGCTGTTCCTGGTCCGGCCGGACGGCTACCTCGGCTGGGCGGGCGAGGACGTCACCGGGCTCGCGGGCTACCTGGCACCGCTGGGCCTTGACCTCAAGCGCGGTTGAGTTCCTACCTTCGCTGTCATGGACTACTCACATGACGACGAAGGGCTCGCCAGGCAGCCGATCGGCTACTGGAGCTGGGCCGTACACACCGCGACCGTGGGCCACATCCGGTCCGCCCTCGCCGAACACGGTCTGACGCAGCCCCGCTGGTGGGTGCTGAGCCAACTGGCCGACGCGGACGATTCGGGCCGCCCCCGGGCGGAGGTGGTCGACCTGCTCCGCGGCTACCTCGACGTCGGGGACGGCATGGAGCCCGAGGTCGACGCCCTGATCGACCAGGCCCTGATAACCCAGGACGCCGGCACCCGGCTGCGGCTGACCCCCGAGGGCAGCGAGCTGCGCACCCGGGCCTACGCACGCGTCTCGCGGGCGATCGCGGAGATCCACGACGGCATCCCGCCCGAGGAGTTCGTCCGCACCATGAAGGTGCTCCAGCGCATGATCCACAACGTCGGCGGCAAGGCCTGGCACCACTGACGGGGCCGCCGTGCCGGACCGGGCCGGACCCGCGCGTCCGGTCAGACGCTGCTGAGCGACAGCTTCGCGGCGAAGCCGAGGAACAGCACGCCCGCCGCCGAAGTGGCCCCCGCCGAGAGCCGCTTACGGCGGCGGAACGCGGCCGACAGCCGGGTACCGCCGAAGATCAGCGCGGAGAGGTACAGGAAGCTGGCGGCCTGGAGCAGCGTGCCCAGCAGCAGGAAGGAGAGCGCCGGATAGGCGTACCCGGGATCGACGAACTGCACGAAGAACGAGATCAGGAACAGGATCGCCTTCGGGTTGAACAGGCTGACCACCAGCGCCCGCCGGTAGGGCCGCTCCATGGTGCCGATCGCCTCGGCCCCGTCCGCGGACTCGCCCGTCAGCTCGGCCACCCGCCGGTGCCGCTCGCGCCACATGGACACCGCGGCCCGCAGCATCCCGAAGGCCAGCCAGGTCAGATAGCCCGCCCCGGCGAACTTCACCACGGCGAACAGCACGGGCGTGGTCTGGAGCAGGGACGACGCCCCCAGCGCGGACAGGGTCATCAGCACGGTGTCCCCGGTCCACACCCCGGCGGCGGCCACATAGCCGGTCCGCACTCCACGCCGGGCGGCGACGGACAGCACGTACAGCGAATTCGGACCCGGCAGCAGAACGATCAGCACCAGGCCGGCGAGATAGGTCGGAAGATCAGTGACACCCAGCATGAAACGGAGTGTCGCACGCGGGTTCGGCACTCCGGGTGCTGGGTTCAGGTCCTGGGACGACGCGCTCCGTCAGTCCTCGTCGCCATTGAGCAGGCGGTCCACGGAGAGCTCCATCTCGACGCCGACCTCGTCGGGCACGAAGAACGACGTCCCGACCTTATCCAGGGCCACGGAAAAATGGCGAGAGATCACCCTCCGAGGGTCTCCGCGGCAGCTCTCCGTCTCCCGCTCCGGCCGCTGATCGGTAACCGATGGATCTCGATAACGCTTTCGCCGTCATGTCCGCGATTCGGCAACCGGGCAGGGCGGGAATCCGTCCCATGAGATACCGGAGACCCAGGGGGCCGAGATGACACGCACCAGAAGGACCGGGCGCGGCCGCGCGCACCGGGGCAGCCGTGCGGCGGCGACGGCAGGCGCCGCCGTCGCCGTCCTCGCGCTGACCGCCGTGACGGCGGGGTGCGAACCGCAGGCCGCGGGCAGCACGCCGTCGGCCCCGTCGCCCGCGCGGACGGGCGGCAGCCCCACCGACGACGCCAAGCCCGGCGCGGACGAGCCGGGGACGCCGACGCCGTCCACGAGCACGGCGCCCAGCAGACCGGCGAGCACACCGCCGAAGCCCACGCCGTCGGCCACGACCGCACCCGACCCGCAGGGCAAGGTGCTGATGGCGAGCGGCGCACAGGGCAAGCAGGTGCGCGAGCTCCAGGCCCGGCTGCGCCAGATAGGCCACTTCAACCGCACCCCCACCGGCTACTACGGCACCGTCACGGTCACCGCCGTGCAGTCGTTCCAGGGCAAGCGCGGACTGTCCCGTACCGGGAAGGCGGACACGCTCACCTGGCAGAAGCTGCTCGGTATGACGCACGAGCCGACGGCGGCGGAGCTGAACCCGCCGACCACCCGGCCGGTCGCGAAGCCGGACAAGCGGTGCATGAAGGGCCGGGTGATCTGCATCAGCAAGAACAGCCGGTCGCTCTCCTGGATGATCGACGGCAAGGTCGTCTCGTCGATGGACGTGCGGTTCGGCTCGCAGTACACACCGACCCGCGAGGGCACCTTCTCCGTCTACTGGAAGTCCCGGCACCATGTGTCGACGCTCTACGACTCCCCGATGCCGTACGCAATGTTCTTCAGCGGCGGGCAGGCGGTGCACTACTCCTCGGACTTCGCGGCCCGCGGCTACAACGGCGCCTCGCACGGCTGCGTCAACGTCCGGGACGAGGGGAAGATCGCCTCGTTGTACGCCCAGGTCCGCAACGGCGACAAGGTCGTCGTCTACAACTGAACGGCCTGAACGGCCTGTACGGGTGAGGGGCGCGGGCGGGACCGGGGGAACGTGTCCCGCCCGCGCCGTTGCGCCGAGCCGAAGGTACGGGGGGAACCCCGGCTCAGGACGCTGCCGATGACCAGTCGGCTCACTCTGTACTGCGTCCGCGTGCCGAAAAACGTCACACCCGGTGGCGGACGGGGTCAGCGGGCCTCGGCGGGCGCCACCGGCGGCGAGGCACCGGCGTCCGCTCCGGCGTCCGTCGCGGGCTCCGTTCCGGCTTCCGTTCCGGGTTCTGTTCCGGCGAAGGCGGTCGGCGGCTGCGTGGACGCGGGGGAGAAATCGATCGACGGGAGGGAGCCGGAGCCGCCGGACGGCGAGTGGCCGTCGCCGTCCGAATCACCGCCGCTGCCGCTGTTGCCACCGTCGTCGCCGTCCTGGCCGCTGCCACCATTGCCGCTGTTGCCGCCGTTGCCACCCTTGCCGTCGGCCGCGTCGATCATCCGCTCGCAGAACCGGTCCAGGTTGCGGGCGCCCTTGGCCAGCGATTCGAGGCGGCGTCTGCGGTCGTCGTCGAGCTTGCCGTCGCGGTAGTCGCGGCAGGCCTTCAGCGTTTTGGCGTACCAGGCGCCAGAGGTGTCGGGCGGCGGGGTGTCGGGCTGCCCGGAGCCGTCACCGTCACCGCCCGTGCCCTTGGTGCTGTCCGGGGCACCGCCGCCCGGGTCCTTGTGCGTTCCGGAGCCCGTCCCGCCGTCGGTGGCGGGTCCGGTGGGGCCTGGCCCCTCCGTGCCCTTGCCGCCGGGGCGGGCGGAGTCCCGGGCCTCGGGGGGCGAGCTCTTCGGGCTCGGCGTGCCGGGCGGCGGCTCCGGCGTCCCGTCGTCGGCGGTGAGGCCCGAGCCCAGTTCCTCGGGCGAGGCGGCGGCCGACACCGACGTCGCCGGGGCGGGGGCGTGCCGGCCGAAGGGTCCGGGCAGCACTCCGGTCCCGGCGGCCACCGCCACCCCGCCGATCGCGCAGCACGCGAGGGAGGCGACCAGGCCGAAGCGGACGGGCCGGCTCCAGCTCGGCGGTCGGGCGGCCGGCCCGTTGCCGGAACCGGCCCGGCCTATGTGCACGGGTGCGAGCATGCCCCCGCTCCCCCCGTCCGGCCCGGCGGCGGACCCGCGGCCGGCCCGCGCGGACGCGGAGCGGGTACGGGTCGCGGAGCGCGGGGCGGCGCGGAAGGCGGCCAGTGCGGCGGCCTCGCCGGGGAGTTCACCGGCGGCCGGGCGGGCGGACCGGGCCGCGGCGTCCAGGGCGGCCGCGAGCCTGTCGGCATCCTGTGCCTGCTGGCCGTCGACGGGATCGACCGGTTCACGGCGGAGAAGTCTCTCCGCCGCTTCCTTGTCAAGCCATTCGTACTGCTCGTCGGCCATCACATGTCCTTCTGCGTCCGAAGACGCGAATGCGTCACACCGGCGGGCGCCACCAGGCCGGTGCGGGAGGGGCGCTGAGCGGGTACGGCGCCCAGTTCCGCCGTCCGGCCGGCCGCGCTGCCGTGCGGTGCCTGTACGGGGGCCGGCCCGTCGGCCGGGCCGGCGTCGCCGCCGTGCGGGCGGCCCTCCTCCGCGTGGTCCGGGCCGGCCTCGCCCCCCGGACGCGCGGTGCCGTCCGGCACGTCCGCGCTGTCCGCCCGCAGCAGTTCGGCGAGCCGCTTCAGCCCGCGATGCGCGGCGGTCCGTACCGCACCCGGCCGCTTGCCCAGCGTCTGCGCCGCGCTCTTCGCGTCCAGCCCGACCACCACACGCAGCACGACGGCCTCGGCCTGGTCCTGCGGCAGCTGGGCGATGAGCGACATGGCGCGCCCGGTGGCCAGGGCCTCGATCGCCTCGGCCGCCGTGTCGGACTCGGCGGGCTTCTCCGACAGTTCGGCCTCGTCGCCGCCGGCCGAGGGGCGCCTGCCGCGCATCCGCAGATGGTCCAGGGCACGGTTACGCGCTATGCGCGCGGCCCACCCCCGGAACCGGTCCGCGTCCCCGCTGAACCGGTCGAGGTCGCGCGCTATCTGGAGCCAGGACTCGGACGCCACGTCCTCGGCGTCCGGCTCCCCCACCAGTGTCCTTATGTAGCCCAGCAACCGCGGCTGCACAGCGCGGTACACAGTACGGAAGGCGTCTTCGTCCCCGTCCTGCGCCGCGAGCACCGCGGCGGTAAGCCCCGCGTCGTCCCCCAGCACTCCCTCAACCTGCCCTGCTGTCCTGAATCGCAGCTGGTCACCACTGCCGCGCCACCCTGCGCGAATCAGCACGCTACGTCCTTCGCGGGCATCACGTCCATGACTTGTACAACCCGCAACATTGTGCGGACGCGACGCGGTGTGACAGAAATCGCGGTCCCGACGCTGAGATGAGTACGGGGTCGTTCCGCGGCCCCGCGGAAGACGACCGGGGCCTCTCCTGTGGGGGGTGGCGGCCCCGGTCGTCCTCATTTTCTCTACGCCTCTGACCAGGCAACACTCCGAGGTATGGGGCTGTCACAACCAGTCCGTGACCAACACCCCCGGCGTTCATCCGGTCTTCCCCGGACCGGTACGCCGTGTCACCTCCATCCGATTTCCCGGCGTCCGGCCCAGCACTCAGTCGGACCCATACGAGCGCCTGCTGCAGGACCAGATCGCTCTGACACGACGCATCCGTCATGACGCTCTGGACGGAGGCCTCATCCCTGTGCCGTAGTCACCCGCAGTGGCTGCGCCGAGGCCCTGGTCCGAGGCGCCGGAATGCTCCCGGCACGCCGCAACCGCAGCCGATACCGTAATGGCATGACCGCACTGCCCGACTGGATGCGCCCGCCCCGCGCGGAAGGCTGGTTCGCGGAGGACCTGGATCACCTCCCCGAGGCGCCGCGCCACACTGAGCTGATCGACGGAGCACTCGTATTCATGATGTCCCCCCAGCGGTCCTGGCACGGCCGTCTGATTACCGCTCTGACCACCATGCTGATGGCGCAGGCGCCGGCCGGCGTAGAGGTTGAGCGGGAAATGACGATCCGCCTCGACGCCCGAAACCGACCTGAGCCGGACATCCTGCTGACGACCCTCCCCTACGACCCCGACCGCACCTGGTACTCCCCCGGCGACGTGAAGCTCGTCGTGGAGGTTGTCTCACCCGAGTCCGCCCACCGCGACCGTACGGTCAAGCTCCGTAAATACGCAGAGGCCGGTATTCCGCACTACTGGTGCATCGAGGACGAGGACGGCGCACCGGCCGTCCACGTATACGAGCTCGATGAACCAACGGGGGCTTACGCGCCCGCCGGTATCTTCCGGGGTTCTTTTCAGCGTCTGGTGCCCTTCGAGATCAGTCTCGACCTCGGCAGCCTCACGCCTCCCCGAAGCAGCTGAAGGGTCATGGCGAGGAGCACCTGACCCATGGGGCGACGGGCAGACCCCCGACCGCCTCACCCCCCGACGCGTGCGCGCCGCGAGGCCGCCGCGCGCAGTACGCGCTGCCCCTCGGCCGACACGTCCAGCACCTGACGCAGCCCGGCGCCCGCCGGGGCCGTGGCCGCGATCTCCGCCAGCATCCCCAGGATCCGGGTCTGGCGCGCGGTCTCCCCGGCCAGCAGCGGCCCCGCCCCTCGCGGGTCGCCCGCACGGCAGCGCGCCACCGGCTCCGCGGGGCCGGCGCGTTCGGCGTCGTGGCCGAGGTGGATCTCCAGGGCCAGCACCGAGCAGTCGTCGGCCCAGTCCCGCAGTCCGGCGCCCGCCCGGACCGCGGGGGCCTCGCCGAGCAGTTCGCGGATGCGGCGGACGGTCGCGTCCTCGCCGGGCAGGGCGTCCAGCGCCGCGCGCGCCTCGGCCAGCCGGTCCGGCCAGGCCGCCCCGTCCGCGCAGCCGGCCCAGAGCGGGCGCAGCGGATCGGGGTCTGCGCCCTCGGCGGGCTGCGGCAGGCAGCGGTCGAGGCAGGCCGCCCCGCTCGCGGCAAGGCCCCGCTCGTCGGCGGCGGCGATCAGTTCCAGCAGGCTCATCGGCAGTCTCCCGTCGGCCCTCCCCACGCCGGGACGCATGGGAACGCAGTGCTTCCTGTTACCGCGTTCAGCGCCGAATGGCCGAAAATCGTCACTGCGGGCGGCCGAAACCGCTTGCTGTCCGTGGGGCGGTGCTGGACCCGTGGGGCGGCGCTACAGCCGGGCGTTGAGCGGGAACAGGCCGACAGCGGCCCGCTCCCCCTGCATCCTGGTCAGCTCGCGCACGAACAGGATCGCGAAGACCGCGGCCGCGATGTCGAGCAGATCGGACACCACCATCATCGAGGCGGCGTCCATGATCTGCTGCGGCAACTCGGCCTGGTCGTACCGGGTGGCGGCGAACCGGCCGAACACCATCGCGGCCACCCAGGTGCCCCACCACAGGTTCATCGGGGCGGGGGAGACATCGCGCCAGGTGCCGTCGGTGTTGGTCTGCGCACTCGCGGTCCAGATGCCACCGGCGATCCGACGCGGCAGCCACAGCCCGGCGACCGGAACGAACCAGCCACCGATGGCCCAGCCGGGCCGCATCGGCTGGGCGCTCGCGTCGAAGATCTCGGCGTTCGCCCGGACCCGCCAGAACCACATGAGGAAGGCGATGGCGGCGGCGAGGGTGGTGAGGATCTGCAGGACGCCCGCGCCCGCGTAGAGCGTGTCGGCGCGGTCGGCGTCCGCCTGGTCGACCCCCACGAAACCGCCGCCGAAACCGGCGTCGAAACCGTTGTCGATCAGCGTGCGGACGTTGATGTCAGCGGCCACCGCCAGCAGGTCCGCCACGGCGACCACCGCCAGCAGGACGACGACGGCCTTCGCGAGCCCCTCGGGCGAACGCAGCCACTGCTGCGGAGCGGTGAAGGCCGGTGCGGACAGGGCCTGGGCCCTGGCCCTTCCGGCGGTCGGCGCGCAGAGCGCACAGCGTCCGTCGGAGCGGACCGGCGGTCTGGTGCCGCAGGTGGAACAGAGCATGGAGCAACCCCCCAGGGTTGTGGACGCACGGAGATCCCGGGCGCGGACAAGAGCGGAAGACAGAGGCCGCGCGCTCCTCCCCAAGTGCGCGCGGCCTCCGGAACCTAGCTCCCGGCCACTTCCCTGTCCACAGCAAATCCACAGGGAATCCATCGCTTCGGCAC
Source organism: Streptomyces sp. NBC_00341 (assembly GCF_041435055.1). Taxonomy (NCBI): domain Bacteria; kingdom Bacillati; phylum Actinomycetota; class Actinomycetes; order Kitasatosporales; family Streptomycetaceae; genus Streptomyces; species Streptomyces sp. NBC_00341. Next base: position 5,565,168 of record NZ_CP108002.1, on the reverse strand, counting down.
TCCTGCCCCGGTACGGCGCTCAGCCCTTGTCGATCTCCCCGGCCAGCTTCCGGAACCCGTCCCAGCCCAGCTTCGGCTTGCCCGGGTCCCACAGCTTCTGGGACGTCGCCCGCAAGGGCATCCGGATGCCCTGCGCGACCTGCGCCGCGGTCTGGGCGTTCGGCAGATCGCCCCAGACGGCGAACCGGCCGCCGAGGATCTGGCGGGAGTAGCGCGCCGGGACGGGGGTGGTGCCGCGCATCACGAGGGGGGTCCACTGCTCGTAGATCCGCTTGCCGGTGGGGTAGACGAAGTCGTTGGGCTGGCCGAGCACGTAGTAGAGGAACTCGTCGTTGAGGTTCAGCATCTGACGGCCCTCGCGCAGGTACTCGTCCGGCTGCCGGGCCCCGTACTCCTTGCCCGTCCAGTACTCGATCTCGATGTTCTTGGCCGCCTTGACGACGCTGTCGCGGAAGAGGCCGTCGTTCCACGCCTTGGGCTGTTTGCCGTGCGGGCGGACCACCGCCGCGCGGTCGTTGAGCCAGCCGGTGGCGAGGTCCGCGATCCCGGCCTTCGGCCCGTACTTCCGTACGGCGGCGGCCTGGAGCTGGGGGTAGGAGGCGGCCGGGTCCCGCGCCATAAGCGCGAGGTACTCATCGGCGCCCAGGTGCCAGTAAGTGCCGGGGAAGAGCTCCGTGTACTCGTTGAGGAGCTCGTCGACGAGCTTCGCCGCGCCCGGCTTGGAGATGTCGAGCGATCCCTGCGAGGCCACGCCCGACACATTGCGCAGCTGGAGGTCGGGGTGGGCGCGCAGGACCGCGCCGAGGTGGCCCGGGGAGTCGATCTCCGGCACCACCTGGATGTGCAGCCGGCCGGCCAGGGCGACGATCTGCCGCACCTGCGCCTTGGTCAGGTGCTCGGGCGACACGATCTCGGGGTGGGTGTCGGACTCGACGCGGAAGGCCTGGTCGTCGGAGAAGTGCAGGCCGAGCTGGTTGAGCTTGAGGTCGGCCATGTCGCGCAGCCGGTCCTCGATCCAGCCGACGCTGTAGAACTTGCGTGCGATGTCGAGGTTGAGCCCGCGCTGCGGGCGGTCGGGGCGGTCGCGCACCTCGCCCTCCGGCATGGAGCCGTCGGCCCGCACCGACTGCTTGAGGGTGCGGGTCCCGTAGAAGACGCCCGCCTGGCCGGGCCCGCTGATCGTGACGCGGCCGTCGTGGGTCTTCAGGGTGTACGACTCGGGCCCGGCCTCGGCCGTCGGAGTGAGGGCCAGTTCCACATCGCCGGCCCGCGCCGCCGCCTCGCCCCGGTAGCCGATCTTGAGCTCGCCCGCGAGCAGCCGCCCCTCGTCGGCGAGCCCCTTGCTGCCGTCCGCGATCACCACCGCGCTGCCCTTGCCCGGCCGCCAGCCGGGACCGTGGGCGGGGGTGTGCTCGCGTACGGCGGGGATGGTGCGGGGCGTCTTCGACAGCGGGTAGCTGCGGGTCGGGGAGGGGGTGGGGGCGGCGGACGTGGCTCCGGGCGAGGTCTGGGAGCCGGACCTGCGCGCGGGGTCGGAGCTGTCGGGCCACAGGACGACGGTGAGCGTCACCGCGGCGGCCGCGGTGACGGCCGCTCCGGCCGCGAGGGCGCCGCGTGAGAGCGACATCGGTCAGAAACCTCCGGTTTTAGCGGGAAAGCGGGCAGAAGTAAGGAGATAGCCGGGCATTCTCCTCGTTATTTCGTACAGCAGTGATTCCGAAACTCTCCGGTCCGCTCTCCCGTCCGGGTGAAATTCGCACATCCGCCGGACGGCCGTTGCCCGGCCTCGATACCTTTGAGGCACATTCGTCTCTCCCTTCACCCCGCATCCACCTGGTCACTTCGATCCCTCCCCACTCCAGGTTCACAGATGCCGCTGATTCGAGGAGCCCACGCTGTCCAGGTCCAGCGAGTCCCACGCCGGCCTGCCGGAGCAACCGCACAGGCCCGCCCGGCGGACCGCCGTGCCCGTGCAGAGCTGCGGGCAGGCCGCCGCCCGGCCCGGCCCGTACGCCTTCGGCCTGCGGCGTTTCAACACCGCGCCCGCCCCGGACGTCGAGGCCGCCCTGCTGGACTGCTTCGGCAGCCACCGCTGGGCGCAACGGCTGGCCGCCCACCGCCCCTACCCGGATCTGGACGCGCTGCTGGCCGCCGCAGACGAGGCGGGCTACGACCTCTCCCTCACCGAACGCGCCGAGGCGCTCGCCGCCGAGGCCTCCCCGGCGCTGGCGCCCGACGCGGCACCCGCCGCGCACCTCGCGCTGGCCGCCGCGCACGCCGCGTACGAGTCGAAGTTCGGGCACGTCTTCGTCATCTGCCTCGACGGCGTCCGCCCGGCCGAGCACCCCGACCAGGTCCTGGCGGGCATCCGGGCCAGACTGGGCCACGACACCGACCAGGAGCGGGTCGTGACGGCGGACGAGATGCGGCGACTCGCCCGGGGCCGCATCATCGGTCTGGTATCGAGTCAGTAACGGGTTACGGGCGGCTCCGGATGGCCCCCGCCCTGCGGACAGGCGTATGCCTAGCCCGTCCGTGCCTGATTGATTGCCACTTTGATCACACCAGAGGCCCCGCCGCGAACGAACCGACAAACCGTCGCTACGATGGCCGGGGCCGGTGGACCGTACCCGGCCGGGTCAGACCGACAGTCAAGCCGGCCGACCCCAATCCCCGCTCCCGGAGGGTTCTTCCGTGCCGGCTGGAACGCTGTACCGCGGCCGGGAAGGCATGTGGTCCTGGGTGGCTCATCGAGTCACCGGTGTCCTCATTTTCTTCTTCCTGTTCGTACACGTCCTGGACACCGCTCTCGTCCGTGTCTCCCCCGAGGCCTACGACGAGGTCGTGGCCACGTACAAGACATGGCCCGTCGCGCTCCTCGAATACGGCCTCGTGGCCGCGATTCTCTTCCACGCGCTGAACGGTCTCCGCATCATCGCTGTGGACTTCTGGGCCAAGGGCCCGCGACTCCAGAAGCAGATGCTCTGGACCGTGCTGGGCATCTGGATCGTGCTCATGGTCGGGGCCCTGTACCCCGTCCTCGGCCACGCCGTCCGTTCCATCTTCGGGAGCTGAGGCCCATGTCCACCGAGACTTCCGCGATCGGCGCAGTCGAAGGCGTCAGCCTCTACGATGTCGACAATCCGGCCCCCGTGATCGAGCCCCCGCGTACGCGGACCGGCAAGACGCCCAAGGGGTCGCGCACCAACTTCGAGATGTACGCCTGGCTCTTCATGCGCCTGTCGGGCATCGTCCTGGTCGTCCTGGTCATCGGCCACCTGCTGATCCAGCTGGTGCTGGACGGCGGCGTGTCCAAGGTCGGGTTCGCCTTCGTGGCCGGCCGCTGGGCCTCGCCGTTCTGGCAGATGTGGGACCTGGCGATGCTGTGGCTCGCCATGCTGCACGGCGCCAACGGTCTCCGTACGGTCATCAACGACTACGCCGAACGGGACAACACCCGCTTCTGGCTGAAGATGCTGCTGTACACCGCCACGGTGTTCACCGTCCTGCTGGGCACGCTGGTGATCTTCACCTTCGACCCGAACATCCGCTAGGCGCCGGGCCCGAAGGACCAGAGGTAAACCATGCAGATCCACACGTACGACACCGTCATCGTCGGCGCCGGCGGCGCCGGCATGCGCGCGGCCATCGAGTCGACCAAGCGCAGCCGCACCGCCGTGCTGACCAAGCTCTACCCCACCCGCTCCCACACGGGCGCCGCGCAGGGCGGCATGGCCGCCGCGCTCGCCAACGTGGAGGAGGACAACTGGGAGTGGCACACCTTCGACACGATCAAGGGCGGCGACTACCTGGTCGACCAGGACGCCGCCGAGATCCTGGCGAAGGAGGCCATCGACGCCGTTCTCGACCTGGAGAAGATGGGCCTGCCGTTCGGCCGTACGCCCGAGGGCAAGATCGACCAGCGCCGCTTCGGCGGTCACACCCGCAGCCACGGCGAGGCCCCGGTCCGTCGTGCCTGCTACTCGGGCGACCGCACCGGCCACATGATCCTCCAGACGCTGTACCAGAACTGCGTCAAGGAGGGCGTGGAGTTCTTCAACGAGTTCTACGTCCTGGACCAGCTGGTCGTCGAGGAGGACGGCGTCAAGAAGTCCGCCGGCGTCGTCGCCTACGAGCTGGCCACCGGCGAGATCCACGTCTTCCGGGCGAAGTCGGTCATCTACGCCTCGGGCGGCACCGGCAAGTTCTTCAAGGTGACGTCGAACGCGCACACCCTGACCGGTGACGGCCAGGCCGCCTGCTACCGCCGGGGCCTGCCGCTGGAGGACATGGAGTTCTTCCAGTTCCACCCGACCGGCATCTGGCGCATGGGCATCCTGCTGACGGAGGGCGCCCGCGGTGAGGGCGGCATCCTCCGCAACAAGGACGGCGAGCGCTTCATGGAGAAGTACGCGCCCGTCATGAAGGACCTCGCGTCCCGTGACGTCGTCTCGCGCTCCATCTACACGGAGATCCGCGAGGGCCGCGGCTGCGGTCCCGAGGGCGACCACGTCTACCTCGACCTGACGCACCTGCCGCCGGAGCAGCTGGACGCCAAGCTCCCGGACATCACCGAGTTCGCGCGTACGTACCTCGGCATCGAGCCCTACACGGACCCGATCCCGATCCAGCCGACCGCGCACTACGCCATGGGCGGCATCCCGACCAACGTCCAGGGCGAGGTGCTGGCCGACAACACCAACGTCGTCCCGGGCCTGTACGCCGCCGGCGAGGTCGCCTGTGTCTCCGTGCACGGCGCCAACCGCCTCGGCACCAACTCGCTGCTCGACATCAACGTCTTCGGACGCCGCTCCGGCATCGCCGCCGCCGAGTACGCCGCGAAGAACGACCACCTCGACCTTCCCGAGAACCCGGCGCAGACGGTCATCGACCAGGTCGAGCGGCTGCGCAACTCCACCGGCACCGAGCGGGTCTCCACGATCCGCCTGGAACTGCAGGAGTGCATGGACGCCAACGTGATGGTGTTCCGCACCGAGCAGACCATCAAGACGGCGGTCGACAAGATCGCGGAGCTGCGCAGGCGCTACCTCGACGTGTCCATCCAGGACAAGGGCAAGCGGTTCAACACGGACCTGCTGGAGGCCGTCGAGCTGGGCAACCTGCTCGACCTCGCCCAGGTCATGGCGGTTTCGGCGCTGGCCCGCAAGGAGTCCCGCGGCGGTCACTACCGCGAGGACTTCCCGACCCGCGACGACGTCAACTTCATGCGCCACACCATGGCGTACCGCGAGGTCGCCGACGACGGCACCGAGTCGATCCGGCTGGACTACAAGCCGGTCGTCCAGACCCGCTACCAGCCGATGGAGCGTAAGTACTGATGGCTACCCCCACGATGGAAAAGGCCGACAAGGTCCCTGAGCCCGAGGCCGGCTTCGCCGATTCCCCGTTCATCACCGCCACCTTCCGGATCCGCCGGTTCAACCCGGAGGTCTCCGAGGAGTCCGAGTGGCAGGACTTCCAGATCGAGATCGACCCGAAGGAGCGTGTCCTCGACGCCCTTCACAAGATCAAGTGGGAGACCGACGGAACGCTGACGTTCCGCCGCTCCTGCGCGCACGGCATCTGCGGCTCGGACGCGATGCGGATCAACGGCAAGAACAGGCTCGCCTGCAAGACGCTGATCAAGGACCTGAACCCGGAGAAGCCGATCACGGTCGAGGCCATCAAGGGCCTCACGGTCCTCAAGGACCTCGTGGTCGACATGGACCCGTTCTTCCAGGCCTACCGCGACGTCATGCCCTTCCTCATCACCAAGGGGAACGAGCCGACCCGCGAGCGTCTGCAGTCCCCCGAGGACCGCGAGCGCTTCGACGACACCACCAAGTGCATCCTGTGCGCCGCGTGCACGTCCTCGTGCCCGGTGTTCTGGAACGACGGGCAGTACTTCGGCCCGGCGGCGATCGTCAACGCGCACCGCTTCATCTTCGACTCGCGCGACGAGGGCGGCGAGCAGCGGCTGGAGATCCTCAACGACCGTGACGGGGTGTGGCGCTGCCGCACCACCTTCAACTGCACGGACGCCTGCCCGCGTGGCATCGAGGTCACCAAGGCGATCCAGGAGGTCAAGCGCGCGCTGATCACGCGTCGCTTCTGACCTTCCCCCGGCGTCATCGGCATCCAGGGCCCCGTCCTCCGCGCGAACACCGCGGGCGGCGGGGCCTCCTGGCTGCACGGCGCGGCGCGTAACGGTACGGTCGTGCGGAACCGGGCACGGTTCGCCGCCCGCGTCGCAGCAGGCCACCGGGCGCACGGCACGATCGAGAGCGGGGAACGTTGAGCGATCCGAATCCGTACGCGGACGACTCATACAAGTGGGGGCCTCCCCAGCAGCCGGCGGGTCCGCCCGTCCACGGCTACCCGCAGCCGTTCCAGGAGGCGCCGCCCCAGCCCGGCTACGGCTACCCGGCAGGTCAGCCGGGGGTGCCGGGCTACGGCTACCCGGGAGGTCAGCCGGGGGTGCCGGGTTACGGGTACCCGGGACAGCAGGGCATGCTCCCGATGGGCGTCGGCGCGCCGATGCTGTCGATCGGTGACATCACGATCATGGGCGACTCCATCGTCACTCCGTCCGGAACGATGCCCCTCAAGGGCGCGACGTGGACGGCCACGGACATGTCGCGCACCGAGGAGAAGATCCCCACGGTCGGGATCGTGCTCGCGATCCTCTTCGCCCTGCTGTGCCTGGTCGGTCTGCTCTTCCTCCTGATGAAGGAGAAGAAGACCACCGGATACGTCCAGGTGTCGGTGACCAGCGCCGGCCGCCACCACTGGACGATGATCCCTGCCATGCACCAGGGCACCTTCGCGATGGTGATGGCCCAGGTCAACACCGCCCGCTCACTGAGCTTCTGACGGCCCGTCCGGAGCCCGGGGCGGGACGCCACCGAGGGCGCCCCGGGCTCCCGCCCGCCGGCGCGGTCAGTCCCAGGCGGCGGCGCCCCGGGCCTCCGCGACCACCATGACGCGCCGCAGCATGGCGTTGAGCAGTCGGCGTTCGTCCTTGCCGAGGACGCCGAGCAGCCGCTCCTCCTCGTTGCCGAGGACGTCCATCGCGCCGAGCCACGTCGAACGCCCCCGGTCGGTCAACTCCACGTCCACGCGCCGCCGGTCGGTGGTGGAGGGCGTGCGGCGGACGAATCCGCGACGCTCCAGCGCGTCCAGCCGGCCGGTGACGGAGGCGGGCGCGAGGTCGAGGTCGGCGGCGAGATCGGACGGGGCGGCCGTGCCGCCGCGCCCGGCGAGCTTGTGCAGGGTGTCGAACTCCTGGCGGTCCAGGTCGAAGTCGAGGAGGGACTGTTCGCGCACCCGGCGCAGATGGACGGAGAGCTTCTTCATGCGGGTCACCGCGCCCTCGACGTCCGGGTCGAGTTCCGGAAGCACCGGCTTCCACCGCTCCACATGTCCGTCGGTCCAGTCGCGTCGCTCCATGGTCCACAGCCTACGCCGAACCTCAACTGCCTTTCGGTACCTTATATTTCGTTGACGAATACTTCGGAAGCGAAATAGATTCCGCGCCATGCCTCATCCTCACCCTCATCCTCTGCGCTCCCGCTCCTTCCGCCTGCTCTTCGTCGGGCGCAGCCTGTCGATGCTGGGTGACGCGGCGATCCCCGCGGCCCTCACCCTCGCCGTCTACCTGGCCACCGGCTCGACCGGGGCGCTCGCGCTGGTGCTCGGCTGCGCGATGGTGCCCAAGCTGCTCCTGCTGCCGCTCGGCGGCGTCGTGGGCGACCGCTTCAACGCCCGTACGGTCGCGCTCACCACCGATCTCGTACGGTGCGCCAGCCAGCTCTTCGTCGGCGCCGAACTCCTCTCCGGCGCACCGGCCCTGTGGCAGATCGCGGTGGCGGAGGCGATCGGCGGCGCCGCCGGGGCGTTCGCGATGCCGACCGTCTCGCCGCTGATCCGGGGCACCGTGCCGGAGTCCGGGCTGCTGCGCGCCAACTCCCTGATGGCGGTGGTCAGCAGCGCCACCCGGATCGGCGGCCCCGCCGTCGCCGGAGCGCTGGTCCTCACCGCGGGGCCCGGCTGGGCGTTCGTGCTGGACGGCGCCAGCTTCGCGGTCAGCGCGACCCTGCTGTCCGCGATCGACGTCCGGCACGTCCCCGTCGCCCGCAGCTCCGTGCTCAGCGACCTCAAGGAGGGCTGGGGCGAGGTCCGAGGCCGCGACTGGTACTGGACGAGCCTGATCGCGCACTCCGTCTGGAACGGCGCGGCGGCCGTCCTGATGACGCTCGGCCCGGCGCTCTTCCTCCACCACCTCGGCGGCCGGGGCATGTGGCTCGCCTTCCTCCAGACCGGCGCCGTCGGACTGCTGCTCGGCTCGCTGCTGGCCGGCCGGGCCCGCCCCCGCCGCCCGGTCCTGATCGCCAACCTGGGCCTCGCCCTGTACGCGCTGCCGCTCTGCCTGCTGGCCGTCCACGCCCCGGCGCTCGTCGCCATCGCCGCGTACGGGGTCTCCCAGGCCGGGCTGGGCTACCTCAACCCGGTCTGGGAGACCGCCGTCCAGTCCGCCGTACCCGCACACGCGCTGGCCCGGGTGACCTCGTACGACTGGCTGCTCTCGCTCGGGGCGATGCCGCTGGGGTACGCCCTCGCCCCACTGGCGGCCTCGGCCTGGGGCGCCGAACTCCCGCTGGCCGCAGCCGGGATGGCGGTCGGCGCGGCCTGTCTGGCCACCGCCGCGGTGCCGGGCGTACGACGCTTCGCGGCGCCCGGCGGGAAGGTGACGCGCACCACCGGGGCACCGGCTTGAACCTGTTCAAAACCAGGTCTACAGTCCATGACAACAGCATTTGAACGCGTTCAAGGGAGGGTGGGGCATGGACCTCACTGTTGTCGCGTACGTCATCTATCTGCTCATCAGCGTGGCGCTCACCATCTGGGTGGCCCGCACGCTCAGCCGCAACGGCAAGGTGTTCCTCGCCGATGTGCTGCACGGGAACGAGAAGCTCGCGGAGGCCGTCAACCACCTGCTGGTGGTCGGCTTCTACCTGGTCAACCTGGGGTTCGTGACGCTCTATCTGAAGAACTCCGACGCGGTCACCGACGCCCGCGGCCTCTTCGACGCACTCTCGGTGAAGGTCGGCGTCGTCCTGCTCGTCCTCGGAGTCATGCACCTCGGCAACGTCTACGTGCTGAACAGGATCCGCCGCCGGGGAATGATGGAGCGCGAGCACACCCCGCCCGTGGCGCCGCAGGGCTGGACGCCTCCGGGCACCGGGCCGTGGACCGCTCCCGCCACCAAGGCGTGAGGGCGGGCCATGACAACCCGGACAGCTGGGCGACGGCCGTCCGTCAGCCGGCTCACCGTCCTCTACGACGCGCAGTGCTCGCTCTGCGTCCATCTGCGGCAGTGGCTGATGAGACAGCGTCAGCTGGTCCCGCTGGACCTGGTCCCGGCCGGCTCCGCCGAGGCGCACCGCCGCTTCCCCGCTCTCGACCACTCCGGGACGCTGGAGGAGATCACGGTCATCGGTGACGGGGGCCAGGTCTACCGGTCCACGTCCGCGTGGATCGTCTGCCTCTGGGCGCTGGCCGAGCACCGGCCGAAGGCCCACTGGCTGACCACCCCGGCCGGCCGCCCGTTCGCCAGGGCGACCGTCCTCGCCGCCGCGAAGTACCGCTCGCTGACGGCGGCGCCCTGCGGGACGGACGGCGGCGGGGGCGGGGAGTGCGCGGTGCGAGGGCCGGAGCCCGGCACACGGTGATCCCCGATACCCTCGGGACCGTGGTGAAGGAAGAGAAGGACGTGAAGGAAGTCAAGGCTCCCAAGAGCGAGCAGACCCGCACACTCATCCTCGAAACCGCGCTCCGGCTCTTCCAGGAACGCGGTTACGACAAGACGACGATGCGGGCCATCGCCCAGGAGGCCGGTGTCTCCGTAGGGAACGCGTACTACTACTTCTCGTCCAAGGAACACCTCGTCCAGGGCTTCTACGACCGGATCGCCGCCGAGCACGAGGCGGCGGTCCAGCCGGTTCTGGCCGGCGACCAGGACCTCGCGGTACGCATCCGCGGGGTCCTCCTCGGCTGGCTGGACGTGGCGGAGCCGTACCACCGCTTCGCCGCCCAGTTCTTCAAGAACGCCGCCGATCCGGAGAGCCCGCTCAGCCCCTTCTCCAAGGACTCCGTCGCGGCCCGCGACGCGGCGATCTCCATCCACCGGCGCTGCCTGGCGGGCGCGGACACCAAGGTCGATCCCGAACTGGCGGAGCTGCTGCCGCAGCTGATGTGGCTGAACCAGATGGGCCTGGTGCTGTACTGGGTGTACGACCGGACGGACGACGCCGAACGCAGCCGCCGCCTCGTGGAGCGCACCGCACCGATCATCGCGCGGGCCATCGCGCTGTCCCGGTTCCGGGTGCTGCGACCGCTCGTGCGCCAGGTCCACGCGGTGCTGGAGGAGTTCCTGCCGGGCGCGACGGGGCACACGCCGGAGCGGCCGCCCCGCTGATGCCGGGGCGGCCGCTCCTGTGCGTTCTGCCTGCTGGTCCGCGAGGGACCGTCAGATCCAGCCGAGTTCCCACAGCCGCCAGATGCCGGTGCCGTCCGAGAGGTACTGCGAACCGGACACGTCGGGCTTGGCGAGGACGTAGTCCTTCTTCTGCCACAGCGGGACGAGCGGCACGTCCTCGCCGACCAGCTTCTGGAGGTCCTTGAAGTCGGCCGAGGTGCGGCTGCGGTCGCTGAACTGCAGCGTGTCGCTGATCAGCTGGTCCATCTTCTTGCTGCTGTAGCCGTTGTGGAGGCTGGTGTCACGGCCCACGAGCGGCTGGCTGAAGGTGTCGGGGTCCGGGTAGTCGGGGAGCCAGCCGACGGTGTACATGTCGTACTTACCGGCCGCGTAGCCCTTCTGGAACGCCGTCCACTCCACGGACTTGATCGTCACCTTGAACAGCCCGTCCGCGTTCAGCTGACGCTGGATCTCCTTGCTCTCCGGCGTGTACGAGTCGCCGGTGCGGTAGGCGAAGGTGATCGGGAGCGGCAGCTGGACGCCCGCTTCCTCCAGCAGCTTCTTGGCCCGCTTGGGGTCGGGCGACGGGTACTCGTCGAAGAACGGGGTGCTGTGCCCGATGTAGCCCTGCGGGATCAGCGAGTAGAGCGGCTCGACGGTGCCCTGGTAGACCTTGGTCACCAGCGGCGCGCGGTCGATGATCGACGCGATGGCCTGGCGGACCCGCTTGTCGGCGAGCGGCGAACCGGCGCGGACGTTGAAGACGAGGTTGCGGATCTCGGCGCTGTCCGCCTCCGTGACGCGCTGGTCGGAATCGCCGGGGTTCAGCTCCGCGAGCGCGGTCGGCGGGAGCTGACGGTGCGTGACATCGATCTGCCCCGACTTCCAGGCCGCCAGCAGGTCCTCCGACTGCTTGTAGTAGCGCACGGTGACCGGTCCGCCGGTCTTCTTCAGCGCGCCCTTGTACTTGCTGTTCGGCACCAGTTCGGCCTTGGCGCCCGGCTCGTACGACTTGAGCACGTACGGCCCCGAGCCGCTGACCTTGTTGTCGGCCCGCAGCTTGTTGTCCGAGTAGGCCTCCCGGTCGACGATCGAACCGGCCCCGGTGGCGAGCTTCTGCGGGAACGTCGCGTCGCGCGACGAGAGGTTGAACGTGATCGTCCGGCCCTCGGTCACCACGTTCTTGAGGGTCGGGAACAGCACCGAGGGACCGACGTTCGTCTTGATCCTGAGCATGCGCTCGAAGGAGTACTTGACGTCCTCCGCGGTGATCTTCCGGCCGTTGGAGAACGACAGGTCGTCACGGAGCTTGCACTGGTACGTCTGGAGCTTCCCGCCGAGGAAGCCGCAGCTCTCGGCCGCGTCCGGCTCGGGGACGATCGCCCCGGACTTGAACGTCATGAGGGACTGGTAGACGTTGCTGTACATCGCCCATGAGCCGGCGTCGTACGCTCCCGCCGGGTCGAGCGAGGTCACTATGTCGGTCGTGCCGACGGAGACCGGATCCTCCTTCGCTCCGTCCGAAGGAAGCAACTGCCAGGCGCCGACGCCTGCGATGACCAAAACCGCGAGAATCGCGAGAATCCGTATTCGGATCGACCGCATTGCCGTGCTCTCCCTTAACAGCCCCACCTCGGTGTCGCGCTCAGATACGCAGATCACCGCACGTTCGCGCTCAGCCAATCACACGATTTTCACATCTGGAAGAGGAAATCAGGGATACACAGCCTTTCGTTCGTTACTTGAAACCTTCGACGATAGGCCGAATACAGAGGGTTGGTAACCGGTCACCGAATTCGCCTGCGGACGCCGTCTAGGCGTGCTTGGAGGCGAGTTCGACGACGGTGATGTCCGAGGGGGCACCGACCCGTACCGGCGGACCCCAGGCGCCCGCGCCGCGCGTGACGTAGAGCTGGGTGTCGCCGTAGCGTTCGAGACCGGCGACCGTGGGGTTGGACAGCTCCGCGATGTAGTTGCCCGGCCAGAGCTGGCCGCCGTGGGTGTGCCCGGAGAGCTGCAGGTCCACGCCGTGCGCGACGGCCTCGTCGATGAGGACGGGCTGATGGGCCATGAGGACGGCGGCCCGTGAGCGGTCCCGGTCGCCCAGGGCGCGGCCGAAGTCCGGGCCCTGCCCCTCGCTCTCGCCCCCGATGTCATTGACCCCGGCAAGATCGAAGCCGTCGATCTCCACCCGGGCATTCTCCAGCGGGTGCATCCCCAATTCCCTTACGTGGTCCACCCATTGGGCCGCGCCGGAGTAGTACTCGTGGTTGCCGGTGACAAAGAACGCGCCATGCCGGGAGCGGAGGCCCGCGAGCGGCTCCGCGGCCGGACCGAGATCCGCGACCGATCCGTCGACCAGGTCCCCGACGACCGCGATCAGGTCGGGCTGGGTCCGGTTGACCGTGTCGACGATCCGCTGGGTGTGCGCCCGGCCCAGGATCGGGCCGAGGTGGATGTCGCTGACCACGGCGATCCGGAAACCGTGCGCGGAGCGGGGCAGCCGGGCCAGCGGGATGGTGACGCGCTTGACCCGCGGGCCGCGCAGCACCCCGTACGTGCCGTACCCGACCGTGCCGAGCCCGGCGACGGCCGCGGCGCCCCCGACGGCCCGCGCGACGAAGAGCCGGCGCGAGGCGGAGGGTGCGGGGGGCGCGGGCGGCGCGAGGGGGGCGGGTGGTGCGGCCGTCCTGGTGTCGGAGCCGGCGCGCTCGGCCTCCGCCACCTGTCCGTTCTCCGCCGTCTGCTCGGTCTCCGGCGTGCGCGCCGGATCGGTCCCGGCCCCGGCCGTCGTCGCCCGGCGCGCGAGCAGCCGGCGCAGCAGCGGCCGTACCGCCTCACCGACCAGCAGGGCCAGGGTCAGGTAGAGCAGCGCGGCCAGCCACAGGTAGCCCGGCCAGGCCAGCACCTGCTGGAGCCAGAACGGCACACCCGAGCGGCCGGAGACCAGGGCGCCGACGCTCAGCAGTGGGAGTACGTACGCCGCCACCGTGCCCGCCCGGCGCAGCCGGCTGCCGGCGGCGGTCGTGTCACCGACGAAGCGGCGCCACACATAGCGGTGCACGGCGACGAGCAGCGCGAGGGCCACGACCGCCAGCAGAACGAACCCCATGACTGCCATGTACGCCGCCCCGCCCTGTTTGTCCGTATTCGGTCCGTACGAGGTGCCGAGCCGCTACGCGGACCGGTCGCGCAATGCCCTGACGCCGCGGAACCCGATCACGCCAACCGCCGTCCCCAGAAGAAAGGACGTGATGGCGAGCAGCAGATGCACCCAGAAGTACGCAGTAGGGTCACCCGCGTCGTCGAAGGCGAGACCGCTGCCGTCCTTCCACAGGTTCTTGACGAAAGTGATCCAGATGAACCAGCTCCACACCCCGAAAGCGAGCAGGAACCAGGAGACGGGGCGGCTGAGCTTCATGGACTCAGTATCTCCGGCCCGCCCGGGCCGGCTCGCCCGGGGTGGGCTGTTCCTGGGTGGGCTGTCCTGGCGGTGCGCCCGGCGGGTCATACCGTCGGTGCCTATTTTCACATCAACTGCATGTACGTTTTCGACCGTGTCAGCTCTCAAGAAGACCGCACTGGCGGTCACCTCTGCCGCCCTGCTGTCCGCTCTCGCCGTCAGCCCTGCCTCTGCGGTCGACAAGGACACCTCCGACGACGCGCCGAAGCCGCCCGCCGACATGTCGCGGGTCGGTGGCGAACAGCTGGGTCAGTCGGGCACCCAGGTGAATCTCGGCCCCGGGGCGCCGGTCCTGCCCAAGGACCTGACCGGCAGATCGTGGATGGTCTCGGACGCCGAGAGCGGTGAGGTGCTCGCCTCGCACAATCCGCACTGGCGGCTGCCTCCGGCCTCCACCCTGAAGATGCTGTTCGCGGACACCGTGATGCCGGCACCGGCCCTGCAGCCGAAGACGCGGGAGTACACGGTGAAGGACGAGGACCTCGCGGACATGGGCGAGGGCAGCAGCCTGGTGGGGGTGAAGGAGGACCTCAGCTACACGGTGCACGACCTGTGGCTCGGCGTCTTCCTGCGTTCGGGCAACGACGCGGTGCACGTGCTGGCCTCGATGTACGGGGGCGTCCCGAAGACCGTCGACGACATGAACAGCCACGCCGAGGAGCTGCAGGCCCTGGACACCCACGTCGTGTCGCCCGACGGCTACGACGCCCCCAAACAGGTCTCCAGTGCGTACGACCTGACCCTGTTCGCCCGCAGCGGGCTGCAGAACGCGGACTTCCGCGAGTACTGCTCGACCGGCACGGCGGAGTTCCCCGGCAAGAAGGAGAAGGGCGAGAAGCGGGAGGAGTTCGGCATCCAGAACACCAACCGGCTGCTCACCGGAGCCGACGGCGTCACCCCGTACAAGGGCATCGCGGGCGTCAAGAACGGCTACACGTCGCACGCGGGCAACACCTTCACGGGTGTCGCCGAGCGCAACGGCAAGGTGCTACTCGTCACCGTCATGCACCCGTCGTCCGACGAGACGCACGCCGTCTACAACGAGGCGGCGAGCCTGCTCGACTGGGGCTTCAGCGCGAGCGGCAAGGTGACACCGGTCGGCGAACTGGTCCCCCCGAAGTCCGCGGTGCCCGACAACGGCACGGGCAAGGGCGCGGAGGCCGACGGGCCCGCCGCCGCCAAGGCCCAGCACGGCGCGGCGAAGACCACGAAGGCCGCCGCCACGGGCGGTTCCGGCGGGGTCGGGGTCGCGCTGGGCATCATCGGCGGGGTGCTGGTGCTGGTCGCCGGGGCCGCGTACCTGGTCAACCGGCGCTGGCCGCTGCCGGACCTGGTGCGCCGCCGCTCCCGCCCCTGACCCGGCCGGCCCTGACCCGGCCGCCTCCGACCCGGCCGCCCGGGGCGCTCGCGCCCCGGGTTCGCTGTGCCCGGGTGCTCCCGCCCCGGGTCTCGCCGCCGTCGGCCGGGACGTCCGGGGCGCCTGGGGCACCCGAGGCGTCCGAGGCGTCCGAGGCGTCCGGAGCCGCGTCGCCCTCCACGGGGCGCGGCTCCTCTGCGTCCTTGCTCGGCGTCGCCGTCCAGGCCGCGCAGAACAGCAGCAGCTTCGCGGTGAAGTTGATCCACAGCAGCAGGGCGATCGGCACGCCGAACGCCCCGTACATGCTCTTCGACGCGACGCCCTTCATATAGCTGCCGAGCAGCAGCTTCAGCAGCTCGAAGCCGACCGCGCCGACGAGTGAGGCCACCACCAGCCGGCGCCTCGGCGGCTCGACGCCGGGCAGCAGGGTCAGCAGGTACAGCAACAGCAGGAAGTCGGCGACCACCCCGACCAGCAGGGCCGCGATCCGCAGCAGCACCCCGCCCGCGCCGTTCTCAGGGATGTTGAGCAGATCGGCGATCCAGCCGACGGCGACGGAGCCGACAGAGGAGATCGCCAGGGTCACCAGGGCCGCCCCGCCCAGGCCGAACAGCACCCCGGCGTCCTTGAGCTTGCGGATGACCGGATTGCCCTCGTCCAGATCGTCCATGTCCCAGACCGCGCGCAGGCAGTCCCGCATCGAGCCGATCCAGCCGATGCCGGTGAAGAGCAGCAGCGCACCGGCCACCAGTCCGACCGTGCCCGCGTGCGCCACCAGATTGTCGATGCCCAGCTGGTCGGAGATGCCGGGGACCTGCTCGGCGACCTTGTCCTCGATCTTGTCGAGCTGACTGTCGGAGAGCAGCGCGGCGCCGACCGCCGCGGCGACCGCGATCAGCGGGAAGAGCGCCAGGAAGCTGATGAACGTGATCGCCGCCGCGAGCCGCGCCCAGTGGACCCGTACCAGCGTTTCGTAACTGCGCCAGACGTGCGTCTCCATCAGCCGGGAGACGAGCGGCCCGATGACGGGGAGTTTTTTCAGCCAGTCCATGATGTACGACTACCCTCCCCGGCACCGAAAACCGACGTCCGGTCGGCCACGTAGGAGATGACACCCTTTCAATCACCCATTTCGGTGAGTGTTGTAACAAATCCCTCAAAGGTGTTTTCTCGGGCGATACGGTCACCCTCATGTCTGTCGACACCGTGTCCCTGACCGGCTGGGGCCGCACCGCCCCGACGACCGCGCTGCGCTTCCGCCCCGCTAGTTACGAGGAGGCGGCGGCGACGGTACGCGGCTGCGGGCCCCGTGGCTCGATCGCCCGAGGGCTGGGCCGGGCGCACGGCGATTCGGCGCAGAACGCGGGGGGTTCGGTCCTCGACATGACGGCGCTGAACCGCGTCCTCGCCTTCGACGCCGGGACCGGTGAGGTGGTGTGCGAGGCGGGTGTGAGCCTGCACCGGCTGGTGGAGGTGCTGCTTCCGCTCGGCTGGTTCCTGCCGGTGACGCCCGGCAGCCGGTACATCACGGTGGGCGGCGCGATCGGCTCCGACGTCCACGGCGACAACCACCGCGCCGCGGGCTCCTTCTCCCGCCACGTCGTACGGTTCGAGCTGCTCACCGCCGACGGCGGCATCCGTACGGTCCGGCCCGGCACCCCGCTCTTCGACGCGACCACCGGCGGCATGGGCCTGACCGGGGTGATCCTCTCGGCCACGCTCCGGTTCCACCCCGTCGCGACGTCCCTGATGTCGGTCGACACCGAACGGGCCGCCGATCTGGACGACCTGATGACCCGTCTCGCCACGGACGGCGACCGCCACCGCTACGCGTCCGCCCGGATCGACCTGACCTCGCGCGGCCGGGCGACGGGCCGGGGCGTACTGACCCGGGGGGAGCACGCCCCCTTGGATGCACTCCCGGCGCACGCCCAGCGCACACCGCTCGCCTTCCGCACCGCCCAACGGCCCGCCGCTTCCTCGCGCGTCTCGGATCTTGTACCGGGTCTCGGCTCGGGCCTCCTCTCGGATCTCGGCTCGGGTCTCGTCCCGGGTCTCGGCTCGGGTCTCGTCCCGGGTCTCGTCCCGGGTCTCGGCTCGGGAGGGCTGCTCGGCCGCGCCTCTGCGGCCGCCCTGGCCGAACTGCGCCACCGCCGGGCGCCCCGGTCCCGCACCGGTGAGCTGCGGCGGATCTCCGCCTTCTTCCACCCGCTGGACGCGGTGCCGCACTGGAGCCCGGTCCAGGGGCGCGGCGGTCTCGTGCACTACGAGTTCGCCGTCGGCCACGGACAGGAGGAGACGCTGCACCGGATCGTCCGGCAGCTCTCGCGGCGCCGGAGCGCGCCGTTCCCCGGCGTGCTCCGGCGGTTCGGTGCGGGCGATCCGGGCTGGCTGTCGTTCCCGGTGCCCGGCTGGGCGCTCTCCCTCGACCTGCCGGCCGCCCTGCCGGGGCTGGCGCGCTTCCTCGACGGCCTGGACGAGGAGGTGGCGGCCTCGGGCGGCCGGGTCTGCCTGACGAACGACGCCCGGATCCGCCCGGACGTGCTGGCCGCGATGTACCCGCGACTGGGCGACTTCCGTTCGCTGCGTGCCGAGTTGGACCCGGACGGCGCGTTCAGATCGGATCTCTCGCGCCGGCTCTCGCTCTGACCGACGCGCCGCCCCGACTCTCTTTCTCCCCGCTCTCCCCGCTCCCCCCTCTCCCCCGCCTTCTCCCCCTCCCCCAAGGAGCGTTTCCGTGAAGGATGCCTTCGGTGCCCCGCAGTCCCTGCTCGTCCTCGGCGGCACATCGGAGATCGGGCTCGCCACCGCACGCCGCCTGATCGCCTGCCGCACCCGCACGGTGTGGCTCGCCGGACGCCCCTCCCCCGCCCTGGAGTCCGCGGCGGCCGAGCTGCGCGGGCGCGGCGCCTACGTCCGTACCGTCGACTTCGACGCGCTGGACACCGAGTCGCACGAGATGACCCTCGGCAAGATCTTCACCGAGGGCGACATCGACATGGTGCTCCTCGCCTTCGGTATCCCCGGCGACCAGGAACGTGACGAGGAGGAACCGCTCTCGGCGGTCCGGGTCGCCCAGACGAACTACACGGGGGCCGTCTCCGCCGGGCTGGTGTGCGCGGGCGCACTCCAGGCGCAGGGGCACGGCTCGCTGGTGGTGCTGTCATCGGTGGCCGGGGAGCGCGCCCGGCGCGCGGACTTCATCTACGGGTCGAGCAAGGCGGGCCTGGACGCGTTCGCGCAGGGGCTCGGGGACGCTCTGCACGGCACGGGCGTGCACGTGATGGTCGTACGCCCCGGTCCCGTGCAGTCGGCCGGTACGGCGGCCGAGGCGCCGCTCGCGACGATCCCGTTCACGCGGACGCCCCTGGTGACGACGCCGGACGCGGTCGCGGCCGCGATCGTGACGGGTCTGCGCCGCCGCTCGGAGACGGTGTGGGTGCCGGGGGCGCTGCGGGCCGTGATGTCGGCGCTGCGGCATGTGCCGCGCCCGCTGTTCCGGCGGCTGCCGGTCTGATCCGGCGGCCCCCGGGCCTATCGGCTCAGGGGTGGAGCGAGGGCGCGTCCACGGAGCTGCCGCTCTGCGCGGGGAGGGCGGGCGCGCCGCCCCCCGCCGCGAACGGGAACTCGTTGATCTTGCGCCAGACGCTGTCCGGGCCCTGCTCGTACAGCGCGAAGGAACCGCAGGTCCAGGCGGCCTCGTAATCGCCCAGCTCCGCGTACGCCCGGTCCATCGCCTCTTCGGAGATGTCGTGCGCCACGGTCACGTGCGGGTGGTACGGGAACTGGAGCTCGCGCACCAGCGGCCCCGACGCGTCCCGGACCCGCTTCTGCAGCCAGGAGCAGGCCGAGGCGCCCTCGACGACCTGGACGAAGACGACCGGCGAGAGCGGGCGGAAGGTGCCCGTGCCGGACAGCCGCATCGGGAAGGGGCGGCCACCGGACGCGATCCCGGCGAGATGTGCCTGGATCGCGGGCAGCCGGGCCGCCTCCGCCTCGGTCGGCGGAAGGAGGGTGACGTGGGTGGGAATGCCATGTGCGGCAGGGTCCCCGAAGCTCGCGCGCCGCTGCTGGAGCAGGCTGCCGTAGGGCTCCGGGACCGCGATCGAAACGCCGAGCGTTACGGTCCCCACGTCGTTCTCCTCAATCCTCGATGGTCTGTTTTCGGCCACTGACGGCCGCAAGCTTCACGCCGCCAGTGTGCCGCCTGTGGAGGTGGTACCGCCAGGGTCCTTGGACTCAGTGCTTCGCGGGCAGAAGACCCATCCGGTCGTAGGTCCGCGCCAGGGTCTCGGCGGCGACGGCCCTGGCCTTCTCCGCTCCCTTGGCCAGGATGGAGTCCAGCGTCTCGGTGTCGTCGAGATATTCCTGGGTGCGGGTGCGGAACGGTGTGACGAAATCGACCATGACCTCCGCGAGGTCGGTCTTCAGCGCACCGTAGCCCTTGCCCTCGTACTTCTGCTCCAGGTCGGCGACGGACGTGTCGGTGAGCGTCGAGTAGATGGAGAGCAGATTGCTGACGCCCGGCTTCTCCGCCGGGTCGAAGCGGATCACCGTGTCGGTGTCGGTGATCGCGCTCTTCACCTTCTTGGCGGTGACCTTCGGCTCGTCGAGGAGGTTGATCAGACCCTTGGGGTTCGCCGACGACTTGCTCATCTTGGCGGACGGGTCCTGGAGGTCGTAGATCTTTCCCGTCTCCTTGAGGATGTACGGGTCCGGCACGGTGAACGTGTCGCCGTAGGTGCCGTTGAACCGCTCCGCGAGGTTGCGGGTCAGCTCCAGGTGCTGGCGCTGGTCCTCGCCCACCGGGACCTGGTCGGCCTGGTAGAGCAGGATGTCCGCGACCATCAGCATCGGATAGGTGAAGAGCCCGACCGTGGTGCGGTCGGTGCCCTGCTTGCCGGACTTGTCCTTGAACTGCGTCATCCTGGCCGCCTCACCGAAGCCGGCCAAGCAGTTCATGACCCAGCCGAGCTGGGCGTGCTCGGGGACGTGGCTCTGGACGAAGAGCGTGCAGCGGTCCGGGTCGACCCCGGCGGCGAGCAGCTGGGCGACGGCGAGCCTGGTGTTGGCGCGCAGTTCCTCGGGGGGCTGCGCGATGGTGATCGCGTGCAGGTCGACGACCATGTAAAAGGCGTCGTGGGACTCCTGCAGGGCCACCCACTGGCGGACCGCGCCGAGGTAGTTGCCGAGGTGGAACGAGCCTGCGGTGGGCTGGATTCCGGAGAGCACACGGGGACGTTCAGAGGCCATAGAAATCATTGTCTCAGGTACGGAACCGATCTCGGGCAGCCGGTGTATGAAAGGTGTGAGGACGCAGGAGGGGGCCCTGCAGCCGGGCCGGAAGGGGGGCCGCGCCATCGATGACGACGGTGCGGGCCGCGCTTTCGCGCCCGCCGGAGGGCGGAAGGACCGGGCGCCGGACGGGCCCGTCTCCGAGGCGGCGGTGATCGCGCGGGTGCGCGCGGGCGAGGCCGAGGCGTACGCCGAGCTGGTGCGCGCGCACACGGGCGCCGCGCTGCGTGCGGCGGTCGCCTTCGGCGCCGGGGCGGAGGCGGAGGATGTGGTGCAGTCCGCCTTCTTCAAGGCGTACCGCTCGCTCGGGAGTTTCCGCGAGGGCGCCGCGTTCCGGCCGTGGCTGTTGCGGATCGTCGTGAATGAGACCAGGAACACAGTCCGCTCGGCCGGCCGGCTGCGCGCGGTGGCCGGCCGCGAGGCGGGGCTGCGGGAGGCCGATCCGCTGATACCGGACGCGACGGATCCGGCGGCGGCCGCACTGGCCCAGGAGCGGCGGACGCTGCTGATAGCGGCTCTGGACGGGCTGGGCGAGAAGCAGCGCCAGGTCGTCACCTGCCGCTATCTGCTGGAGATGGACGAGGCGGAGACGGCCCGGACGCTGGACTGGCCGCGGGGCACGGTGAAGTCCCGGCTGAACCGCGCGCTCAAGAAGCTGGAGAAGAGCCTCGGGGCGCTGGGCCCGCACGGCCCCTTCGCCCCGCTGGGCGCGGCGGGCTCGGCAGGCCCGGCGGGCGCGGTCGATAGGCACGAGGTGGGCCCGGCTGTGCCGGCACAGCCGACGGAAGGGGGTGACGGGAAGCGTGAAGGACGCCGGGGATGTGAATGAGCCGGAGCCGCAGGGCGGCCGGGCACGGCTGCGGGCGGAGCTTCTGGCGCTGGGGCGCGGTCTGGAGGTTCCGGGGGACGCCGGGCTGACGATGGCGGAGCGGGTGCTGGCGCGGATCGTCGCCGAAGGGGTGCCCGCTCCCGCCGCCCCGGGCCGGCGGGAGCGGGCCCGGGTGTGGGTCCGCCGCCGCGCCCGGCTGCTGGCGGCCGCGCTGTCGGGCCTCCTGGTCGTGCTGGTGCTGACGCCCCCGGTCCGGGCCGCGGTCATGGACTGGTTCGACTTCGGCGGGGTCGAGGTGCGGTACGACCCGTCCGGGCCTGCCGCCGGACGGGCGGGTGGACCGGTGCCGGGGTGCGCCGCCGAGCCGGTGGCACCGGCTCGGGCGGGCGAGCTGGGTCACACGGTCGAGCAGAACGATGACGGGGTCGACACCCTCCCCGATCTCAAGGTGATCCTCTCGAACGAGAGCAGCTTCGAGTATCCGGTGGACGAGGAGGGGGACCCCGTCTTCTTCGACTACGTCCTGGTCACCTCGGTGGACTTCCGGGGCCCGCGCGGGGACTGACTCCGTCACCCCTGCCGGTCGCCCTCAACCCGCCGAGGGCGCGGGCGCGCCGTGAAGTGAAGGTTTCCTCGTGGGCGATCCGACCGACGATACAAAGTGGGCACACCAACCCAATCCGCACGACGAACGGAGATCCCGTGTCGACCACGCAAGACGCCATCGCCTCCGCCGATGCGCACAGCGCGCACAACTACCATCCGCTGCCTGTCGTCGTCGCGACGGCGGAGGGTGCCTGGATGACCGATGTCGAGGGGCGGCGCTATCTGGACATGCTCGCCGGCTACTCGGCGCTCAACTTCGGCCACGGCAACCGCCGTCTGATCGACGCGGCCAAGGCACAGCTGGAGCGGGTGACCCTGACCTCGCGGGCCTTCCACCACGACCGCTTCGCCGACTTCTGTACGCAGCTGGCCGAGTTGTGCGGCATGGAGATGGTGCTGCCGATGAACACCGGGGCGGAGGCCGTGGAGACCGCGGTGAAGACCGCCCGCAAGTGGGGCTACCGGGTCAAGGGCGTCCCGGACGGCATGGCCAAGATCATCGTCGCTTCGGACAACTTCCACGGCCGGACGACGACGATCATCAGCTTCTCCACGGACCACGAGGCCCGTGCGGACTTCGGCCCGTACACGCCGGGGTTCGAGATCGTGCCGTACGGGGACCTGACCGCGCTGCGGGCCGCGATGACGGAGAACACCGTGGCGGTGCTGCTGGAGCCGATCCAGGGCGAGGCGGGGGTGCTGGTGCCGCCGCCCGGCTACCTCCCCGGGGTGCGGGAGCTGACCCGCGAGCGGAATGTGCTGTTCATCGCGGACGAGATCCAGTCGGGCCTGGGCCGGACCGGGAAGACGTTCGCGTGCGAGCACGAGGGCGTCGTGCCGGACATGTACGTGCTCGGCAAGGCGCTGGGCGGCGGTGTCGTGCCGGTCTCGGCCGTGGTGTCGTCGGCCGCGGTGCTGGGGGTGTACCGCCCCGGGGAGCACGGTTCGACGTTCGGCGGCAATCCGCTGGCGTGCGCGGTGGCGCTGGAGGTCATCGCGATGCTGCGCACCGGTGAGTTCCAGCAGCGGGCAACGGAGTTGGGCAACCACCTCCACCAGGAGCTGGGGCTGCTGGTGGGCGGGGGTGCGGTGGAGACGGTGCGGGGGCGCGGGCTCTGGGCGGGTGTCGACATCGCCCCCGGTCACGGCACGGGCCGGGAGATCTCCGAGAAGCTGATGGAACGCCGGGTGCTGGTGAAGGACACCCATGGTTCGACGATCCGGATCGCCCCGCCGCTGGTGATCAGCAAGGAGGACCTGGACTGGGGCCTGGAGCAGCTCCGCGAAGTCCTGCGCGGCTGACCACCGGGCTCCCCTCCGGCGCTCGGTGCCCCAGTAGAGTCCCCGTGTGCTCCTGGGGATGATCTGCGCGCTCGGTTCAGCGGTCTGCTTCGGCACGGCCTCCGTCCTTCAGGCCGTCGCCGCGCGGGCCGCGGCCGAGCCCGGCGCCGGGGCGGGGGTCGATCCGGCGCTGCTGCTGCGGGCGGTACGGCAGTGGCGTTACGTCGCCGGACTCGCTCTCGACGGCCTCGGCTTCGTGCTCCAGATCATCGCCCTGCGCTCGCTGCCCATCTACGCGGTCGGCGCGGCTCTGGCCGCGAGTCTCGCCGTCACCGCCGTCGTCGCCGCCCGCCTGCTCCAGGTGCGGCTGAGCTCCACCGAGTGGACGGCCGTCGCCGTGGTCTGCGCGGGTCTGGGCATGCTGGGGCTCGCCTCCGGCGGCGAGGGCCACCTGACCGGCTCGGACGCGCTGCGCTGGTCGATGCTCGGGATCGCGGTCGCCGTCCTGCTGATCGGTACGGCGGCGGGCCGGCTGCCCGAGCGGGCCCGCGCACTGGTCCTGGGGCTCGGCGCGGGCTGCGGATTCGGCGTGGTGGAGGTCGCCGTCCGGCTCATCGACGACGTGTCACCGGGCGCGCTGCTGACCAACCCGGCCACGTACGCGCTGCTGG
Source organism: Streptomyces sp. NBC_00341 (assembly GCF_041435055.1). Taxonomy (NCBI): domain Bacteria; kingdom Bacillati; phylum Actinomycetota; class Actinomycetes; order Kitasatosporales; family Streptomycetaceae; genus Streptomyces; species Streptomyces sp. NBC_00341. The sequence goes on along the minus strand of NZ_CP108002.1, from coordinate 5,541,189 downwards.
TGGGCGGCGGCTCGGCGTTCCTGCTGCTCACCTCGGCGCTGCAACGCGGCTCGGTGACGACGGCGACCGCCGGAATGGTCCTGGGCGAGACGATCGGCCCCGCACTGGTCGGCGTCATCTGGCTCGGGGACCGTACCCGCGAGGGCCTCGGCTGGCTGGCCATCACCGGCTTCGCGGTGGCCGTCGCGGGCGCCCTGGCCCTGGCCCGCTTCGGCGAGGCCCCGGCGGAGGACGACGCCACGGGCGACGCGACGGGCGACGCGCCTGCGGTGAGCCCGAGGTAGGAGAGCAGCGCTCCCGGCGTGCCGCGTCGGGCCCCCCGCGTCGATCAGACTCGAACTCGCACGGCTGATATGAGCCATGACGCAAAGACGATCACTAGATCGTGTGCGGTAGGGGGCATTCGCGGTTGCTGCCGGCCGAGATTCCCCATGCTGAGAAGCCCGAGACAAGATCACGGAAGGACTCGGCCATGACCGCTGCGGCACAGGACATCGTCACCATCAAGCTCGATCGCACCTTCGACAGCATGGACGCCAACCACGACGGCTATGTGGACTGGACGGACTACCAGAAGCTCGCCGACCGCTACATCCAGGCATACCAGCTCGGCAAGGACGACCGCCGGGCCAGGGCTCTCCAGTCCTTCTGCCAGATCTTCTGGCTGGAGCTGCTGCGCCACTCGGGCGTGGACGCGGACCGGCTGACGAAGGACCAGTTCATCACGGCCAACCGGCTCGCGGTCATCGACACCAGTCGGCTCAACGTGACCGAGGGCGGCGGCCACGCGATCTTCGACGTCCTCGACGAAAACGGCGACAACGAGATCAGCAAGGACGAGTTCGCCCGCTTCCTGAGGGACGTATGGAAGACCGACGGTCCCGATGCGATGGACATGTTCACCAAGCTGGACACCGACGGTGACGGCGTGATCTCGCGTCACGAGTTCATCCGCGCGGTCCGCGAGCACTTCCTCTCCAACGACCCTGACGCGCCGGGCGGCCTGTTCTTCGGACACATCTGACCCACCCGCTTCGGCGAGGCCCCGGCGTCGCACTCGGCCTGCGACTCCGGGCTCCCCCCGCCCCCCTCCCTACCGCGCGAGCGTGTCCAGGGCTTCTGCGACCGGGAGGGGGTCCAGGGGGCCGACGTGTGACGCTCCGGGAAAGTCGTGCACGCGGAAGCGGTTGCCGGGGGTGAACGCGTCGGCTTCCGCGATCATCCTGTCCTGGAGCGCGGTGGCGATCGTCCGGTCCCTGCCGAAACGCAGGTAGGTGCGGGGGACGCGTCCCCAGCTACCGGCCCGGCCGACCGCGCGGCCCGCGTACGCCGCGACGGGCTCGTCGGTCTGCATGCCGGCCAGGGTCCGGCGGAAGTCGGCGTCGGGGTAGTCCGCGCAGATCATCTGCTTCAGGAGGGCCAGCGCGTGGCTGTCACCCGTCCGGAAGTTCAGGCGTAGGACACCGAGCCGGTCCGGGTCACCCACCGTCAGCTCGACCGGGCTGACGGCGTCCGCGTTCTCGGGTGCCGCCGTGCAGGCGTCCGCTGAGGGCATGACCCGGCTGGGGCAGAACGCCGCCATGTAGCAGATGTGGCGAAGCAGATGCGGGACGGCATCGGCGACCCGGCTGACCGATACGCCACCCAGGCTGTGCCCGACCAGCACCACCGGGCCGTTCCGCGCCGCCCGCCGGACGATGCCGGTGACGCGCGCCTCGTAGTCGTCCAGCCCGAGGCCCTTCAGCGGGGAGGCCTCGGCCGCCATCGCTTCGAGGTCCTGCCGCTGGTACGACTCCGGCACGAAAGCCTCCGCGCCGTGGTGCGGCTGGTCCACCGTGGCGACGCGGTGACCGCGCAGTGTCAGCTCACGCGCGATGGGGGTCCAGAACGCACCGGCGCTGTGGGTACCGTGCACCAGCACGTAGGTGGTGGGCCCGCGACGCGGGTCCGCTGCGGCCGGCGAGGTCCCCAGCCCGGTGGCCAGTGCCGCACCCCCGACCGCGAGCCCCAGCCCACGCAATGCCGTCCGCCGGGTGGTGCCTGTTCGTTCTTCGTTCGTCGCTTTCGTCATGAGCAAGACGCTACGAAAGGGCCGTTCGGCCCACCAGCGGTCCAGCACCACCGCAGGGGTAGGCCCAACACCACTCTCCCAAGCACCCGTTCCGCCTGGTCCGTGTTCTCGACGCGCGGGTGGGCCCCCCGGAGTTGTCCGGGGGGCCCACCTACGCGTCGGCACGATGTGTCAGTGGCGGCGGTGGCTCTGGTAGTAGCCGCCGAGCTGCTCGTGGTAGCCGGCATCGCCGACGTGCTTGTCCTTGTCGAACTCCGGGGAGCCCTTGATCTGCTCCTTGGTGAGATCGACGTAGATCTTCCGCTCCGCCTGGTCGATCGTCTTCACGGTGCCGGCCGGCAGCAGCACATGCTTGCCGAAGATCCAGACACCGGTGTCAACCACGAGATACGCGGAGTCGACGTCGTCCGAATGCTTGTCGACCTTTCCGATACTTCCGTCGGTGGCCTCGACCTTGTAACCGATCAGGTCGGTACCCGCAGCGTGACCGGCGGTCGACGTGTAGCCCCAGATGTTCTCACTCATATGCGTCTCCTCATCAGAAGTTTTCGCGGTCCACGACTGAAATTCTTCGCAGCCCGCAATGGCTTTATCCAGATTGGTGACGCGCTCTCAAAAAGGCGCCTGCCCCGCAGTTCGGCTTCCAATCATGTGTGACCGGTCGGACTCGACGCGGGGGCGTGCGGGCGATGAGGGAGCCACGCTGTAGTCGCAGGTAGGTGAGGTTCGGCCCGCACGGGGGGAGGGTTGTGCACCCTCATGCGCAGGGCCGCCGGAGGGGCCGGTTCACCGGCACCCCTCGCCCCCTCCCTCATCTCATTCAGGAAAGTAGTGTGTGAAGTCGAATCCGCAGGGAAGACGTTCGATCAGGACGGCATCCTGGCAGCTGTCCATTCAGAATCCAGCCAGGCTGAACCTGTCCGTGTGCGGCGAGGTCGCTGCACAGCGGATCTCATACACGCCAATAGAATTAACGTTAGGAACTGACATGATTCTGCTGGGTCTAATTCTGCTCATAATCGGCCTGCTCGTCGGCATGGGACTGCTGACGACCATCGGCGGTGTACTCATCGTCGTCGGCGCCATCCTGTGGATCCTCGGCTCGACGGGCCGCGCGGTCGGAGGACGAAAGCACTACTTCTAGGACGGGCCCTTGAGTGTCCAGCTGGACACGCCCCGCTCCAGGGAGCGGGGCGCCCGGACTCCCTCTGTGCGAGGAGCCTGACCGAGCGTTGGGGCACGGGGCCACCAGGTCAACCCTGGTGGCCCCGTGCCCCAACGCTTTACCCGCGCCCGCAGGGCCCGTGCGGGACGGCGGAAACCTCGGGCCACGCGTGCACCGCTTCTACGGTGATCGGTCGTGACGCGGTGCCCGCCGGCCCCATCGGGGCGCGCCGACCGTCCTGTTCGAGCGCTTCCGCAGCACTGAGTGCTGCGTCGATACCGTCCTCGTACGCGACGATGTGCGACCACTCCCCATCCGCGTCGATCGTGGGGCAGCTCCCGATCTCCTCACGTTTCGACCACGTGAGATGGATGATCGAGTAGCGAGCGGGTGTATCGAGGTGGCGGCAGAGCACGTCGTCGTTCGACCACCGATGCGCGATCACTTCCAGTGCCGCCCCGAAGAACGGATGCGCGGGGTGCACCTCGGTCCTGAGCTCGCGCGACAGCGACGCGTGGTCGCGGTCGCACTCCTCCGTCAGGTCGGAGCCCTCGCTCAGGTCGCACCAGTCGTCACCGAGCTCTGCGAGCCTGTCCAGGTCCTTCATCTCAGCCGAACTCTCCGGCCTTCACGCCCGCCACGAAGACGGCGAACGAACCGGTGGCCACGTTCAGCGCGGGGCCGCTCACGTTCTTCGAGTCACGGACCGGGACGACGCCGTGCGCGGCGACGAGATTGACAGCGACCTCGATGCAGTTGCCGCCGTTGGAGCTGTACGAGGACTTGAACCACTGAGGGAGAACGGTCGCGGTCGTCTTCACGAGATGTCCCTTCCTGGCCACTCGGCCATGGCCCCACCATGCGGCGCACGGTGGGGCGGTGCTGCCTGTGCCTGTCAGACGCCGCCGAACTCTCCGGCCTTCACGCCCGCCACGAAGGCGGCGAACGAACCGGTGGGCACGTTCAGGGCAGGGCCGCTCACGTTCTTCGAGTCACGGACCGGGACGACGCCGTGCGCGGCGACGAGATTGACGGCGACCTCGATGCAGTTGCCGCCGTTGTTGCTGTACGAGGACTTGAACCACTGAGGGAGAACGGTCGCGGTCGTCTTCACGAGATGTCCCTTCCTGGCCACTCGGCCATGGCCCCACCATGCGGCGCACGGTGGGGCGGTGCTGCCTGTGCCTGTCAGACGCTGCCGAAATCTCCGGTCTTCACGCCCGCCACGAAGGCGGCGAAGGAGCCGGTAGGCACGTTCAGCGCGGGGCCGCTCACGTTCTTCGAGTCACGGACCGGGACGACGCCGTGCGCGGCGACGAGATTGACAGCGACCTCGACGCAGTCGCCGCCGTTGTTGCTGTACGAGGACTTGAACCAACGGGGAGATTCGGTCGTCACGTGATGCCCTTTCGCAACTCACTGATCATGGACATGGACGCCGCTGGTGACAGCGATTCGCCCTGCAGCTGATGGTAGGCCGTCAACATGGGCATCACAGAAGTAGGTTCCCGGTCCAGGTGCCCCTGGGCCTGAGACTCCGCGTAACAGAGCACGGAGCGATCCGACAACGTCAGCAGGTTGACGGGCAGGTCGAACGGGCGGCGCTCGCCAATCTCGTACGGCGCCACCTGGAGCAGAGTGTTCGGCTGTGCCGCGAACTCGATGAGGTGCGCCAACTGGGCGTCCATCACGGCGGCCCCGCCAATGGGTCGACGGATGCAGCTTTCGTCCAGGATGACGAACACCATGGGTGGCCGGGGCCGCACAAGTGCCGCCTGTCGCGCCGCCAGAAACGAGACGCGCTCCTCAGCCTGTTCCGGCGTGATCGCACCCCGCCGCACGGCGCTCTCCGCCAACACCCGTGCGTACTCGGGCGTCTGCAACAGCCCCGGGATGATGCCGATGTTGTAGAGCCGGATCTCCACAGCCCGGCCCTCGTGACCCACGTACTGCGGGAAGCCCTCCAAGAGGGACCCGAGTCGCATCTCGCGCCACAGACTTTCGAACGTGTCAGCGGTTTCTGCGGTGCCGAACACTAGGTCCGCACTGCGCGAAAAGCGGAGAGTCGGCATCTTGCGACCAACTTCCACGGCCGAGATGTGCGTAGCGGAGTACCCCATCCGATCGCCCAGCTCTTCCTGCTTCCAGCCGTGAGCCTCGCGGGCTCGGCGGATACGTGCCCCGAAGGCAGCTTGCGGACTGCTGTCCGGGTCCAAGTCCTTGCGATTCAAGGGGACATCACCAGTCTTTCGTTCATGACTGACAGGTTGAACAGCTCCTGACTCTAAGCCACGCTGAACGCCCTTGGTAGTGGAATGACTACAGAGAGGTGCGGCGATGTCTGAGCAGAAGCGCGTCCAACTCCCGCCCGCCGGGGCACTCCTGGTGGACCGGGGCCGTAACGACCGCGTCGGGGAGTTCCGGGGTGCCGCCGGGCCCTACTGGTCGCTGCGGCCGATCGGCGGAGGGCCCGAGTGGGAAGCCCTCCCCGAGTACGTCCGGCCCGCCACCCGTGATGAGCGGCTCCGCGCCCGTACCGCGTACGAGAACGCCAGGAGCCGGGGGGACGTGGCATGACCGCCCGCAACAACAGCACCGCCACGCCCGCCGAGCCCGCCGAGCCCACCGCGTGCCGGGTCTGCCAGGAGTTCGAGCTGGCCGAAGCCGTGGCCCGGAGCCGGCGGGACGAGAGCCGGGCGACCGACTGCCGGGTGCTGCGCAGGCGGCACCGGGCGGCCGAGCACGGAGAGCACCCCGAGCACCGGGAGCCGTCGTGAAGCGCGTCCCTGATCATGCGAGCACGCTGCCCCCGGTGGGCGATCGTGTCCGCCCGGACCCGGAGTCCTACGCACAGTTCTTCGCCGCGCTGGATGCCGCGATCGAGCGGCGCGTCAGCGAGCGCGAGGCCGAGGCGGCCGGGCTTGAGGTGCTCGCGGCCGCCGTTGAAGCGGCGGCCGCGATTCTGAAGGCCGAGCGGGAGGGCTCCGCGTGACCGGGCCGGCCTACGGGGCGGAGATCACCGTGACCGACGGGCAGCGTGCCGTTTCGCTGGGCGAGGTCGTGGTGCGTAATCGCCGACTCGCCCTCCGGTGGCTGCGGTGGCAGGCGCTTCGGCTCGCGGAGGGGCCCGGTGCTCAGTCCGGCTCAGGGCGGCGTTCCGGAGGGGCGGGCGTACGGGCGGCCGTCCTGCGGAGCCGCACCGTGCTGGACGGGCTTCGGGACTGGGCAGAGGACCACGCGCGGCAGGACGAGGCGATGGCGCGGCTGGAATCCGGGTGCCCCGACGCGTTCACCCTGGTCGACCCCGCCGCCGGGCTGCTGGTGACACTCGCCGTACGGCGTGTCCGGTCGAGATCGGCTGCCGCGGGGGCGCCGGTCGGCGCCCCCGCCCCCGCGCGCTTCGCCTCACGGCAGCACCCGTACGAGCGCGTCCAGCGTGCCCGCCCAGGCGCTGTCGGTCGGGCGGCCGTAGCCGATGACCAGCGCCTCGCGGCTCACCTCGGCGTCGGGGTGGCGGAAGGAGGACAGTCCCTCCACCGCCAGCCCCTGCCAGGCCGCAGAGCGGACGACGTCCGCCTCGCTGCCCTCCGGGAGTTCGAGTACGGCGTGCAGTCCGGCGGCGATCCCGCTGATCCTGATGGACGGGGCCCGTTCCGCCAGGGCGGCGACGAGCTGGTCGCGGCGTCGGCGGTAGCGCAGCCGCATGGAGCGCACATGCCGGTCGTACGCACCGGAGGCGATGAACTCCGCGAGCGTCAGCTGGTCCAGCGCGCTGGACGACCAGTCGCTCACCCCCTTGGCCCCGGTCACCTCGCCCACCAGCGCCTGCGGGACCACCATCCAGCCCAGCCGCAGCCCCGGCGCCATGGACTTGCTGGCCGTGCCGAGGTACACGACGTGTTCCGGGTCAAGGCCCTGAAGGGCGCCGACCGGCTGGCGGTCGTAGCGGAACTCTCCGTCGTAGTCGTCCTCCAGGATCAGGCCGCCCGTGCTCCGGGCCCAGTCGACGGCGGCGGCCCGCCGGTCGGGGTGGAGCGGCACTCCGGTCGGGAACTGGTGCGCGGGTGTCAGCAGCACCGCGCCCGCGCCCCGCATCGTGGGCAGTTCGCCGGTCCTGGAGCCGAGTTCGTCGAGCGGCAGGCAGGGGATGCGCAGCCCGGCCTCGGTGAGCAGGCGGGTGTGCACGTCGAGTCCGTACGACTCGACGGCCACCTCCCGCACGCGGCGCTCCCGCAACACCTTCCCCATCATGATCAGTCCGTGGACGAAGCCGGAGCAGATGACGATGCGTTCGGGGTCCGCGTACACGCCCCGGGCCCGTGACAGGTAGTCGGCCAGCACGGTGCGCAGTTCGACCCGGCCGCGTGGATCGCCGTAGCCGAGGGCGTCGTTGGGCGCCGAGGTGAGCGCGCGGCGGGCGGCCTTGAGCCACTCGGCGCGCGGGAACGTCGACAGGTCGGGCGAGCCGGGCATCAGGCTGTAGGCGGGGCTGGTGCGGGGCGGCCGGGAGCGCGGCGCCCTGGTCGTCGCGCGGCGCGGCTCCGCGCGCCGGGCGACCCGGGTTCCGGAGCCCTGGCGGGCGGTGAGCCAGCCCTCCGCGACCAGTTCCGCGTAGGCGTCCGCGACGGTGTTGCGGGCGATGCCGAGGTCGGCCGCGAGGGTGCGGGACGACGGCAGCCGGGTGCCCGGTGCCAGCCTCCCGGTCCGGGCCGCCTCGCGCAGGGCGTCCATGAGCCCGGCCCGCAGTCCGGTTGCGCCGGTCGGGTCAAGGTGCAGGTCGGCGCCGAAAGTGGCCCAGGGATCCGTCATGAAAATGGACCATACCGCTGCGCCACCCCGCGCGTAACGTCGTATCCATGACCACGAACGAGCACCACCACGCAACGTCCGAGTACACCGCCGAGCACACGCCCCGCATCCAGTGGGCCGAGCACGCTCCCGACGTCTACAAGGCGATGGCCCGACTGGAGGCCGCGTCCCGCAAGGGGCTCGACCCGGTCGTGGCCGAACTGGTGAAGATCCGGGCCTCACAGATCAACCACTGCGCGTTCTGCCTCGACATGCACACCAAGGACGCGCTGGCGGCGGGTGAGTCCGTGGAGCGGATCGTGCAGCTCAGCGCCTGGGAGGAGTCGCAGCACTTCTACACGCCGAAGGAGATCGCGGCGATCGAGCTGACCGAGGCGGTGACCGTCCTGACCGACGGATTCGTGCCGGACGAGGTGTACGCGAAGGCCGCGAAGCACTTCGACGAGGCGGAGCTCGCCCACCTGATCGCCGCGATCATCACGATCAACTCCTGGAACCGGTTCGCCGTGTCCACCCGGATGGTCCCGGGCCACTACACCCCGGGCGACCACCGCTGACCGTCCCACTCCCCGCCCCTCCCCCGTCTGGAGCCCCTCGATGACCGCGTCCGAACTGCTCGCCCTGCACCACGGCCGCACCCTCGGCGATCCCCTGGTCCTGCCCGGCCCGTGGGACGCCGCCAGCGCCCGGGTCTTCGCGGACGCCGGGTTCCCGGCCCTCGCCACACCGAGCGCAGGCGTCGCGGCGTCGCTCGGGTACGAGGACGGGGAGACGCCCGCGGAGGAGATGTTCGCGGCGGTGGCGCGGATCGCCCGCGCCGTCGCTGTCCCCGTCTCTGCGGACATCGAGGCGGGGTACGGGCTGGCGCCGAAGGAGCTGGTGGAACGGCTGCTGGCCACCGGGGCGGTCGGCTGCAACCTGGAGGACTCGCTGGACGGTGTCCTGATGGAGCCGGACCGGCAGGCGGACCGGCTGGCGGAGGTGCGGGCGGTCGCCGGGGACGCGCTCTTCGTCAACGCGCGGGTCGACACCTACGTGCGCGGCGTCCCGGCCGGTACGGACCAGGAGGCGGAGACCGTACGCCGCGCGCTGCTGTACGTGGCGGCGGGCGCGGACTGCGTCTACCCGATCGGGGCCCCGGCCGAGTCGCTCCCCCGGCTGGCCGCCGCCGTGACCGCACCGCTCAACGCGCTCTCCCGGCCGGACGGTCCGGGCCCGCGCCGGCTCGGAGAGCTGGGCGCCGCCCGGATCACCTTCGGTCCGGGGCTTCAGCGCGGGGCCATGACCGCCGTACGCGGGATCGCGGACGAACTGCGCGACGAGCTGCGCGAGGCCTGAGCCCCAGGCGTACGGAAACACCACGCCCCCGGCAGCGAGGCTGCCGGGGGCGTCTGCGTACCCGCGAACGGGTGGTGGATCAGATGAGGCCGAGCTCGCGGACCGCGTCGCGCTCCTCGGTGAGCTCCTTCACCGACGCGTCGATGCGCGCACGGGAGAACTCGTTGATGTCCAGGCCCTGGACGATCTTGTACGTGCCGTTCTCGGTGGTGACCGGGAAGGACGAGATGATGCCCTCGGGGACGCCGTAGGAGCCGTCCGACGGGATGCCCATCGAGGTCCAGTCGCCGGCGGCGGTGCCGTTGACCCAGGTGTGCACGTGGTCGATGGCGGCGTTCGCGGCGGAGGCGGCCGAGGACGCGCCACGGGCCTCGATGATCGCGGCGCCGCGCTTGGCGACGGTCGGGATGAAGGTGTCGCCCAGCCAGGCCTCGTCGTTGACGAGCTCGGCGGCGTTCTTGCCCGCGATCTCCGCGTGGAAGATGTCCGGGTACTGGGTGGCCGAGTGGTTGCCCCAGATCGTCAGCTTCTTGATGTCGGAGACGGCGGCACCGGTCTTGGCGGCCAGCTGCGAGATCGCGCGGTTGTGGTCGAGGCGGGTCATCGCGGTGAAGCGCTCGGCCGGTACGTCCGGGGCGGCGGCCTGCGCGATGAGCGCGTTGGTGTTGGCCGGGTTGCCGACGACGAGGACCTTGATGTCGTCCGCGGCGTTGTCGTTGATCGCCTTGCCCTGCGGCTTGAAGATGCCGCCGTTGGCGGAGAGCAGGTCGCCGCGCTCCATGCCCTTGGTACGCGGGCGGGCGCCGACGAGCAGCGCGACGTTGGCACCGGCGAAGCCGACGTTGGCGTCGTCGGTGATCTCGATGTTGCGCAGCAGCGGGAAGGCGCAGTCGTCGAGCTCCATCGCGGTGCCCTCGGCCGCCTTCAGCCCCTGCGGGATCTCCAGGAGACGCAGGTTGACCGGCACGTCCGGGCCGAGCAGGTGGCCGGAGGCGATGCGGAAGAGCAGCGCGTAGCCGATCTGGCCGGCTGCGCCGGTCACGGTGACATTCACGGGAGTGCGGGTCATGGCGATCTCCGTTAGACAGCTGGCGGTGGGGGCTCCTGGCCCCTGGTGCTGGACATCCCTGAATCTTGATGTGAAGAGATATCCAGCGATCAGGCTATCCGACCCGGAACCCCGTGGCCGCCCGGCCCCCTGTGGCCCCGCACACAACCGGTCACTCCGCGCTCATCACGGCCCCGCCCCGACCTCATCCGGCCCACCGGCTCACCCGGCTCACCGGCTCACCCGGTCGCTTCGGCCGTGCACCCCTTCGTGCCGGTGGCGAGGGTGGCGCACGCCTTGACGTCCGCGACCCGCTTCACGGCGACCATCGGGGTGTACGTGTCCAGCGCGGCGGACACCTTGCCGTCCTGGCCCGCGCCGCCCGCGCTGATCCGCACGATGTCACCGGCCGCCGCCTTGGTGATCCGGGCCCATGCCGCCCCGCAGGGCTCGCTGTAGCGCACCTCGACGACGCTCGCGCCGACGGTGGCGCTGGCGACCGTACGGACGTGCTTGCCGCCGCACCCCATGTCCTCGGGGTCCTGTCCGGCGCAGGCGGAGCCGCTGCACCCGACCCCGGCCGGCAGTTTGGGCGCGCTGCTCTTCGGTGTGGGTGAGGGGGCGGCGGCCCGGTCGGCGTCGGAGTCGCCACCGGGGCCGGTCAGCAGCACGGCACCGGTCACCGCCACCAGGACGCCCAACGCGGCCACGGCGATCACCAACTGTTTACGGCGACTGCCGTCGCGGCCCCCGCCACTGTCACGGCCACCACGGCGGCTCCCGGGCTCACGGTGCGCGGACGGCGGCTGACCGGGCCCCGCGCCCGCGCCCACGGCCTGCCCCGGCCAGGCCAGCGGCTGCGGCTGGGGCTGGGGCTGGGGCTGGGGCTGGGGCTGGGGCTGGGATTGGGACTGCGGCTGCGGCTGCGGCTGCGGCTGCTGAGGGATGTGCGGAACGGTCCCGCGCTGGACCGGTACGGACGGCGAGCGGCCCCCGCCGCTCGCACCGGCAGCGCCCTCTGCCGTGCCGACGGCACCCGAGGGGCGGCTCCTGCCATGGCCGCGCGACGGCTGCCCGGTCTCACCGAGCGCCGCACGCGCCTGGATGATCCGCATGCCCTCCATCGTCATGTCGTGGCGCATCTCGGCCCGGCTCCAGGCCCGTTCCGTCAGCTCCCACATGGTGTTCAGATGGACGTGGTTGGTGCCCGTCACCTCGGCCAGCGCGACGATCGCCCCTCTGGGGGCGAGGAGCCGCCCGTTCAGGTACCGCTCCCACGACGTCTTGCTGTACCCCGTGCGGTCGGCCACCGCGGCGATGCTCAGGCCGCTGCGGTCGACGAGTCTGCGCAGCTGGCCCGCGAACTCCCGTACCTGTGGGTCGAGATCCTCCGGCAGTGCCTTCCAACGAGGCATTACTTCCCCCTGCTTCCCAATTCCCGCTTCACGTCGTTCCGGCTTCCGCTATCCCGTTTCCCGGACGCGTCCCGCGCATCGCGCACCGCTCGCCCCCTGCCCGGAACCGGTGGTCTTCCGTTCCGGGCTACCCAGGGAGATGCGCGAACGCGGACTGCCAGTTCCTGGCGAAGCAGCGCACGGTTGCACTCGTGCGTCCGGCACGCACCTCGCGCGCCCCTGCCTCGCCGGCCCACGGCCATCCGACGACTGCCATCCGCCGACTGCCGTGCACCGGCTGCCCGCCGGGCCAGTCTGCCATCGTTGCCTGACGATCACACCGTGGCGGAATGGTCACTTCCGTGCCACAGGCCACAGTCATCCCTTGAACAGACCTCCCCCAACCACAAGGCTGGAACCAGGACGGGGCAAGGCCGCTCAACTCGCCGCATTCCGGAGCTTTTCGCTCCGGCACGCCCCTCCCCCGGTGTCCGTCCCTTCTCGGGGGAGGGGACGGGCACCGGTGAGCGGCACGGTTCAGCGGATCGTGAAGTGGACCGCGTTCTCCAGGAACGGGATGTCCAGCCACGGCTTGGGCTGGGCCATCAGCGAGAGCATCACGATGAGGACGCCCAGCAGTCCGTACGTCACCAGGTCCGTGAAGCGGGAACGCACCGCGAGCATGCCCACCGAGGGGATCACGAGCCGGAGCACCGCGCCCCCGATGAGGGCCACACCGATCAGTATCGTGCCGATCCGGAAGGCCTCCACGAAGGGGTCGGTGGCCACGACCAGCAGCCCGATCGCGGCCGTGCAGAGCACCACGAGCAACGGCCACTGCCGGGCGGGGGCCGGCGCGTCCCCGCCCGCCGCCCGGCCGCCGCCCTCGGGGCGCGCGGTGTCCGTGGTGAGCGCCGCCGCCTCGCGCGAGCGGCCCGCCGCGGACCCCTCGGCGGGAGCGGGTGCCAGGTGGCTGCCGGTGCGGCCGTCCGCGGTGTCGTCCGCCGCGCCTCCCGGCGCCTCTACGGCTTCCGCTTGCGCTTCCACTTCCGCCGCATCGCTCTCGGCGGCCGGCCCGTCCGCGGCGGCGGCGCGGTCGGCCGGACTCGTACCAGCACCCATGGGGTTCCTTCCGGTTCGGATCAGCCCGCGGCCGGGGCGGAGTCGCGCTCGGCCCCCTCGACCACGTTGACGAGCAGCTGGGCACGGGTCATCGGGCCGACGCCGCCCGGGTTGGGCGAGATCCACGCGGCGACCTCGGCCACGCCCGGGTGGACGTCGCCGACGATCTTGCCGTTCTCGTCCCGGCTGACGCCGACGTCGAGCACGGCCGCACCCGGCTTCACGTCCTCGGGCTTGATGATGTGGGGCACACCGGCCGCCGCGACGATGATGTCGGCCTGCCGGAGCTGGGCGGAGAGGTCACGCGTACCGGTGTGGCACTGGGTCACCGTGGCGTTCTCCGACTTGCGGGTCAGCAGCAGCGGGATCGACCGGCCGATGGTGACACCGCGTCCGACGACCACGACGTGCGCTCCGTTGATCTCCACGTCGTGGTGGCGGAGCAGCTGCACGACACCCTGCGGGGTGCAGGGCAGCGGGCCCTTCTCGTTGAGCACGAGCCGGCCGAGGTTCATCGGGTGCAGGCCGTCGGCGTCCTTGGCCGGATCCATCAGTTCCAGGACGCGGTTGGTGTCGATTCCCTTGGGGAGCGGCAGCTGCACGATGTAACCCGTGCACTCGGGATCGGCGTTCAGCTCGCGTACGACGTCCTCGATCTCCTCCTGGGTGGCGGTGTCGGGGAGTTCGCGCTGGATCGAGCCGATGCCGACCTGCGCGCAGTCGCGGTGCTTGCCGGCCACGTACCACTTGCTGCCCGGGTCGTCCCCCACCAGGAGGGTCCCCAGGCCGGGGGTGATGCCCCGCGCCTTGAGGGCCGCCACGCGGACGGTGAGATCGGACTTGATCGCGGCTGCGGTGGCTTTGCCATCGAGAATCTGGGCAGTCATGGGGGCATTCTCGCGGATGACCCCACCCGGGACCAATTGCAGGTACCGGCCGTGGACACAAGGTTGCGCTTGGACAACTTCTCGCACATCTGGCTGGACAAACTTACGTCCCGCTTATAACGATGAAGGCCGCAGTGCCGCAGAAGTACCCGGGGGGCGGACCACTGATGTTTTCTTCCTCCACGCGGCCGCAATTCGTCCCCGTATGTCCGTTGGAGGAAACGCCCACATGAGCTTCGGCGACCCGAACCCGAACAACCCCTACGGGCAGCAGCCCGGCCAGCCGCCGCAGGACCAGCCGGGCTACGGCTACCCCCAGCAGGCTCCCCAGGGGATCCCGCCGCAGGGCCAGCCCGGTTACGGCTACCCGCAGCAGCAGCCCGGCGTTCCGCCGCAGGGCCAGCCCGGCTACGGCTACCCGCCCCAGCAGCCGGGCGGCACCCTCCAGGCCAACAACGGCTACATCAACGTGCCGGGCCTCGGTACCGTCGAAGTCGCCACGATGGGGCGCCGCCTGGGCGCGCGTGCACTGGACGGCGTCGCGTACAGCATCCTCTACGTGATCTTCTCGGTCATCGGCATCGCGGGCCTGGTGGGTGCCTCGAAGACCGTCGACGACTGCAGCGACACCGCGTACGGCACCGCCGCCCACACCCAGTGCGTCAACGACGCGGCCTCCGCCAGCGTCGGCGTCGTCGCGGGCTTCCTCGGCTTCATCGCCGTGTTCGCGCTGATCGCGCTGCTCTACGAGTGGCTGATGGTCTCCATCTGGGGCGCCACGCTCGGCAAGATGGTCCTCAACGTCAAGGTCGTCAAGGAGAGCACCGGCCAGGCCCCCGGCCTGGGTGCGGGCTTCATCCGCTGGATCATCCCGATGGTCGGCTCGCTCTTCTGCGGCCTCGGTACGCTGCTGGTCTACCTCTCCCCCTTCTTCGACAACTCGGGCAAGCTCCAGGGCTGGCACGACCGCGCCGGCTCCACGATCGTCATCAAGACGAAGTGAGCATGCTGAAGGTGTAACCACCCGCACCACTGCGAAGGCCGCCGACTCCCCTTACGTTCCGGGGAGTCGGCGGCCTTCGGTCGTACCCGGGCCACCCGGGTGCGATGCGTGTCAGTGGAAGAAGTGCCGGGTGCCCGTGAAGTACATCGTCACGCCCGCCTTCTTCGCGGCCTCGACCGCCAGCTCGTCACGGACCGAACCGCCGGGCTGGGCCACGGCCTTGACGCCGGCGCCGGTCAGGATCTCCAGCCCGTCGGGGAAGGGGAAGAAGGCGTCGGAGGCGGCGTAGGAGCCCCGGGCCCGCTCCTCGCCCGCGCGCTCGACGGCGAGCTTCGCGGAGTCGACGCGGTTGACCTGGCCCATGCCGACGCCGACCGAGGCGCCGTCCTTGGCGAGCAGGATCGCGTTGGACTTGACCGCGCGGCACGCCTTCCAGGCGAAGGACAGCTCCCGCAGCTCGTCGGCGGAGAGCGCCTCGCCCGCGGCGAGCGTCCAGTTGGCCGGGTCGTCGCCCTCGGCCTGGAGCCGGTCGGTGACCTGGAGCAGCGCACCGCCGTCGATCGGCTTGACCTCGACCTCTGCGGACGGGGCCTCGGGGCAGCGCAGCACCCGGATGTTCTTCTTGCGGGACAGCACCTCGACGGCGCCGTCCTCGTACGCCGGGGCGACGATGACCTCGGTGAAGATCTCCGCGACCTGCTCGGCCATGGCGACGGTCACCGGACGGTTGACGGCGATGACACCGCCGTACGCGGAGAGCGGGTCGCAGGCGTGCGCGTTGCGGTGCGCCTCCGCCACGTCGTCGGCGATCGCGATGCCGCACGGGTTGGCGTGCTTGATGATCGCGACACAGGGCTCGGCGTGGTCGTACGCGGCCCGGCGCGCGGCGTCGGTGTCCGTGTAGTTGTTGTACGACATCGCCTTGCCGTGCAGCTGCTCGGCACCGGCCAGGCCGCCGGTGCCGGAGGTGTAGAGCGCGGCGGGCTGGTGCGGGTTCTCGCCGTAGCGCAGGACGTCCTGGCGCTCGTACGTCGTACCGAAGAAGTCGGGGAAGCCCGAGTCGTCGGCGGCGGCGTAGTCGGCCGCGAACCAGGAGGCCACGGCGACGTCGTACGCGGCGGTGTGCTGGAAGGCCTCGGCGGCGAGCCGCTTGCGGGCGGTCAGGTCGAAGCCGCCGGCCTCGACCGCGGCCAGCACGTCGGCGTAGCGCTCGGGGCTGGTGACGACGGCCACCGACGGGTGGTTCTTCGCGGCGGCACGGACCATCGACGGGCCGCCGATGTCGATCTGCTCCACGCACTCGTCGGCGGAGGCGCCGGAGGCGACGGTCTCCTTGAACGGGTAGAGGTTGACGACCACCAGGTCGAACGGCTCCACGCCGAGCTCGGCGAGCTGCTCGCGGTGGGCGTCCAGCCGGAGGTCGGCCAGGATTCCGGCGTGGACGCGGGGGTGCAGCGTCTTGACGCGGCCGTCGAGGCACTCGGGGAAGCCGGTGAGCTCCTCGACCTTGGTGACCGGCACCCCGGCGGCCGCGATCTTTCCGGCGGTGGAGCCGGTGGAGACCAGCTCGACACCGGCCTCGTGCAGACCGCGGGCGAGGTCTTCGAGCCCGGTCTTGTCGTAGACGCTGACCAGGGCGCGGCGGATGGGCTTATTCACCGACATGATCGAGATGAACCTTTCGTCCCTCAATGCGATAGCCGTCACGGGCGAGCCGCCCCACGGCCTCGACGAGCAGCTTGCGCTCGACTTCCTTGATGCGTTCATGGAGGGCCGCTTCGCCCTCCGGGGTGTCCTCTTCGGTCACCTCGACCACGCCCTGCGCGATGATCGGACCGGTGTCGACGCCGTCGTCGACGAAGTGGACGGTGCACCCGGTGGCCTTCACGCCGTACGCGAGCGCGTCACGTACCCCGTGGGCACCGGGAAAGCTGGGGAGCAGGGCGGGGTGGGTGTTGATGATCCGGCCGCCGAACCCGGCGAGGAACTCCTTGCCGACGATCTTCATGAACCCCGCGGACACGACGAGGTCCGGGCGGTGCGCGGCGGTGGCGGAGGCGAGCGCGGCATCCCACTCCGCGCGCGTCTCGTGGTCCTTGACCCGGCACACGAACGTGGGGATTCCGGCTCGTTCGGCCCGCTCAAGACCGGCGATCCCGTCGCGGTCCGCACCGACCGCCACGACCTGGGCGCCGTACCCCTCGGGGTCGTCACCGATCGCGTCGAGCAGGGCCTGGAGGTTCGTACCCGATCCGGAGACCAGGACGACCAGTCGGGCCGGGGCGGCGGAGGAGAGCGGGGAGGCCACGGCTGGGCCCTTTCTCGCGTATGGAGCAGTCCGAAGCGGCCGCGCCACGGCGGCCATGCTGTTTGTACGGTCGTACGAAAGAATCACGCCCCCCGATACGGGGAACTCTACGAACGAGCCGACCGTCAGCAACGATACCGGCACCTTGCGAGGCCCTTGCGTGACGGGGGTGAGGGACCGGTGGCGCTCCGGCCGGTACCGGGAGCGGTGCTGCGGGCGGCAGCTGTCGGCCACCGCGCGTACACGCCCAGCTTTCGGCCCCTCCTCACCGGGAGGTAGCGTCAGGGACAGCGAACCGTCCGCAGGGCGGCAATGACGAGATGGGGAAGACGTTCACCATATGCCGGACCGACGCCGCCGCACCGCCTTCCGCCACCCGCTGACCGAGCCGAGCTCACTGCTGATGCGGGAGCGCCAGTCCCCCACGCCGGGCTCCTCCTCTTCTTCTTCCTCTCCTTCCTCTTCTTCCTCGCCCTCTTCTTCGTCTCCTTCGTCCTCTTCGCCGTCGGGGTCCTCCGGGTCCGGCCCGCAGGACGACAACCCCTTCGCGCCGCCGCCGGAGGACCGCCCGGACCAGCCGTGGCAGCCGCGTCACCCGGCCAACGGCGGGAACAACGGCGACAGCGGGGACGGTGAGGACGCGCCCGAGGGCGGCTCCACGGACAACCGGCCCGTCTGGGGCAGCCAGTGGAGCAGCGACCAGCCCGGACGCCAGAGCGGTGGCTTCGGCGGGCAGCCCGCCGGGCCCACCGGCCCGAACGGGCAGGGTGGCGGCAAGGGCGGTCCTGAGGGCAAGCCCGGCGGGATGCGCTGGGACCCGACCGATCCCTTCCAGCGCCGGGCGCGCTACTCGCTGCTCGCCGGTATGTGGGCCTTCTTCTTCGCGATCTTCGATCTGCCGGAGATCGCCCTGCTGCTGGGGGCGCTCGCGACCTACTGGTCCATCAGCGCGCTCCGGGCCAAGCCGAAGGACCCGTCAGCGACCGGCGACCGGGCCGCCGGGCAGGCTGCGGCCCCCGGCGCGGGCGCCGCTCTCCAGGGGCCCGGTACCGCCGCGGGCCCGGCCCAGGCGCCGGGTACGGCAGCCGCGCCGGGTTCGGCAGCCGCGCCGGGTACACCGGGCGCACCGGGCGCCAATGTCCTACAGCGCGGCAGCAGGCAGCAGACGACAGCCGCCGTCAGCGGTCTGGTGACGGCACTGATCGCGCTGGCGATCGTCGCGACGTCGTTCACGGTGCAGCTGGTCTACCGCGACTACTACACCTGCGTGAACGACGCCCTCACCAAGTCGGGCCAGGTGGCCTGCAACGATCTGCTGCCGAAGCCGCTGGAGCCCCTCTTCGGCGTCAAGAAGTAGCGTCCGGAGTCGGCTTCAGAAAGCAGCGTCCGGCGGGCGGACCGGTCCGGCCTCGGCCGGCTGGTCCGCCCGTTCGCTGTCCGCCCGCGCGTGCCAGGGATCGGTCGGCAGGAAGTCGTACAGCTCGGCGTCCTCACCGTCCCCGCCGTCCCCGCCGTCCCCGCCGTCTCCGCCGCCCTCACCGTGCTTGGCGTCCTTGGCTCCCTTCGTGTCCTTGGCGTCCTTGGCGTCCTTATCCCGCCCGGCGGTGCCTTCCGATACGGGAGCGGGAGCGGGGGCGGGTGTCGGTGTCGGTGCGGGCACGGTGCTCTTCGCCGGCTGCTCGGGGGCGGCACGTCCACGCAGCCGCCAGGCCCGCAGGAGCAGCGCCAGCGGAACGCCGAGCACCGCCGTCCACACCAGGGCCGCCGCCCCGGTGAGCCACCACACGGGACCGAACTCCGCCAGCGCCCGGGTCCCGAGCGGTCCGCCGGCCGCCGCCGCCAGGAGCGCGGCGCCGATCCCGCACCCCAGCGCCCCCAGCACGGCGGTGAACGCGGTCTCCCGCAGGCTCCACGCCTCCTCGCGCTCACCGTGCGCGGGCGCCGCCCGTCGCACGGTGAACCAGGCCACCGCCAGCGCCGCCGCGACCGGGACCGCGGCCGTCGCCCAGTTCGGCGGCGCCCCCGCGCCCTCGGCCGGCATCGCGGCCAGCAGCGGGAAGTCCGGCACCGCCGGGCGGCCGGTGAACCCGAGCGGGCCGACCGTGGACGCCGTACCGAGCGCGAACCCCGGCCCGAGCCCGTACGCCGCGCCCCACACCGCCGCGTTCGGCACCAGCAGCAGCGCCAGGAACAGCACCGCGAACCGGCCGGCCCAGTCGCCCGAGAGCCGCAGGAACGAGTCCTGGACCGGGTCCGCGTGCCACACCAGCGCCACCGCGACCACCAGCGCGCCCCCGCCCAGCAGGACCATCACTCCGGCCGCCGCAGACCGGCCCGCCGCCTCCGCCCGCCGGATGAACCGGGAGCGCGCCATCGCCTCGTGCAGCCGCACCGGCGCCCATGACGGCGGCGGCCCGAGCGGGCGCCCGGCGGCCGTCCACACCCCGGCCGCCGCCGCGCCCACCACCACGAGGAGCGACGGGAACAGCAGGGACAGCGGCTCCGCGGACAGCGAGGCCCCGCGCACGTAGAGCGCGACGGGCGCTCCGACCAGCAGATAACCGCCCGTCACCAGGGCGAAGGCGGCCGCGGGCGAGGGGGCTACGCGCCCTTCGTCGGGCTCCAGCGCGTCCCTGACCGCGCGGTGCACCAGCCAGACCGGCACGGCGGCGAGCAGCAGCGGGACGACGCCGACGGGGGCCGGGGTCCCGGTCAGGGTGTCGGTTCTGATCAGTTCGGCACCATGGGCGAGCAGCCAGAGGCCTGCGGCCGTGTGCACGGCCTCGCCGGGACCGCTGCCGGAGGCCGGGGAACTGATCCACAGCACCATGACGAGCACCGCGATGGAGCCCAGCCCGAGCCCTGCGGCGAGCACGCCGCGCAGCAGCGCCGAGGCCAGTACGGCGGGCCGTCCCTGCTCCGCTGACAACGAGGGGCTGCGTTCGGTCACTTGGGTCACGCCGCAATGCTCCCAACGACACGCGCTTAATCCATGTAACGGGCGAATGACCGCTGTGTCGCTCAATATATGCTTATGTACTTTTTGACCCAGTGCAGACCGGGCGGGGAACCCTCATGACACAGAGCACGACCGGCACGGCGGCCGCCCAGCCGCTCCCCTCACCCAAGGAGCGCCGCAGGCTGCGCGAGGCGAAGTCGCTGAGCGAGGAGCAGGTCGCGGCGGCCGTGGGGGTCACCCGGGCCACAGTCCGGTCCTGGGAGACGGGCCGCACCAGTCCACGCGGGCGCAAGCGCGAGGCGTACGCCAGGCTCATCGGAACGGCGGACGCGACGTCCGCGTCCGCACCCACGTCCACGCCCCCGGCACCCCCGCAGCCCCCCGTCGACGCGCCCGTCGAGTCCCCCACCGGAGCACCAGTCGCGCCGCCCACCGAATCCCTTGCGGAGCCGCCCACCGAATCCCTCGCGGAGACGCCCGCCGGGTCCTGCGGCGAGGCGCACGCCGAACCCTCCGCCGAGGCGCCCACATCGTCTCCCACGTCGTCCACCGCCTCCCCGGCCGAGGCGTTCGACGCGCTGTACCGGCATACGGCCGCCGCGCTGTTCCGCCAGACCTATCTACTGACCGGCCGCCGCAACCTGTCCCGCGAGGCCGTCGGCAAGGCCTTCGACCTCGCCTGGCAGCGCTGGCCGGAGGTCGCCGTGGACCGCGACCCGGTGGGCTGGGTGCGGGCGGCCGCCTACGAGCACGCGATGTCGCCGTGGCGCCTGATGCGCCCCGAACACCGCCGGGCCGATCCGCCGCCCGAGGCGCCCGGCCCCCGCGCGCTGCTCGACGCGCTGCTGACCCTGCCGCCCGTGTACCGCCGCACGCTGCTGCTCCACGACGGTGTCGGGCTCGGGCTGCCCGAGACCGCGGCGGAGACGGAGGCGAGCACCCCGGCGGCGGCGGGGCGGCTGATGACCGCGCGGGCGGCCGTCGCGGAAAAGCTGCCCGAGCTCGCGACGGCGACGGCACCGGCCGAGCAGGCGGCGCTGCTGCACGAGCACCTGGGCGCGCTCGCCCTCGCCCAGCCCGCGACCTCGCTGCCGGTCCCGGAGCTGATCCGGACGGGCAGCGAGCGCAAGGCGCAGCTCTGGACACGGGCGGCCATCGCGTTCACCGTGCTGCTGATCGGCCTGACCCTGATCACCCTGGCCACCGCCCCGAGGAAGTACGAAACGCCCCAGTCGCCCGCGCAGAAGGTCGGCGGGGTGCCGGCGCTCGGCGGGCCGCAGAAGCTCACGCCGCAGGACAGGAAGCTTCAGAAGAAGCTCGGCGGCGAGCTGGTGCACGGTCCGGCCCGGCTGGTTCCCCGGGTGGGCTGAGCCCGAGGCCGTACACGAAGGACGCGGCCGTACGCGAAAGGCGCAGACCGTACACGAAAGACGCGGGCCCGTACCCCCGGCCGGGGGTACGGGCCCGCGTCTGTGCGTTCGGTGACGCGATCCTGCGGTGCTGCTCCGACGCGGTGAGGCGTCAGGCGCCGAGGATCTCGCGCGCCAGCTTGGCGGTCTCGGTCGGCGTCTTGCCGACCTTGACGCCGGCGGCCTCAAGGGCCTCCTTCTTCGCCTGCGCGGTGCCGGAGGAGCCGGAGACGATGGCGCCGGCGTGGCCCATGGTCTTGCCCTCGGGGGCGGTGAAGCCCGCGACGTAGCCGACGACCGGCTTGGTGACGTTCTTCGCGATGAAGTCCGCCGCGCGCTCCTCGGCGTCGCCGCCGATCTCGCCGATCATGACGATGAGGTCGGTCTCGGGGTCGGCCTCGAACGCCGCGAGGGCGTCGATGTGCGTCGTACCGATGACGGGGTCGCCACCGATGCCGACGGCGGACGAGAAGCCGATGTCGCGGAGCTCGTACATCATCTGGTAGGTCAGCGTGCCGGACTTCGACACGAGACCGATGCGGCCGGGCTTGGTGATGTCGCCCGGGATGATGCCGGCGTTGGACTGGCCGGGGGTGATGAGACCCGGGCAGTTCGGGCCGATGATCCGGGTCTTGTTGCCCTTGGCGTTGGCGTACGCCCAGAAGGCGGCCGAGTCGTGCACGGCGATGCCCTCGGTGATCACGACGGCGAGGGGGATCTCGGCGTCGATCGCCTCGACGACGGCGGCCTTCGAGAAGGCCGGCGGCACGAAGAGGACGGACACGTTCGCGCCGGTCTTCTCGATCGCTTCCTTGACGGAACCGAAGACCGGGACCTCGTTGCCGTCGAAGTCGACGGAGGTGCCGGCCTTGCGCGGGTTCACGCCGCCGACGATGTTGGTGCCGTCGGCGAGCATGAGCTTGGTGTGCTTCATGCCCGTCGCGCCGGTCATCCCCTGGACGATGACCTTGCTGTCCTTGGTGAGGAAGATAGCCATGGTGGTCTGAGTCCCTCTTCCTTACTTCGCAGCCGCGGCGAGCTCGGCGGCCTTGTCGGCCGCGCCGTCCATGGTGTCCACGCGCTGGACCAGCGGGTGGTTGGCGTCGGAGAGGATCTTGCGACCCAGCTCCGCGTTGTTGCCGTCGAGGCGCACGACGAGCGGCTTGGTGACCGCTTCGCCCTTGGTCTTGAGCAGTTCGAGCGCCTGGACGATGCCGTTGGCGACCTCGTCACAGGCGGTGATGCCGCCGAAGACGTTGACGAACACGGACTTGACGTCCGGGTCGCCGAGGATGATCTCCAGGCCGTTCGCCATGACCTCTGCGGAGGCGCCGCCACCGATGTCGAGGAAGTTGGCGGGCTTCACGTTGCCGTGGTTCTCACCGGCGTACGCGACGACGTCGAGGGTCGACATGACCAGACCGGCACCGTTACCGATGATGCCGACCTCGCCGTCGAGCTTGACGTAGTTGAGGTTCTTGGCCTTGGCGGCAGCCTCGAGCGGGTTGGCTGCGGCCTTGTCCTCGAGCGCCTCGTGGTCGGGCTGGCGGAAGTCGGCGTTCTCGTCGAGAGAGACCTTTCCGTCCAGGGCCAGGATCCGGCCGTCCTTGGTCTTCACCAGCGGGTTGACCTCGACGAGGAGGGCGTCCTCCGCGACGAAGGTGTCCCACAGGGTCACCATGGCCTCGGCGACACCCTCGGCCACGTCGGCCGGGAACTTCGCCTGGGCCACGATCTCGCGGGCCTTGACGATGTCGACACCGTCAACGGCGTTCACCGGGACCTTCGCGAGGGCCTCGGGGGTCTTCTCCGCGACCTCCTCGATGTCCATGCCGCCCTGCACGGAGGCCATGGCCAGGAAGGTGCGGTTGGTGCGGTCGAGGAGGTACGAGACGTAGTACTCCGCCTCGATCTCCGGGGACAGCTCGGCGATCATCACCTTGTGGACCGTGTGGCCCTTGATGTCCATGCCGAGGATGTCGGTCGCACGGGCGACCGCCTCGTCGGGGTCGGCGGCCAGCTTGACGCCACCGGCCTTGCCTCGGCCACCGACCTTCACCTGCGCCTTGACGACAGACTTGCCGCCCAGCCGCTCGGTCGCCTCGCGGGCTGCCTCAGGCGTGTCGATGACTTCACCGGCCAGCACCGGTACACCGTGCTTGGCGAAGAGGTCCCTCGCCTGGTACTCGAACAGGTCCACGCGCGTCCGTCCCTTATCAAATGGTCTCGCGGTTGGTTTTCTGCGTGGGCGTGCCGCGAGGGGCAACGTGACTGCTCTGTCACTAGGAAGGCGCACACGGTGACCGAATACGCGGCATGTCCATCTCGCAGGTTATCCCCGCGCCCCGCAGGACCCTAAATCGCAGATCCTCCCTGGGCGGTGATTACGGTCACAGACCGCCCTGGTGGCCGGGTCGCAGTGGACAAATCGACACCGGTACGAGGGTCGGGGGACGTCCCGTCCGGGCCGGGGGACACCACCGTCACGCGGGGGCCTCCCGGTCCGGCACGGGCAGCGGCCGCTTCTCGATCGCGGCCGCCATCACCTCGGGGAAGAGGTCCGGCGTGCAGGCGAAGGCCGGAGCACCCAGCGCGGCGAGCGCCGCCGCGTGGTCACGGTCGTAGGCGGGCGCTCCCTCGTCGGAGAGGGCAAGCAGGGTCACGAACCGCACCCCGGACGCCTTCATCGCGGCGACCCGCTTCAGCATCTCGTCGCGAATGCCGCCCTCGTACAGATCGCTGATGAGCACGACGACGGTGTCCGCCGGGCGGGTGATCCTGGACTGACAGTAGGCGAGCGCCCGGTTGATGTCCGTGCCGCCGCCGAGCTGGGTGCCGAAGAGCACGTCCACCGGATCGTCGAGCTGGTCGGTGAGGTCGACGACGGCCGTGTCGAAGACGACGAGTCTGGTCCGCAGGGCGCGCATGGAGGCGAGCACGGCGCCGAAGACCGAGGCGTAGACGACGGAGGCCGCCATCGAACCGGACTGGTCGACGCAGAGGATGACGTCCTTGCGCACGGACCGCGCCGCGCGCCCGTAGCCGATGAGCCGCTCGGGCACGACCGTGCCCGTCCCGGCCGCCCCGTCCTCACCGGGGAGGGTCAGATAGTTCTTGAGGTTGGCCCGGATGGTCCGGTTCCAGTCGATGTCGTGGTGGCGCGGCCGGGTGACCTTCGCCGAGCGGTCCAGCGCACCCGTGAGCGCGGTCCTGGTGCGGGTGGTGAGGCGGCTCTCCAGCTTCTCGACGACCTTGCGCACGACGGCTCGCGCGGTCTCCTTCGTCGTCTCCGGCATGACCTTGTTGAGCGAGAGCAGGGTGCCGACGAGATGGACGTCCGCCTCGACGGCCTCCAGCATCTCCGGTTCGAGCAGGAGCGCGGAGAGGCCCAGCCGGTCGATGGCGTCGCGCTGCATGACCTGGACGACGGAGCTGGGGAAGTACGTACGGATGTCCCCGAGCCAGCGGGCCACGGAGGGCGCGGACGCGCCGAGCCCGGCCGAGCGGCCGCTGCCGCCCCGGCCGCCTGGCTGTCTGCCGCCGCTCTCGTACAGCGCGGTCAGCGCGCCGTCCATCGCGGCGTCGCGTGCGGTGAGGGTGTGGCCGGTGCTCTCCGCGCTGTCCGCGCCCAGCACCATGCGCCAGCGCCGCAGCCGTTCGGCGTCCGGCCCCTTGGTGTGCGTTTCTGTGTGCGCGTCCGCGCCCGTGTCTGTGTGCGTGTTGCCCTGCGTGTCCGCGTCCGTGTCTGTGTCCGTGTTGCCCTGCGTGTGCGCGTCCGCGCCCGTGTCTGTGTGCGTGTTGCCCTGCGTGTGCGTGTTCCTGGTCATCCCGTCGCCCCCAGCGCTTGTTCGTCGTTCTCGGTCGCCGTCGCTCCCCCGTCCAGGCCCAGCAGGAGGCGGAGCACCGGCAGCACCGCGTCCGCGCGTGGACCGTCCAGGACGGGGCCGAATCCGGGGGCCGTCGTCACGCCGGGGACCGCGCCCGCGCCGGTCCCTCCCCCGGCGGCCGGGCCGCGCCGGACGAGCTCGCCCAGCGTGCGCCGGATGCCCGGTTCGTACGCCGAGAAGGTGCGGCGCAGCAGCGGCAGTACGTCGGTGAAGGTGTCGGGGGCGACTTGGGACAGCCAGGCGTCGACCAGGGCGAGCAGCCTCTCGTCGTGGACCAGGAGCATGCCGCCGCCGGCCGCCCCGCCGACGAAGCCCTCGATCCACGCGGCGGCGTCTGCGGGCGGTGTGCCGGGCGAGAGGGCCAGGCCCATCAGCCGGGCCGCGTCGTCCTGTTCGAGGTGCCCCTCGTCGAGCAGCAGGCGGGCGGCCCGGCCCCTGATCACTCCCGCGACCGTGTCCCGGGCGGCGAGCTTGTGCAGGACCGCTCTCCAGCGCTCGCGCAGCCCGTCCGCGTTCGCCGGTACGGCGCCGGCGAGCAGGCCGATCGCCGTGTGGACGCCGTCCACCTGGCGGCGCAGCGCGGCGGCCCCCTCGTCGTCGAGTCCGGTGCAGGCGGGGGGCAGCCCGACGCAGATCCGCTCCGCGAGCCCCGCCGCGACCTCCCCGAGCGCGGCGGTGTCCGTGGACCGGACGTCTCCGTAGCGCAGCGCGCGGGCCAGGGACGGCAGGGCGTCCGCGAGGTGGCCGACGTCCGTGTCGAGCGCGGCGCGGTCCGCGAGCATCCGCATGACGACGGGCAGCGCGTCGGGCAGTCCGGCCAGCAGGCACCGTTCCGCGAGGGCGGTGACGTCGGCCAGGGCGGTGGCCGACAGGGCGTCCGACTCGGCGCGGGCGGTCGCGGCGGAGAGCACGGTGGTGCCCCAGATGCCGGCCTCCGCGACACGTACGTACAGCTCCGGCTCCCAGCGCAGCCGCCAGCTCTCCCGGAAGGTGCCGGTGCTCCCCCGGCCCTCGGTGGGCTCGCCCCAGCCGACACCGAGGATCCGCAGCCGGTGCAGCAGCCGGCTGCGCGCCGCGTCGGTGTCCTTGCGGAGGTCGAGCTCGATGTCCCGTTCGGACGCCTCCGGTCTGAGCCGCAGGGTGCGCTGCAGGCGGGTGAGATCGCGCTGGAGCGGCACGGCGGGGGCGGTGTCCGGTACCTCGCCGAGGGCGCCGCCGACGATCAGCCGGTCCCGGACGAGGGCGAGCGGCATGTCGGAGCCCTCGCACATCACGGCCCGCACGGCGTCGGTCGCCTCGCCCAGACCGGCGAGCGGGCGGCCCCGCATGGCGGCGAGGGTCCCGGCGAGCCTGACGGCCTCGATGACATGGGCGGACGACACGAACCGGTCCTCGTCGCGCAGGAGTCCGGCGACCTTGGTCATCCACCGTTCGATCGGGCGGTCCGGGGACGCGAAGAGGTGGGCGTACCAGCCGGGTGAGTCGATCCCGGCCCCGTATCCGCTGTGCCGGGCGAGCCGCTGGTGGGTCCAGGGCACCCAGGTCAGCTCGGCCTTGACCTTGGGCAGCCCCTTGAGGAGGGCCCGGTCGGCCGCGAGGGTCGTCCTCGCTTCGAGCGCGGGTACGTGCCAGGCACCGCAGACCACGGCGACGTCGTCGTCGAACTCCTTGCGGGCCGTGCGCAGCTGGATGCGCATGTACGCCTCGCGGACCGCGTCCCTGGGGTGGCCGCCGTCCCCGTACACCTCGCGCAGGGCGGTCATCGCCTCGCCGAGCGCGGCGAAGGCCGCCAACGGGTCGCCGGGGCCCCCGTCGTGGGCGCGGTGTTCGACGACGTCCTCCCACCAGCGCTCGGGGTCGTCGTAGCCCGCGGTCTCGGCCAGCACCCCGATGGGGTCGACCGGGACGGGCGCGGGGCCCGCTTCCCCGGCCCGCTCCGCCGAGCCCGGGTGCTCCTTCTCCTTCTCCCGCTCCCGCTCCCGCTCCTCCTCCTTCTCCGCCATGGCCAGCGAGTGGGCGGCCGGGAGGTCGATGAAGCGGACCGGGACGTCGTGCGCGAGGGCCCAGCGGATCGCGACCCATTCGGGCGAGAACCCGGCGAGTGGCCAGAACGCCGCCCGGCCGGGATCGTCCACCGCGTGGGCGAGCAGTGCGACGGGCGGCCGCATCTGCTCGTCGGCGGCGAGCGGCAGCAGCGCGTCGCCCTCGGGCGGGCCCTCGATGAGCACCGCCCCGGGCCGGGCGGCCTCCAGCGCGGCGCCGACCGCACGGGCCGAGCCGGGACCGTGGTGCCGCACCCCCAGCAGCAGCGGACCGCCGGGGCGGGAGGAGCCGGGCCGTGGGATGCCGGGGCGCGGGGTGCCGGTCATGCGGAGGCCTCACGGCAGGCGCGGTAGAAGTCCTTCCAGCCGTCCCGCTCACGCACGACCGTCTCCAGGTACTCCTGCCAGACCACCCGGTCGGCGGCCGGGTCCCGGACGACCGCGCCGAGGAGGCCGGCCGCCACGTCCCCCGCGCGCAGCACCCCGTCACCGAAGTGGGCGGCGAGGGCGAGGCCGTTGGTGACGACGGAGATGGCCTCGGCCGTGGACAGCGTCCCCGAGGGTGACTTGATCCTGGTGCGGCCGTCGGTGGTGACCCCGTCGCGCAGCTCGCGGAAGACGGTGACCACGCGGCGGATCTCGGCGAGGCCGTCGGGGGCGGGAGGCAGGTCGAGGGCGCGGCCGACCTGTTCGACGCGCCGGGAGACGATCTCGACCTCCGCCTCCGGGGTGGCCGGCAGCGGCAGGACCACGGTGTTGAACCGGCGGCGCAGCGCGCTGGACAGCTCGTTGACCCCCCGGTCGCGGTCGTTGGCGGTGGCGATGACGTTGAACCCGCGGACCGCCTGGACCTCCTGGCCCAGCTCGGGCAGCGGCAGGGTCTTCTCGGACAGGATGGTGATCAGCGAGTCCTGCACATCGGCGGGCATGCGGGTGAGCTCCTCGATCCGCGCGGTCATGCCCTCGGACATGGCGCGCATCAGCGGGCTCGGCACCAGCGCGTCGCGGCTGGGGCCGTGCGCGAGGAGCTGCGCGTAGTTCCACCCGTAGCGGACGGCTTCCTCCGGGGTGCCCGCCGTGCCCTGGACCAGGAGGGTCGAGTCGCCGCTGACGGCCGCCGCGAGGTGCTCGGACACCCAGGTCTTGGCGGTGCCGGGCACCCCGAGCAGGAGCAGCGCCCGGTCCGTGGCGAGGGTGCTGACGGCGACCTCCACGAGACGGCGCGGACCCACGTACTTGGGTGAGATCACGGTGCCGTCGGGCAGCGCGCCGCCCAGCAGATACGTGGCGACGGCCCAGGGCGACAGCCTCCAACGGGCGGGACGCGGGCGGTCGTCGGCGGCGGCGAGCGCCTTCAACTCGTCGGCGAAGGCGTCCTCCGCGTGTGGGCGCAGCGCCTCCGCGCCCACGGCTGCGGTGGTTTCTGACACGGTCATGGATCCCCCTCCGGATCGGTCGTCCCGATGTGCTTCCCACCGTGCACCATGGCACTGACAATCAACGTTCCCGCAGGTCAAGCCAGTTGTCAGTGGTGCGGCCTACCGTCGTATCCATGCTGCTGACTGACGGGGGAGAACCCTTGGGCACCGCTGCTCCGGCGGTGCGCTGGACGGTGGAGCAGGTCCTGGCCCTGGCTCCTGACGACGCTTCACGCAAGGCGGGGAACAAGCTCGGTTCGGCCGGGCCGTGGTCGGAGACCGGCCGGGAGGAGCCTGGTGCGGTGTGGGGGCTGTGCAGGGGAAGCGGGAGCACGCCGTACCGGACGGTGGTCGACACCACAGGGCCCGCGTACAAGTGCAGTTGCCCCAGCCGGAAGTTCCCCTGCAAGCACGCGCTGGGCCTGTTGCTGCTCCGGGCGTCCGACGAGGCGGCCCTGCCCTCGGCCGTTCCGCCGGACTGGGCCGGTGAGTGGCTGGCGGACCGGCGCCGCCGCGCGGAGGCCTCTGCGGTGCGGGAGGAGCCGGTGGGCGGTGCGGGCGCCGCGGCCGGGCCCGCCGATCCGGCCGCCGCCCGGCGTCGGGCCGAGCGCAGGGCCGAGCGGATCGGCGGCGGCGTCCAGGAGCTGGAACGGCGGCTGACCGACCTGGTGCGCGGCGGCCTTGCGGCAGCCGAGCAGTCCGGTTACGAGCTGTGGGAGGAGACGGCGGCCCGCATGGTCGACGCCCAGGCTCCGGGTCTCGCCGGCCGGGTGCGGGAGCTGGGGGCGATTCCGGCGTCCGGGCCGGGCTGGCCGGTGCGGCTGCTGGAGGAGTGCGCGCTGCTGCATCTGCTGGACACGGGCTGGCAGGGCATCGACCGGCTGCCGCCGCCGCTGGCGGCCACGGTCCGCACCCGGGTCGGGCTGCCGGCCGCCGCCGGGGGCGCGCCGGTCCGTGATCACTGGCTGGTCCTCGCCCAGTACGACACCCCGGAGGGCAAGATCGTCGCCCGCCGCAGCTGGCTGTACGGGCGGGAGTCGGGCCGCACCGCGCTGCTGCTGTCCTTCGGGGCCCCCGGCCGCTCCCCCCGCCAGGCCCTGCCGGTGGGTGTCACGCTGGACGCGGAGCTCACGCCGCATCGGGGGGCGGGGCAGCTACGGGCCGAACTGGGACCGCAGTTCGGGTCTCCGGTGCCGACCGGCGCCCCGCCGCCGGGTGTCACGGTCACCGGGGCCATCGCCGCGTACGGGCGGGCCCTGGCCGACGACCCCTGGCTGGACTCCTGGCCGGTGCCCCTGCGCGACGTCATACCCGTGCCGTCCCGGGACGGCTGGCAACTGGCGGACGCGGAAGGGGATTCGGCCCTGCCGGTCGCCCCGGCCGCGCTGTCCCGGCCCGCGCTGTGGAAGCTCGTCGCGCTCTCCGGCGGCGGTCCGCTCACCGTCTTCGGCGAGTGCGGCCACCGCGGCTTCGACCCGCTCGCGGCCTGGGCGCCCACGAACGCGGACACGCAGCCGGCCACGGACGCGCGCCCGGCCGACGCCGAGACGGTTCCGCTCATCTGACTCCGGCGGTCCCGCTGAACTCCGTTGATTCTCGCGACTACTGGTGGAGGAACGATGCCCCGTACCAGCCCACCCAGCACGCCAACCACACCCACCGCACCCACCGCACCCGCCATGCCGGCCGCCGCTCCGTGGGAGGAGCTGGTCACCTCGGCGCTGCTCGGCACGGACCGCCGCCGGCCACCGGGTGTGCCGGGCGATGCCGGCCCGGACGGCGCGGCGGCCGCGCTGCTGGACGCGGCCGCCCTGCACACCGTGCGGCGCCGGGCGGGCCTGCTGCCCGCCCCGGCCGCGCCCCGGCCCGATCGCGCTCCCGCCGACCCCCGGCCGGCCCTTCCGGCCGCCGCCCGGGGCCGGCTGGAGCGGCTGCTCGCGGACCGGGCGGCCCCGAGCGGTTCGGCCGGCAGACGCGGCACCGCTCCCGATCTGACCGAACTGATCCCGCAGTGGCTGGCCACCGCCAACCTGCACGGTTACCGGGCACCGGACGCGACGCTGCCCGCCCTGCTGGACGCGGCCCGCGCGCGGACCGATCTACGGCCGCAGGCCCTGGCGTTCGCCGGACCGCGCGGGCTCTGGCTGGCCGGGCTGAACCCCGAGTGGAAGTTCGCGCTGCGCGGTGCGTCCGGCACCTCGCTGCTGCCGGACGTGACCGACCGGGAGGCGGTCCACCGGCTCTGGGAGGAGGGCCTGTTCGCGGAACGGGTCGCGCTGCTCTCCGCAGTGCGGGCGCACGAGTCCGACGCCGCTCTCGCCCTGCTCGCCACCACGTGGGCCACCGAGCGGGCCGAGGACCGGCTGATGTTCGTCGACTCACTGCGCACCGGGCTCTCCGACGCCGACGAGCCCTTCCTTGAGCAGGCTCTGACCGACCGCAGCCGCAATGTGCGGGCGACGGCCGCCGAGTTGCTCTCCGCACTGCCCGGCTCCGCGCTCGCCCGCCGGATGGCGGACCGCGCCCTGTCCTGCGTGAGTCCCGGCCTCACCGGCACCGGCCCTTCCGTGGCCGTGGAGGCCCCGCACGAGTGCGATGCGGCGATGCAGCGCGACGGCGTGGTGGCGCTCCCGCCGTCCGGGCGGGGCGAACGGTCCTGGTGGCTGGGCCAGTTGGTGGAGTCGTCCCCACTCTCGGTCTGGCCGGCCCGGTTCGGTGGCCGCGAGGCGCGGGAGATCGTCGCGCTCCCCGTGGCCGACGGCTGGAGCGAGGAGCTGCACGCCGCCTGGTGCCGGGCCGCCGTCCGGCAGCGGGACCCGGAGTGGGCGCGGGCGCTGCTCGGCGCCCCCTCGACACCCCCGTCGAACGGTCCGGGCACGGCCTCGCTCGCCGAGCGGTCGAAGCTCCTGATCGTGCTGCCCGCCGCCGAACGGGCCGCCTGGGTAGCCGAGTTCATCGCCGCGCACGGACTCTCGGAGGCGTTCCAGCTGCTGGGGGTCTGCCCGACCCCCTGGGCGGAGCCGCTCGGCCGCTCCGTCGTCGACGCCCTCGACATCGCCCGGGACGCCGGCAGCTACCCGTGGAGCTTCAGCGGAGTGATGGGGCTCGCGGAGCGCTGCCTGAATCCGGCGGAGGCCGACCGCCTGGAGGTCCTCACCACGACCCCCGACGAACCGGCGGACGCCTCCCCCGGCGCGAACGGCTACTGGTCGGAGGCGTTCCAGCGGCTGGTCTCCACCCTGCGGCTCCGCGCGGCGATGGACGCGGAGCTGGCACCGGGCGGGATCAGGCCTCCGCAGCCTGACGGACGTTCGCGTTGACCCAGGAGACGATCTCGACCGTCGTCGCACCCGGGGTGAAGATCTCCGCGACCCCCTGCTCCTTCAGCGGTGCGATGTCCGCCTCCGGGATGATGCCGCCGCCGAAGACCTTGATGTCCTCGGCCTCGCGCTCCTTCAGCAGGGCGATCACCTTCGCGAAGAGGGTGTTGTGCGCACCGGAGAGGATCGAGAGGCCGATCGCGTCGGCGTCCTCCTGGATCGCGGTGTCCACGATCTGCTCGGGAGTCTGGTGGAGCCCCGTGTAGATGACCTCCATACCGGCGTCGCGCAGTGCCCGCGCGATCACCTTGGCCCCTCGGTCATGGCCGTCGAGGCCCGGTTTGGCCACCACCACTCGGATCGGACCGGTCACACCCATCACTGCCTCCACACGCGTCTCCCGCCCCCGACAGGCCGGGGATGTGAACGAACGTTATCCACAGCATCCCGCAAGCCGCTGTTTCGCGGTGGTCGGGGAGGGGGAAATCACACGTGGGACAAGTTCACCGGGCGCCGTTTCCCGCAGCACGCGGCTCACCTGCCGTGCGGGACCGGCCGCCGGGGGAGCCGCACGAGGTCGTCGTACCACCGCGCCGTCAGCCGCACGGCACGGTGGTACGGCTCACCGACCGCCCACCGGCCGGTCACCGAAGGTGATCCGGAAGGCGCGGCGGGCGGCGCGTCCCGGACGGTGAACCGCCGCCCGGACGACCGACACGGCGCCCCACGAGGGCATACGGGGCAGGAGCCGCCGCTCCCCGGGTGCCGGAAGCAGGAGGTCGGTCAATGAAGACCCCGCCTTTTCTTCCCCTGCTGTCGAGCCTTCTTCCCCTACTGCCACGCCGGACGGGCCCGCGCAACGCCTGGCTGTCGTCCGCGCTGCTGAGAGCGACCGCGCTGGAGCTCGTGGTGCTCGCCGGACACGCGCTGATCTACCCCACCGGCATCACCGGCGAGCGGCGCACCCCGCCACGCCCGGCGGCCGAGCCGGTCCCCGCACCTCCCGGGACCACGGCCCTGCCGGGCGCGCACGCCGGGAGCGCGGGGCACATCGGGCACCCGGACCGGCCGCCCGTCGTACTCCTGCACGGTTTCATCGACAACCGCTCCGTCTTCGTGCTGCTGCGCCGCTCGCTGGCCCGGCACGGCTGGCGTCATCTGGAGTCGCTCAACTACTCCCCGCTGACCTGCGACATCCGCAGCGCCGCCGAGCTGCTCGGCCGCCACGTCGAGGAGATCTGCGCCCGCACCGGGCACCGCGAGATCGACATCGTCGGGCACAGCCTGGGCGGCCTGATAGCGCGCTACTACGTACAGCGACTGGGCGGCGACCGACGGGTCCGCACCCTGGTCACACTCGGTACGCCGCACGCGGGCACCGCCGTCGCCCCGCTGGCCGGCGCCCTCCCGATCGTGCGCCAGATGCGCGGCGGATCGGCGCCGATCGAGGAGCTCCGGCTTCCGGCGCCGGGGTGCCGCACCCGGTTCGTCAGCTTCTGGAGCGAGCTGGACCAGGTCATCGTCCCTGCCGAGGCGGCCTGTATCGACCATCCCGACCTCGACGCGACCAACGTCCGCGTCAGCGGGATCGGCCATCTCGCACTGCCCGTGCACCCGGCCGTGGCCGCCGGGGTCCGCCAGGCGCTCGACGCCCAGGAGCCCGGAAATAGAACGAATCTCGAACATAGAGCCAAGGCTGTGTGAGTGGCCCGTCGAAAGACGGCCGATTGCCCGATTCCTGATCGCCCGCGAGCCGTGGAAGATTGTCGGCGTCGCGTACCGCCGGGTACAGTCGCGGCCACTGCTTTCCCCCGGGGTCCCCCACGGGCCCCGGACCCAAGGTCCTGCTGCCGAGGCGAGAGAGAAGTTGGTGAACGACCAGCACC
This sequence comes from Streptomyces sp. NBC_00341, assembly GCF_041435055.1. Lineage (NCBI taxonomy): Bacteria > Bacillati > Actinomycetota > Actinomycetes > Kitasatosporales > Streptomycetaceae > Streptomyces > Streptomyces sp. NBC_00341. Next base: position 5,507,123 of record NZ_CP108002.1, on the reverse strand, counting down.
CCCACGCCGGGTATGTCGGATACGACAGCCACTCCACGAGCGGTTTCGACGACGACCCGCTCTTCGGTTCCCTCCCCAGCGGTTACGACGGTCCGTACGACACCACGACCGGTTACGCCGCCCCGTACGACACCGGCCAGGCCGGTCACAGTGGCCAGTACGACACCACCCAGTGGGACACCGGCGCTCACCGCACCGCCGCGTACGACCACGCCGCCGACTACGCGGCCTACACCCCCCACTTCCAGCAGCACCCCCAGTACGACGCGGCCCCGCAGTACGACGCGGCCCCGCAGCAGTACGACACCACCGGCACCTGGGCAACGGCGGACGCCCACGCGAACATCCCGGCACAGGGCGGCGCCCCCGACTCCTCTGGCCAGTGGGACACCTCCGGCTGGTACACGAACGGCCAGTGGTCAAGCACCGACACGGCGGGATACGACTCCGGCGCGTACGACGCCACCGCCTGGAACACCGGCGCCACGCCCGAGCACGGACAGCAAACGCCGCAGAATCTGACGGCATCGCACGAGCCCGAACAGACACGGCAGCATCCGTACGAATCACACGCACCGTACGAGACGCATGAGGCGCACGAGACGCGTGAGGCGTACGGGACGTACCAGGCGTACGAGGCGTACGAGCCCGCCCAGGCCGTGCCGACGACCGCCGAGCCCGCCGAACTCGTCGAGATCTACGAAACCTCCGAGACCGCCGCGTTCAGCCTCCCCGAGGCGGGCCCGGAGCCGGACGCCCACCACCCCGCAGGCCGTCAGGTCTCCCGCGGTGGCAGCCGCAGCCGCAGGCGTTCGCCCGCCAAGCGCTCCGCCCTCCTCACCATCGCCGTCCCCTCCGCCTGCGTGATGAGCGTGGCCGGTATCGCCGCCGCTTCCGTGGGCGGCATGGGTGGCGGCGAGGAGACGAAGGACGACACCACGACGATGGCGGCCGCGGACCCCGCCACGGTCGAGCCGGTAGCCGCGAACAACAAGCTGGACACCCAGCTCGCCAACCTCAGCGCCGACGCGGAGAACTTCGCCGGCCGCGCCAGCCGCACCCAGGAGCGCATCGACCTGAAGGAGCGGCAGGCCGCCGAGAAGAAGAAGCGCGAGGAGGAGGCCGCCCGCAAGGAGGCCCTGCGCCCCAAGTACGTCATGCCGGTCAAGGAGCACGGACTCAGCGCGTACTTCGGCCAGGCGGGCGTCAACTGGATGTCCGTGCACACGGGCATCGACTTCCCCGTCCAGTACGGGACCCCGGTCATGGCGGCGACCGACGGCACCATCCGTACGCAGTACAACACCGCCTACGGCAACATGGCCATCGTCACGATGGCCGACGGCACCGAGACCTGGTACTGCCACCTCAGCAGCACCCGGATCCGCTCGGGCAACGTCAAGGCCGGAGACGTGATCGCGCACTCCGGGAGCTCCGGCAACTCGACCGGCCCGCACATGCACTTCGAGGTGCGGCCCGGCGGCGGCGCGGCCGTGGACCCGCTGCCCTGGCTCCGCAGCCACGACATCGACCCGACCTGACCTGACCGGCCCGGCCTCCTCCTGGAGGAACCGGGCCGGACGGTACGCCCCGCTACAGCTTCTGGACCGGGGCGTACCGCAGGAGCAGTTTCTTCGGCCGCTCGTCCCCGAAGTCGACCGTGGCCTTCGCCTGGTCGCCGATGCCGTCGACCGCCGTCACCGTGCCCAGACCGAACTGGTCGTGCGTGACCCGGTCGCCGACCACCAGCGTGATCGTCGGCTTGTCCGACGTCCGCCGGGTCGCGAAGCCCGAGGGCCCGGAGCGCGAACGGGACGCGGACAACGATGAGGTGATGCCCGACGTCGGTCCCGCCGGAGCCGCCATCGGGCCCTTGCGCTTCCACTCAAGGTGCTGCTCCGGGATCTCCTCCAGGAACCGCGACGGCGGGTTGTACGAGGGCTGGCCCCACGCGCTGCGCATCGACGCCCGGGTCAGATAGAGCCGTTCGCGGGCGCGGGTGATGCCGACATAGGCGAGCCGGCGCTCCTCCTCCAGCTCCTTGACCTGGCCCAGCGCGCGCATGTGCGGGAAGACGCCGTCCTCCATGCCGGTCAGGAAGACCACCGGGAATTCGAGGCCCTTCGCCGTGTGCAGGGTCATCAGCGTGACGACTCCGGAGCCGTCGGTGTCCTCGTCGGGGATCTGGTCGGAGTCGGCGACGAGCGCGACCCGCTCCAGGAACTCGGCGAGCGTTCCCGACCCCTCCTCCTCGCTCCGGTCCTGCTCGAATTCGAGCGCCACGGAGGCGAGCTCCTGGAGGTTCTCGATCCGGGTCTCGTCCTGCGGGTCGGTGGAGGCCTGGAGCTCGGCCAGGTAGCCGGTCCGCTCCATGACGGCCTCCAGCACCACGGCCGGGCCCGCGCCCGACTCGACGATCGTGCGCAGCTCCTCCATCAGCGTGTTGAACCGCTTGACGGCGTTGGCGGACCGGGCGGCCATGCCGTACGCCTCGTCGACGCGGCGCAGCGCCTGCGGGAAGGTGATCTTCTCGCGCATCGACAGGGCGTCGATCATCGCCTCCGCCCGGTCCCCGATGCCGCGCTTGGGCACGTTCAGGATGCGGCGCAGCGGGACCGTGTCCTCCGGGTTGGACAGGACCCGGAGGTAGGCCAGGACGTCCCTGACCTCCTTGCGCTCGTAGAAGCGCACACCGCCGACGACCTTGTAGGGCAGGCCGACCCGGATGAAGATCTCCTCGAAGACACGGGACTGCGCGTTCGTCCGGTAGAAGATCGCGACGTCGCCCGCCTTGGCGTCGCCCGCGTCGGTCAGCCGGTCGATCTCGTCCGCGACGAACTGCGCCTCGTCGTGCTCGGTGTCCGCGACGTAGCCGGTGATCCGGGTGCCGGAGCCGGCGTTGGTCCAGAGGTTCTTCGGGCGGCGGCTCTCGTTGCGCTCGATGACGGCGTTGGCGGCGGACAGGATCGTCTGGGTGGAGCGGTAGTTCTGCTCCAGCAGGATCGTGGTCGCGTCCGGGTAGTCCTCCTCGAACTGGAGGATGTTGCGGATCGTGGCGCCCCGGAAGGCGTAGATCGACTGGTCGGCGTCACCTACGACGCACAGCTCGCCGGGGGCGTCGGCCTCGCCGGCCGGGCCGACCAGCTCCCGTACGAGCGTGTACTGGGCGTGGTTGGTGTCCTGGTACTCGTCGACCAGAACGTGCCGGAAGCGGCGGCGGTAGTGCTCGGCGACGTCGGGGAAGGCCTGGAGCAGGTGCACCGTCGTCATGATGATGTCGTCGAAGTCCAGCGCGTTGGCCTCGCGCAGCCGGGACTGGTACATCGCGTAGGCCTGGGCGAGGGTCTTCTCGAAGCCGTCCGTGGCCTGTCCGGCGAAGGTCTCCTCGTCGATCAGCTCGTTCTTCAGGTTCGACACCTTGGCCGTGAACGACTTCGGCGGGAAGCGCTTCGGGTCGAGGTCGAGATCGCGGCAGACCAGGGCCATCAGCCGCTTGGAGTCCGCCGCGTCGTAGATCGAGAACGAGGAGGTGAAGCCGAGCTTCTTCGACTCGCGGCGCAGGATCCGGACGCACGCGCTGTGGAAGGTCATGACCCACATGGCGTTGGCGCGGGGCCCGACGAGCTGCTCGACGCGCTCCTTCATCTCACCGGCGGCCTTGTTGGTGAAGGTGATCGCCAGAATCTGGCCGGGGTGCACCCCGCGCTCGGCCAGCAGGTGGGCGATGCGGTGCGTCAGCACCCGGGTCTTGCCCGAACCGGCCCCGGCGACGATGAGCAGCGGGGAGCCCGCGTGCACGACGGCGGCACGCTGCTCGGTGTTCAGCCCGTCGAGCAGCGCGGCGGCGTCGATGACCGGGCGGTGGGCCCCGTCGCGGTAGTACGCGTCGCGGGGCGGCGGGGGCCCGTCGAACACGCCCCCGAAGAGGTCCTCCGGCACCGCTTCGGGTGCGGAGTCCTCGGGGGGTGGCGGGGGCCCTTCCTCCGTGTGCTGGAGGCCGGCCAGGAAACTGTCGTCAAAGAGGCTGCTCATCGCCCTCCGAGTCTAGGGCCTGTCCGGCGGATCATGGCCGGGGTCGCACGGCAGAACCCGCACCCACGGGAGCCACACACGGCGATGCCCGGACCACCCTGCGTAGGAAAATGCCGCGCCGCGCCCGGCCGTACGGCACGGGTTCCGCAAGGTCACGAAAATGTATCGGGCATATCGAACATCAACCTTCACAGCGGCACCATGAGTTGGCTAGCGTGCTCGTTCGGACGGCCGTACCCCCAGAGGCGAACCACGCCGAGCGGGCGTCCACGCCGAATCCGGGCCGCCCGTACGGGGTCCGGAACCGGGGACCCACACGCAGCACCGGGGTGAATCGGTCCGCAACCCCCACCAGGACCGTAGGGCAGCCTTCCGTTCCGCCCGAACCCGACAGCTAACCCGGTAGGCGGTCCACGGAAGGAAATGCCGGCCTTGGCATCGCATCGCAAACCGCGCCCCCGGGTGCGCAGCACCACCCCCGCCATCGGGTTCACGACGGCCGCACTCGCCTCGGTGACCCTGCTGTCCACGCAGAGCGCGCTGGCGGCCCCGGCCCCGAAGCCCAGCATCGAGGACGTCCAGAAGAAGGTCGACGACCTCTACCGGCAGGCGGGCACCGCGACCCAGCACTACGACGAGGCGAAAGAGGCGTCCGCCGCGCAGCGCACCAAGGTGGACGGGCTGCTGGACGACATCGCCAAGCGCGCCGACAAGCTGAACGACGCCCGCCGGACGCTCGGGAACTACGCGGCCGCCCAGTACCGCGACGGCGCGCTCGCGCCGACCGCCACCTTCTTCCTGGCCAACGACCCGCAGTCGTTCTTCGACCAGACCCACCTGATGAACCGGATGGCCACGAACCAGCAGCAGGCCGTCACGGACTTCCGGACGAAGCAGGCGCAGGCGTCGAAGAAGCGGGCAGAGGCGGTGACGAGCCTGGAGACGCTCACCGCGTCGCAGACCAAGCTGCGCACCAGCAAGCAGGACGTGCAGAACAAGCTGACCGAGGCGCGCACGCTGCTGTCGAAGCTGACCGCGCAGGAGAAGGCGCGGCTGGCCGAGCTGGAGGAGAAGAAGAAGGCCGAGGCCGCGCGCAAGGCAAAGGAGCTGGCGAAGAAGCAGGCGGCCGCGAAGGCGGAGGCAGAGCGCAAGGCCAAGGAGGCCGGCAGCGGCAGCGGCACGGGCTCCGGTACGGGCACGGGAACGGGCACCGGTTCCGGTTCTGGCTCCGGCTCGGACAGCAGCGCGACGACGAAGGCCGAGAAGGTCCTCGCGTTCGCCAGGGCCCAGATGGGCAAACCGTACGTCTGGGGGGCCACCGGCCCGTCCTCGTACGACTGCTCGGGGCTGACCCAGGCGGCCTGGAAGGCCGCGGGCGTCAGCATTCCGCGGACCACCTGGGACCAGGTGAACGTCGGGACCCGGATCGCCACGGCGGACCTCCAGCCCGGTGACCTGGTCTTCTTCTACGACGACATCAGCCACGTCGGGATCTACAAGGGCGACGGCATGATGATCCACGCGCCGAAGCCGGGGGCCAATGTGCGCGAGGAGTCGATCTTCTACATGCCGATCTACGGGAGCGTGCGCCCCGGCTAGGCAGCAGCAGGAAGCGCTCAGGTCCAGAGCGTGGCGATGAAGATGTTGACCATCGTCAGTCCGCCCACCGCCGCGAAGAGGCCCTTCTCGACCTTCTCCTCGTCCCGCTTGACGTAGACCAGCCCGAGGACGACGACGAGGATCAGCAGCTTGATGCCGATCTTGACGTTGTTCACGGGGTGGTCGTCGGCCTGGTCGAGCCCGACCAGGGCGATCCCGGTGACCAGCATGGTCAGCGCGCCGTGCAGCATCCCCGGTACGAATCGAGCCGTCCCCGCGCCCATCGCCTTCATCTGGGTGAGGAAACCTCCCAGCAGGGCGGCGATTCCGATGATGTGAAGAGCGACGAAGACATCGATGAGTACACGCATGGTTCCGCACCCTAGCCCCGCCCTTAGCAGGCCTCCGCAGCCAGGTGCTACTTACTGGTCGCTTGACCGACTAATGCACCAATTGCCTGACTCTGGTGCAATTTTTCCTGTCATTCAGAAACAACGCACCGCCAAATTCGGGCAATAAGCGTCATTACGACTCTTCCCCGTGCCCCGGGTTTAGCGTCCCTACCAGGTGACCGGATCACCGCCGCTCCGCACCCGGACGGCGCCGCCCGGTCGCCCCGCCGAGAGATCCGGCGGCGGGCCGCTCCCCCTGTTGGCGACCCGCCGCCGGACCGGGCGGGTCCGCCGGTAGGCCCCGGCGGGCAGTCGACAGGAAGGACCACCGCCCTCGTGGCCGCGCACCGGAAACCCAAGCAGCGCCCGTACACCGGCTCTGCTGCCCGCACCGCGGCGACCCTCGCCCTCGCCGGGGCCGCGACCGCTGCCGCGCTGCCGGGATCCGCGCACGCAGAGCCGACGCCCACCGCCGCCAAGGTCAAGGCCCAGGTGGACCGGCTGTACCGGGAGGCGGAGGTCGCCACCGAGCAGTACAACGGCGCGAAGGTGAAGGCGGCCGCCGCCGCCAGGTCGATCGACGCGCTGCGCGACGAGGCCGCCCGCAGGACCGAGCGGCTCAACACCTCGCGCGAGGCGCTGGGCTCGTACGCCGCCGCGCAGTACCGCGCGGGCGGCCTCGATCCCTCCCTCCAGCTGGCCCTCTCCTCCGACCCCGACCAGTACCTCCAGCGCGCCTCCTACGTGGAGCGGGCCGCATCGGGCCGGGCCGACGAGGTCCGCGCCGTGCAGCGCCAGGTGGCGGACGTGGCGCAGCTGCGCTCCGAGGCGGCGGGGCAACTGGCCGAGCTGACCGCCCGCCAGGACGACCTCCAGAAGCACAAGGCGACGGTCCGGGCCAAGCTGTCGCAGGCCCGCACGCTGCTGGCCCGCCTCTCCCCCGCCCAGCGCGCCGCCTACGACGCCTCCGACGACGGCGGCCGAGGCGGCGCGGGCCACGCCGACCGCAGCGCCCCGCGCGGCTCTGCACAGGCACCGAACGCCCGCGCGGCGGCGGCCGTCGCCTTCGCGTACGGGGCCCTCGGCAAGCCGTACGTCTGGGGCGCCACCGGCCCCTCCTCGTTCGACTGCTCCGGCCTCACCCAGGCCGCCTGGCGCTCCGCAGGTGTCTCGCTGCCCCGGACCACGTACACCCAGATCAACGCCGGGCAGCGGGTCGGACGGTCCGAACTCGCTCCCGGGGACCTGGTGTTCTTCTACTCGGGCATCAGCCATGTCGGCCTCTACATCGGCAACGGGCGGATGATCCACGCCCCGCGCCCCGGAGCCCCGGTCCGCATCGCGCCGATCGACGAAATGCCCTTCGCCGGAGCGACCCGGGTGGCATAGGCTCCCGTCCTTCCGACCGACCGGACAGAAGGACACCCACACATGCCCATGGACTTCGACGTCCAGACCCACGCCCGTACGCTCGCCCTCCGCTCCCCGGACCACTACCGGGTGGGCCCGTTCACGGTGCGCCACAACGTGAACTGGTCGCTGAAGTACGCCAACTACGCGATCCCGGACCAGGGCGCGGAACCGACACCCGGCGAACTCGACGCCCTGGTCGCGGCGTTCCGCGAACGGGACCGGATGCCGCGTCTGGAGTACCTGCCCGGCTGGGCGCCCGCCGTCGAACCCGCCCTGCTCGCCGCCGGGTTCACCGTCGAGAACCGGGCCCCGATCCTGGCCTGCGCCCCCGGCGGCCTGCTGCCGCCGAAGCCGGTGGACGGTCTGGTGACGGCCGAACCGGTCACGGCGGCGGAGTTCGATGCCGCCGCGCTCGTCCAGCACCTGGGGTACGGCGGGACCGGCGAGCCGGAGGGCGGCGAGGCGGAGTGGCTGCGCGACGCGGCGGCGAACGGCGGCGTCGCCGCGCTCGCCACCGTCGACGGCATCCCGGCGGGTGCGGGCGGCTGCTCGGTCCCGGTCGACGGCCTCAGCGAACTGGCCGGACTCGCGGTCTCGGCGGACTTCCGGCGCCGCGGCATCGGGGCCGCCCTCTCCACCCACCTCACGGCGACCGCCTTCGAGCGGGGCTGCCGGGTGGTGTGGCTGGAGCCGGGCGACGCCGATGTGGAACGGATCTACGCGTCCATCGGCTACCGCAGGATCGGCGAGAAGCTGAACATCTCGCTCGATCCGGAACGGGAAGCCGGCTGACTCGGACCAGCCGTCGGGCTCGGACCGGTCGTCGGGCTCGGACCGGCCGTCCGCTCAGACCAGCCGTCGGGCCGTCGCCCAGCGGGTCAGCTCGTGGCGGTTGGAGAGCTGGAGCTTCCTGAGCACCGCGGAGACGTGCGACTCGACCGTCTTCACCGAGATGAACAGCTGCTTGGCGATCTCCTTGTACGCGTACCCCCGGGCGATCAGCCGCAGCACCTCGCGCTCGCGCTGGGTCAGCCGGTCGAGGTCCTCGTCGACCGGCGGCGCGTCCGTCGAGGCGAAGGCGTCGAGGACGAAGCCGGCCAGCCGGGGCGAGAACACCGCGTCGCCGTCCTGGACCCGGAAGACCGAGTCGACCAGGTCGGCGCCGGTGATGGTCTTGGTGACGTAGCCGCGGGCGCCGCCCCGGATGACCCCGATGACGTCCTCCGCGGCGTCCGAGACGGACAGCGCGAGGAAGCGCACGGGGTTCTCCACCGCGCCCATGAACGGGGCGCAGCGGCGCAGCACCTCGACGCCGCCGCCGCCCGGCAGGTGCACGTCCAGGAGGACGACCTCCGGGCGGGTCGCGGTGATGACGGTGACCGCCTGGTCGACGTCGGCGGCCTCGCCCACGACCTCGACGCCGGTCTCCTCTGTGCGGCCGATCTCGGCCTGTACGCCGGTGCGGAACATCCGGTGGTCGTCGACGAGCACGACTCGTACCCGGCGCTCCGGGTCCGCGTGGCCCCCGGTCGCCTCAGTGGTCCCGTTCATCGCTCGTCCTCTCCATCTCCAACTCGACTTCCGTGCCCCCGCCGGGCACCGAACGCAGCCGGGCGGTACCGCCGTTGCGCTGCATCCGGCCGATGATTGACTCTCGTACGCCCATTCTGTCCCCCGGTACGGAGTCCAGGTCGAATCCCGGTCCCCGGTCGCGTACCGACACGAAGACCGTGCGGCCCTCGACCTCGGCGTAGACCTGTACGGCGCCACCCTCGCCACCGTACTTGGCGGCGTTGACCATCGCCTCGCGCGCGGCCTGCATCTGTGCGGTCACCTTCTCGTCGAGCGGGCAGTCGCCGACGACGACGACCTCCAGCGGGACGCCGTGCTTGTCCTCGACCTCGGCGGCGGCGCGTTTGACGGCCTCGGCCAGCGTCTCGGGTTCGTCGTCCTCGTCCTTGCCGGTGCCCTCGGGGTTGTAGAGCCAGTTGCGCAGCTCGCGTTCCTGGGCGCGGGCCAGTCTGCGCACCTCGCCCGCGTCCTCCGCGTTGCGCTGGATCAGGGTGAGGGTGTGCAGCACCGAGTCGTGGACGTGGGCGGCGACCTCGGCGCGCTCCTGGGCCCTGATGCGCATCAGGCGTTCCTCGGAGAGGTCCTGGGTCATCCGGACGAGGTAGGGACCGGCCAGCAGGGCGATGCCGGTGAGCACGGCGATGGCCGCGGTGAGGACGTTGCCGAGCTGGGCGGCCGAGCCGCGGACCACCATGAAGCCGGCGAGGCCGAGGCCGACCAGGGCGACTCCGGCGAGCCCGCGGGCCAGGTTCAGGACCCGGCGGCGGCTGCCGACCTCCATCCAGCGGGCCCGGCGGGCGTTGTCGGCCTGCCGCCAGACCAGGACCGAACCGGCGCCGATCAGCAGGGTGGGCCAGATGTAGCGGTCGGCCTTGCTGCCCATGTCGACGTTGCCGACGAAGATCACGGCGCCGATGAGGAGCGCGACCAGGGCGAAGACCTGGCCCCGGTCGGGTTTGCGGAGCCGGCGTCTGCCGTCGGGGGCGGTCTCGAAGACGGAGCGGGGGCTGTCCACGCCGCCGACGCCGAGCGGGACGACGATCCAGAACACGGCGTACAGGAGCGCGCCGAGGCCGTCCGCGAAGAACAGTCCGAGGAAGACGAACCGCACCCAGGCGACCGGCAGCCCCAGGTGTCCGGCGAGACCGCGTGCGACGCCGCCGAGCAGCCGTCCGTCGGCGCTGCGGTACAGCTTGCGCAGCGGTGGCTCCTCCGGGTCCGGATTGAGGGAGCTGGCGGCTCGGGTGGTGGCGGCTGGCATGACCCGATCGTCACACGTGTGTGCGGCCGGTGGCATCAGGGTCGGCCCCCACTTCGACCCTGAGAGCCGCGTGCGGAGCGAAGGGACGGGAGCGAACGGGCGGGCGCCGGTAGCCGGAACGGTCCCTTCAGGGTCGGGCGGGGACGATCTCAGGGTTCGTCCAGGGTCGGGGCGGGTGCCGGACGTGCCCGGCGCCCGTCACCATGGAGCCATGACCGTTCCCCAGGATGCGCCGCCCGGCGCCGTACCGTCCGCCGGGCCCGGCGGGCGGCTGCGGCGCAGCTCGCGGCAGAAGGTGGTGGCCGGGGTCTGCGGCGGCCTCGGCCGGTACTGCGACGTCGATCCGGTGATCTTCCGGATCGTGCTCGGGGTGCTCTCCGTGACCGGCGGTCTCGGGCTGATCTTCTACGGCTTCGCGTGGCTGCTGGTCCCGCTGGACGGCGAGGAGGAGAACGAGGCGCGCCGGCTGCTGTCGGGCCGGGTCGAGGGGGCGTCGCTGATCGCGGTGCTGTTCGCGCTGGTCGGCTGCGGGCTCTTCCTGTCGATGCTGGGCAACGGCGGCACACTGGCGTTCGCCGCGATGCTGTCGCTCGCGGTGATCGGCTTCTCCGTGTGGACGCAGCACCGCAGGACGGGCGATCCGCAGGGCCCGCTGCATCCCGCCGCCGCGCAGGCGGTCTCGGACGCGCCGCCGGAGGTGAAGGCGCCGCCGAGGCCGGGCAGCCCGTCCTGGTGGCGGGACCCGATCATCAAGGACGGCACCACGGGCCCGGTGGGTCCCGGCTATCTGTGGGGGCCGGCGGACACCACGCTGGACAGCCGGGCGGCCGGGCCGCGCGGGGCGACGGCCACCGACCCGTTCCGGACGCCCAGGAAGTCGCGGCAGAACGCGGAGCCGACCTCGATCGCCGGGGCCGTCTTCCTGCTGGCGGTGGTGGCGGGCGCGGTGGGCGCGCGGGCGAACTGGGACAGCCAGCCGTTGGGGCTGAGCCTGCAGATCGGGCTGACCGCCGCGCTCGCGGTGTTCGGGGCCGGGATGCTGGTCAGCGCCTTCGTCGGGCGGACCGGCTTCGGCACGGTGCTGCTCTCGATGATCACCGCGGGCCTGCTGGCGGGGGCGTCCGCGCTCCCGGCCAACATCACCGCGCACTGGGTGCGCGAGGAGTGGCGCCCGGCCACGGTCGCGGCGGTGCAGCCGCGCTACGAGGTGGGCTCAGGGGTGGCGGACCTGGATCTCACCCGGGTCGCGGTGCCGAAGGGCGACACGCTCAGGACCCGGGTGGAGGTCGGTGCGGGCCGGGTCGTCGTGCGCGTGCCGAAGGCGGTCACCGTGCGGCTGAGCGCGCGGGCCGGCCTGGGTGACGTCACGCTGCCTGACGGGTCGCCCGGCGGCGGGTCGCGCCAGGGCGACGTGGACATCAGGATCTCGGAGAACGAGCACCGGACGCTGTCCCCCGAGCCGGGCGGCCCGCCGGCCGGCACTGTCGAACTCGATCTGGAAGTCGCCCTCGGACAGGTGGAGGTCACCCGTGCTTCGTCATGAGATCCGGCCCGGACGGGCGGTGGCGGGCCTGGTGATGATGGGTCTGGCGGCCGGTTACGGGGCGGACGCCGCCGGTCTCTGGCACGCTCCGTGGGTGTTCTTCGTCGCGCTGTTCGCCGGCGGCCTCTGCATCGCCGTGCTGACCACCTGGGTCGCCTACCGGATCCGGCGCCGCCGCGGCGGGAGGATGCCGTCCACCGAGAACGACGTGGCTCCGCCGAGCAGCAGCGGCAGCCAGGCCATGAGGTAGATCAGGTCGTTGCCGAGGTAGTACGGCTCGGTCTGCCAGCTGACGGTCAGCCACAGGCTCAGCGAGATCAGCGCGCCGCCGAGCGCGGCGATCCTGGTCCACAGGCCGAGGAGGGTCCCGAGCCCGACGAGGAGTTCACCGATCGCGATGGCGTAGCCGAAGCCGGACGGGCTCTTGAGCGCGAGGTCGACGAGGGCCGGGATCGCGGCGGAGTCCCGGACCGCGTTCATCGTCTCGCCGATGGAGCCGGTGCCGGTGCTGTGGAAGAAGGCGCTGTCGGTCAGCTTGTCGAGCCCGGCGTAGACGAAGGTGGCCCCGAGGAAGATCCGCAGCGGCAGCAGGGCGTGCTCCCGTGCCAGCTCCCGCAGGCTCTTCGGCTCGCCCAGCCCGCGCCCGTTCATGCCGTAGTGCATTGGTGCCCCGCCTTCCGCAGCCCTGCGGCGGACCGCCCGGCCCCGCCCACAGGGCCATTCGACCCTCGCCGGACCGTTCGACCCGTCACCAGACCCTAAGGCCTTCCGGGTGGCCGGCTCCCGAGGGCCCCGAGGGCCCCGGGGCTCAGTCCGTCACGTCGATCTCGACCCGGTTCGACTCCGTGCCGGACGCCGTGACCACCTGCACCTCGACCACCCCCGGCTCCACCTCCACCGGCACCGGCACGGTCAGCACGGTGTCGGTCGGGTTGGCGAAGCCGCCCGGGACCGGGACCAGCGGGACGTGGACGTGGACCGGGCCGATCCGCACGACCATCCGGGCCAGCCGGTCCGGGGCCCCGGCACCGGGCGGCACGAATCCCGCGCCGCGGATCTCGATGTCGTCACCGGTACGGATCGGCGCGTCCAGATCGCCCGCCTCCCGGGCCCTGACAACCGACAGCACCACGGGCCGGCCGGACTCCGTGTACTTGCCCGCGAAGTACGCCGCCGCCGAGACGGCCACCAGCAGGGCCAGCCCCCAGGGCAGATCGGGCAGCTGCTCGGGCCGCCGGGCGAGGCGGACCGCGGCGAAGAGCACCGCGACGGTGGACACCAGCACGTACTGCACGTCCGTGAAGCCGCCACGCCCCGCGTCGTCGGTGAGCAGGTCGGCGGCGCGCGGCCGGTCGGCCCGCAGCTTCTGGAGCCGTCCGGACAGCACCCGTACGCCCACCACCCGCCGGACCACCACGGCGATGGCGCACACCAGTGCCAGCACGGTCACCACCCCGGCGCCGCGCGCCAGGTCCAGGCCCTCGATCAGCGCGTCGCGCTGGTCGTGGCCGGAGGCGACCGCCAGCTGGAGCGCGAGGACGAGTACGGAGAAGACCGCGAGCAGCACCCAGGACGCGGCGACCGCCCGGGAGGTGGAGAGCCGGTTGTCCTCACCGATCAGCGGGGCGAGGAGACCGCCGCGCCCCCGGTGGACGTGGGCGGCCCCGGTCAGCAGCGCGGCGGTGACGAGTCCGGCGACCAGCCCTGCGGTGCGGGCGTGGCTCCAGCCCGCGCCGATCGCGGTGGCGGCCTCCGCGACGGCCAGTACGGCGACGGCGCCCCACACGATGACCAGGGTGCGCTGCCACACCCGGTACAGCCAGGCGTCGCCCGCCTCCCGGCCCCGGTCCGCGACGGCGCGCGCGGACTGGGTCAGCTCGTCGGAGACCCACTGCCGGGTCGCGGAGGGCGACTGGGCGACGGCCGCGGGCAGCCCCTGACCTGCGGCGAGCCCGTCCCGCTTGGCCAGGAATGCGGCCACCGCGCGCCGGTGTCCCTCGCGCGCTCCGTGCGGGCAGTCGCCGCACGTACAGCCACCGCCGTGTGCGCCTTGTCGTGCCTCGTCCAACGCCACGGAGAACGCCGCCCTTTCCCGCCCCGGTACAGCTGTGGTCAATCCAACTCAGCTGTGATTGCTGCGAATTGTGCCGTACCGGACGGGCTGCTCCCGCATCGGGGCGCATCGGGCGGGTGGGTTCGTCAGAACGTTCGAGCGATGCGCTGCCACTGCGGCTGGTAGTTGATCCAGGCGACCAGGTCGCTGCCGAGCTGCTCCCGGGTGGTGAGCGCGTCCCGGTGCTCGATCAGCACCGGCTTCCCGGCCGCCCGCGCGGCCAGCTGCACCTGGCAGGACCGCTCAAGGGTGAGGAACCACCAGGCCGCCGCGTCCACCGAGTCACCCACGGTCAGCAGTCCGTGGTTACGCAGGATGACCGCCTTGCGGCCGCCGAGCGCGGCGGCGATCCGGCGCCCCTCGTCCTCGTCCACGACGACGCCCGTGTACGCGTCGTAGAGGGCGTGGTCCTCGTAGAAGGCGCAGGACTCCTGGGTGATCGGCTCGATGAGCTCCCCCAGTGCGGCCAGCGCGCGCCCGTGCACGGAGTGGGTGTGCGCCACGGCTACGACGTCCGGGCGGGCCCGGTGCACCTGGGCGTGGACGGCGAACGCGGCCTGGTTGACGTGGTGGCGGCCCTCGACGACCTGCCCCTCCCCGTTGACCAGGATCAGCTCGTCGGGGCGCAGCCCCTCGAAGGGGGCGCCGAAGGGGTTGACCCAGAAGGAGTCGGTGAACTCCGGGTCGCGCGCCGTGATGTGCCCGGAGACGCCGTCCTCGTACCCGTACTCACCGAACAGCCGCAGCGCCCCGGCCAGGCGTTCCCTGCGGTACGCGCGTTCCTCTTCGAGGGAGGTGTGCACGGGCGGCATCGCGAAGTGGAGCTGGTCCACCGGTATGGGTGTGGGCTCGGGCATGGCGGCTCCTCAAGACTCCCCGGCGTACGGGATCAGACGTACGGAATCCGGAAGTTACCGCCGGTTGCCGCAGGTGGCCAGAGGTACGACGATGCCGCCGCCCGGAGGCCGGGCGGCGGCATCGTCATGAGCGAGGGAGCGGCGGGACTACTCCCACTCGATGGTGCCCGGGGGCTTGCTGGTCACGTCGAGGACGACGCGGTTGACGTCGGCCACCTCGTTGGTGATGCGGGTGGAGATCTTGGCGAGGGTCTCGTACGGCAGTCGCGACCAGTCCGCCGTCATGGCGTCCTCGGAGGAGACCGGGCGCAGCACGATCGGGTGGCCGTAGGTGCGGCCGTCGCCCTGGACGCCGACGCTGCGGACGTCCGCGAGCAGGACCACCGGGCACTGCCAGATGTCGCGGTCCAGTCCGGCCGCGGTCAGCTCCTCGCGGGCGATGGCGTCGGCATCGCGGAGCAGGTCGAGCCGCTCCTTGGTGACCTCGCCGACGATCCGGATACCGAGACCGGGGCCGGGGAAGGGCTGGCGCTGGACGATCTCGTCCGGCAGGCCCAGCTCCTGGCCGACCATCCGGACCTCGTCCTTGAACAGCTGGCGCAGCGGCTCGACGAGCTGGAACTCGATGTCGTCGGGGAGGCCGCCCACGTTGTGGTGGGACTTGATGTTGGCGGTGCCGGTGCCGCCGCCGGACTCGACGACGTCCGGGTAGAGGGTGCCCTGCACCAGGAAGGCGACCTCGGGGCCGTCCTCCTGGAGGATCTCCAGCTGGGCCTGCTCGAAGACGCGGATGAACTCGCGGCCGATGATCTTCCGCTTCTGCTCCGGGTCAGAGACACCGGCCAGGGCGTCCAGGAAGCGCTTCTCCGCGTCGACGACCTTCAGCTTCGCGCCGGTCGCGGCCACGAAGTCCTTCTCGACCTGCTCCGTCTCGCCCTTGCGCATCAGCCCGTGGTCGACGTAGACGCAGGTCAGCTGGGAGCCGATGGCCTTCTGCACGAGGGCCGCTGCCACCGCGGAGTCCACGCCGCCGGAGAGGCCGCAGATGGCGCGCTTGTCGCCGACCTGGGCGCGGATCGCGGCGATCTGCTCCTCGACGACGTTGGTGGTCGTCCAGTTCGGCTCGATGCCGGCGCCCCGGTACAGGAAGTGCTCCAGCACCTGCTGGCCGTGCGTGGAGTGCAGGACCTCCGGGTGGTACTGGACGCCGTAGAGCTTCTTCTCGTCGTTCTCGAAGGCGGCGACCGGCACGACGTCGGTGGACGCGGTGACGGTGAAGCCCTCCGGGGCGGCGGAGCAGGCGTCGCCGTGCGACATCCACACCGACTGCTCGTCCGGGGTGCCCTCGAAGAGGGTCGAGCCGCTCTTGGAGACGGCGAGCGCGGTACGGCCGTACTCGCGGGCGCCGTTGTCGTCGACGGTGCCGCCGAGCGTGGTGGCCATCAGCTGGAAGCCGTAGCACATGCCGAAGACGGGGACCCCGGCCTCGAACAGCGCGCGGTCGAGCGAGGGCGCGCCCTCCGCGTACACGGAGGAGGGTCCGCCGGACAGGATGATCGCGCGGGGGTTCTTGGCCAGCATCTCGGCCACCGGCATCGTGGACGGCACGATCTCGCTGTAGACCCGGGCCTCACGGACACGGCGGGCGATGAGCTGGGCGTACTGAGCGCCGAAGTCGACAACGAGGACCACGTCGGTGGTGGTGTCGGGGGCGGCGGGGGGTGCTGCTGGCACGGGGCGGCCTTCCGGCGGTGGAGAGGGGGTCGGTTCTTCCGATTCTACCGGCCGTGGACCATCGCCCCGCCGGGCTCCCGTCTCACCATCCGGGCCCGGCGCGAGCCCCGGCCGGGAGTGGGTCCATACTGTCTGCCATGCGTCAGCACACGACCTTCGTCTTTACCTATGGCACCCGGCCCGCCGGCTGCCATGGTCGTGCTGCTTGAGCAACTGACAAGCAACGTTCCAGGCGCCCCGGGCCGACAGGCCCGGGGCGTTCTGGCGTTCCGGGCCAAGTCGGTTCCGTGGAGCCGCAGCTACCCGGGAGACCCACCATGAGCAGCACCGCAGCCACCCGCACCGCCGCGGAGACGACCGGCGCGCACACCGAGGAGGCCGCGTCCCTGATCGGCGACGCCCGTGCGCGCATCGACACCCTGGACGACCGGATCATCGGTCTCGTCCAGGAACGGATGGCCGTCTCCTCGGTCATCCAGGAGGCCCGGATCACCTCCGGGGGCCGCCGGGTGAACCTCTCCCGGGAGATGGAGATCCTCGGCCAGTACCGGGACGCGCTCGGCAAGCCCGGCACCTCCCTGGCGATGACGCTGCTGGAGCTGTGCCGCGGCCGTGTGTGACCCGCCGCTGGCCGGACGGCCCTTGGCACCGCAGGGCTGTAGGGGCGTATCCCAGTTCGGGCGGGGTCTCACCCGTACGGCGCGTGACCGGGCCCGCCGCGGCTTCGTTGGTCCCGGTGTCCGTGCCAGCCAGGGGCGGCGGTGGAAGGAAACCACGCGTGGCTCCGCCGGGGCGTGTGGCGTACCGCAGGTACGCCGTGGGACCGCGCACCGGCGTGCGTGACCGGTCGGCAGGGGACAGCAGCCCGGTCACCCGCAGGGTCCGCCCCCAGGGGCTGGGTCCTCGAAGGAACGGCCGGCTCCGGGGACGCCCGGGGCCGGCCGTTCTTCTGTGTCCGCTCCCGCGCGGTCCGGCTTCGGCTCAGCGGGCCGCGCGGCGGCGGGAGACCGTGTAGAGGACCCCGCCCGCGACCAGGGCGGCCGCGGCCGCGGCGCCGGTCATCAGGGCGACGGAACCGGTCGCGGCGAGGCCGCCGCCGGAGTCACCGCCGGTGCTGCCCGACGAGGACGAGCCGGCCGAACCGGTGGAGCCGCCCGACGCGCTGCCGCCGGAGTCGCCCGAGCCGCCGGTGGAGCCGGTGGAACCGGTGGTGGTGCCCGTCGAGGTCGCGCCGCCCGAGCCCGTGTCACCGTCGCCCGTGGTGGCTCCGGAGTCGCCCGTGCCGGAGTCCTTGGCGTTCAGGACCAGCGAGGCGGTGTTGTTGGCGGGCTCGGGGTCGAACCGCAGCTTCGGGTCCTGGAGGAAGGGGTTGCGGACCACGACCTTGCCGGAGGCCCCCTCGACCACCTTGGTGATCTTCAGCTCGAAGGGCAGGGCGAAGTCGGCGTCCTCGCGTACGGACATCGGGGTGGAGCAGAAGTAGCGCGGGGCCGCGGTCTGGTTCTCGCGGTACTCCCCGGCGGCCGTCACACCCCGGCAGGACTCCGGCTTGGCGACGACCGAGGCGCCCTCGGGGACGGTGACGTCGACGGTGGCGACGTCCTCGCCGGAGCGGATGTAGCCGATCCACGCGGGACCCCGGTTACGGAATCCGACCTTCACCTCGACCGAGCCGCCCGCTCCGCCCTTCGCGCGGTCACCGTACGCCGCGAAGTCGGCGGTGTTGGCGGTCCGGAAGTCGGCTTCCTGCTGGTTGTCGCTCGGGTCCAGGTCGGCGGTCAGGGCCGCCGGGGCCTTGCGCAGGGCCAGCGTGGCGCCCTTTCCGGGGCTGTACTCCGCACCGGCGCGCTGCGCGGCACGGGCGGCGGAGCCGTCCTCCTCGATGCGGTAGAGGAAGGAGTCGTAGAAGGCGCGCTCCGTGGCCCTGATGGCGGGCGGCTCGGCCAGCGTGTAGGCGACGCCGGGCTCGTAGCTGCCGTCGAAGGAGCACAGGGCGGTGGTCCAGGCGCCGGGGCTGCCCATGCCCCCGTCGGACTCGCTGTACTCGCAGTTCCGGTACCGCTCGGTGAACTCCATGCCGCGCGTGTACCGCAGGGTGAGCAGCACGCCGTCGGCCGCGCGGGTGCCGTTGTTCGTGAAGGTGACGGGCACCGGCTGGGTGTCGCCGGTCTTCAGCTCCGTCCTGAACGGCAGCTGCTCCATCGACAGGTCGGGGCCGCCGATGCCGATCCGGGCGGTGAACGAGGTGAACGTGGCCCCGTCCGCCTCCGCGGTGACCTCGATGGCGCCCGTGTCGCCGTCCTCGCTGCCCTTCGCCGCGGTGACGTCGAGCTCCGCGAGGGTGCTCACGCCGGGGAAGATGCCC
The DNA here is from genome assembly GCF_041435055.1 of Streptomyces sp. NBC_00341. Lineage (NCBI taxonomy): Bacteria > Bacillati > Actinomycetota > Actinomycetes > Kitasatosporales > Streptomycetaceae > Streptomyces > Streptomyces sp. NBC_00341. Next base: position 5,488,242 of record NZ_CP108002.1, on the reverse strand, counting down.
CAGGCGTGGCAGACCGCGCTCGTCCCGGTGACCGTGCAGTCGGCGCTGCCCTTCTTGCCGAAGGCCACGTCCGCGACACCCTTGATCCCGCTGAGGTCGAAGCGGACGGTGTACTCGCCCTCGAAGGCGCCGTTCTCCTCGTCCTCCGAAGGGTTGTTGACCGTGAAGCCGAGCGAGGCCTTCTGCGGGGTGCCCGTCGCCGGGTACGGGTGCAGCGCGGTCCCGGCCGGACCGCCGAGGGTGAACTCGGGGGCGGCGGCCCGCGCCGGAGCGGTCAGAGCGAGGGATCCGGCGGCCAGCAGACCGGCGGCGGCGAATCCTCCCGCGGCCCTGCGCAGAGCGGCTCTCGGGGTCGTGCTTCTCATATCGAGGGCTCTCCGGGTCGTGAGGAGCTGGGTGATCGCCTTTGCGGCGACGTGGGTACGACCACGGGCCCGGGTGAATAGTTGCGCGGCTCCGGATCACGGATCGGGCACATCGCGAGGCGTGACCGACGTCACATAAGGATTTTGTGAACTTCGGGACAACCATCGGGATGCCTTGCAGGTCATGCATGCGGAACCACCGGTCACATCCGTAACTCGGCTTCACCGGTAGAGCATGAGGGGCTGCACTCGGAGGGGGGTGCAGCCCCTTCTGCTGTCCCGGGTCAGGTGTCCCGGGTCAGGTGTCCCGGGTCAGGTGTCCCGGGTCAGGGCTTCCCTGCCCTTCCGGTCTTCTTCCGCGGCATCGCGGGCATCCCCAGGAACGGCAGCCGCAGCGCGCCGAAGGCCTCCGCCGGGACGGCCGGCGCCTGCGGTTCGACCGCCGCCAGCCGCTCGTACGGCTCTCCCGCCGCCGGACGGGGGTCCCGCTCCCCCTTGTTCGGCCAGAAGGACATGGCCCGCTCCGCCTGCGCGGTGATCGTGAGCGACGGGTTGACGCCGAGGTTGGCGGAGACCGCGGAACCGTCGACCACCGAGATGCCCGGGTGCCCGTACAGCCGGTGGTAGGCGTCGATCACCCCGTCCTCCGCGCTCGCGCCGATCGGGCAGCCGCCGAGGAAGTGCGCGGTGAGCGGGGTGCCCATCAGCTCACCGATGTTGGAGCCCGCGAAGCCGTTGATCTCCTCCGCGAGCAGCGTCGCGCCGCGGGTGGCCTCCGCGATCTGGGTCGGGTTGGGCGCGCCGTGCCCCTGCCGGGCGGTGAGCAGGCCCTTTCCTATGCCGCCCGGCTTGCGGTAGGCGGTCAGGGAGTTGTCCAGCGACTGCATGACGAGCCCTATGATCGTCCGCTCCGACCAGCGCCGGTTGGAGAGCGAGCGCATGGCGAGCGCCGGGTGCCTGGCCATGCTGCCGAGCCAGCCGAGCACCCGGTGGGTGCTGTAGGGGACCTGGAGGATGGTCATCCCGCCCATCGCGTTGGACCCCTTGCCGTAGCGGACCGGTTCGATGTGGGTGTTCTCGTCGGGGTGGATCGAGGAGGTGATGGCGACGCCCCTGGTGAAGTCGGCCTTGGTGCCGTGCTTCTTGCGGTAGCGCCGGTCGGAGGTCTGCGCTCCGACGAGCCCTTCGGAGTTGGTCCGGGTCAGCTCGCCGAGCCGGGACGAGATGCGGGGCAGCAGTCCCCGGTCCTTCATCGTGTGCAGCAGGGTCTGGGTGCCGTACGTACCCGCCGCCACGACCACCTGGCGGGCGCGCAGCCGGGTCGGTTTCGCCTTCCGGCGGCGGTCTGTGGGCACGGTGGTGACGCGGTAGCCGCCCTCCGGGTGGTCGGTGACCGCGACGACGGAGGTCATCGGGTGGATGACCGCTCCGGCCTTCTCCGCGAGGTGGAGGTAGTTCTCGTTGAGGGTGTTCTTCGCGCCGTGGCGGCAGCCCGTCATGCATTCGCCGCACTCGGTGCAGGCCTTGCGGGCGGGTCCCGCGCCGCCGAAGTACGGGTCCGCGACCGTTCCGCCGGGCTTGGCCCGCGCCGTCCCGTCGGCGTCCTTGCCGTCGCCGAAGAAGACCCCGACCGGGGCGAGATGGAAGGTGTCCCCGACGCCCATCGCCTCCGCGGCCGCCTTGAGGTGGACGTCGGAGGGGGTCGTCGTCGGGTTGAGCCGGACCCCGAGCATGCGGGTGGCCTGGTCGTAGTACGGCTTCAGCTCGTCCTGCCAGTCGGTGATGTCCGCCCACTGGCGGTCCTCGAAGAACGGCGCCGGGGGCACGTACAGCGTGTTGGCGTAGTTCAGCGAACCGCCGCCGACCCCCGCCCCGGCCAGCACCATCACCTTGCCGAGCAGATGCACCCGCTGGATGCCGAAGAGCCCGAGGGCGGGGGCCCAGAGGTAGTTCTTCAGGTCCCAGGAGTTCTTGGGCAGGGTGGCGGGGGTGAACCGGCGGCCGGCCTCCAGGACGCCGACCCGGTATCCCTTCTCGCTCAGCCGCAGGGCCGACACCGCGCCGCCGAAGCCCGATCCGACGACCAGTACGTCGTAGTCGTACGCGGCGTCGTCGTCGGCCGCACCGCCGGGTCCGGCCTGATTCTGGGCAGGGCTGTCCTGGGACATGGCACTCCTCCGTACGAAAAGGACAGAAATGCTGCGGTGGTGCGGGGGCAGCGGGGTCAGCGCAGGCGGAAGACCTTCATCGCCTTCAGGCTGCGGCTCATGAGCGCCGCGTACTTCTCGTCGTCCATACCGAAGGACGGGGCGAGCGGGATCAGCCGCTGCTGGGCGACCGTCTGGGCCTCGGTGTACTTGAGGATGCCCTCGGAGCCGTGCCGGCGGCCGAGACCGGATTCCTTCATGCCGCCCATCGGGGACTGCACGCTGCCGTACGCGGGGGCGTAGCCCTCGTTGATGTTGACCGTGCCGGTCCGCAGCCGGGCGGCGACGGCGTGGCCGCGCCTGCCGTCCTTGGTCCAGACACTGGAGTTGAGGCCGTACGGGGTGGCGTTGGCGAGGCCGATGACCTCGTCCTCGTCACTGAATCGGTAGATGGAGACGACCGGTCCGAAGGTCTCCTCCGTGCAGACGGCCATCGGCGCCTCGACGCCGTCCAGGATGGTCGGCTCGTAGAAGAGCGGGCCGATGTCGGGGCGGGCGACGCCGCCCGCGACGAGCCTGGCGCCCTTCTCGACGGCCTCCGCGACATGCCGGCTGACGGTCTCCAGCTGGCGCTCACCGACCAGCGAGCCCATGTCGGCCCCGTAGGCGAGGGAGTTGCCGAGCCGCATCGCCTTCGTACGGGCGGCGAAGCGCTCCACGAAGTCGTCCGCGACCGACTCGTGCACGTACAGCCGCTCGATGGAGATGCAGAGCTGGCCGGCGGAGGAGAAGCAGGCCCGGACGGCGCCCGCGGCGGCCTTCTCCACGTCGGCGTCCTTCAGGACCAGCATGGCGTTCTTGCCGCCGAGCTCCAGCGACACCCCGACGAGCCGGGCGGCGGCGCCCTGGGCGACCTCGCGGCCGGTGCGGGTGGAGCCGGTGAACGAGACGTAGTCGGCGTGCTTGACGACCTCGGGTCCGACCACCGGTCCGTCACCGAGCACGACCTGGAACACCTCGGCGGGCAGCCCGGCCTCGATCAGCAGGTCACGGGCCCACAACGCGGTCAGCGCGGTCTCCGTGTCGGGCTTCATCACGACGGCGTTGCCGGAGACGAACGCGGGCAGCGCGTCACCGACGGACAGCTCGAAGGGGTAGTTCCAGGGCGCGATCTGGCCGACGACACCGCGCGGCTGACGCAGCTCGGTGACCTTGGTGAGGGTCGGCACGACACCCGTGTGCCGCTTCGGCTTCAGGTACGAGCCGGCCTTGCGGCCGTAGTGCCGGGCGGCGACGGCGACGGCCTGCACCTCCTCGTGGGCGTGCAGCCTGGCCTTGCCGGTCTCCAGCTGGATGAGGTCGAGGACCTCCGACTGGCGGCCGAGCACGAGGTCGTGGAAGCGCAGCAGCACGGCGGCCCTGGCCCGGACGGGCAGCGCGGCCCAGGCGGGCTGGGCGGCGCGGGCCCGCTCGAAGGCGTCGGCCACGTCCTCGGGGGTGGACTCCGGCAGATCGGCCAGCTTCTCCCCGGTGAACGGGGTGTGGTTGGCCGTGCGGCCGGAGCCGACGACGCCACGGGTCAGCTGGGCGATCACCTCGGGGGTCACGACGTCGGCGGCCGTGCGCACGCCCGCGGGCGCCGCGGCCACCGGGTTGGTGCCGACAGCGGCGGCGGAGGTGGGCGTGGAGGCCTGCGAGTCCGTCATGAGGGCGAGAGTACGTCCAGCCGGATGCTTTGGGTACCCGTGGGTAACGGCTTTTCACAGTCCCCACAAGAGCCCTCCGCCGGCCCCCGCCGATCGAGCCAGTGTCCACTGGCTACATAAGCGCTGATCAGGGGCTATCTTTCGCGGTCACGCATCGCGGAGTGCGATCGGGAGGAGTGGCGGACGCGCAGTCGGGTTCCGGTCGTCAGCCGGTGTCCCCCGGCGCGCGCCAGCCGCGCAGCATGGTGTCGAACTGCTTCCGGGTGGTGTCCCAGTCCGCCGCCGGACCCGTCATGTACAGCGCGTACTCCGGTCCGTCGTCACCCGCGTAGTACATCTGGTCGATGGCGTGCCGCTGCTCGCCGCTGTTCTCGGTCCAGGTGAACTCCCAGAGCGATCCGGGGTGGTCACGGTAGAAGTTGGCGCGCAGGGCCAGGCCCCGGTACTGCGGCAGCCGCTCCCGCAGGCCCGGCTCCATGTTCTGCATGTGCAGGTACGAGGTCTCGAAGTCGGGACTCTGATCGATGCTGATCCGGAGGTAGCGCTTGCCGTTGTCCGGGGTGTAGTCGATGTTCGCGCCGCTCTTCCGGCGCTGCCAGCCGTCCGGTACGAGGAGCTTGAACCCCTCCGGGTCCTGGACCCGGTGCCAGCCGGCCGGTACGCCCTTCAGCGTCGGGTCCGGCTTCGGGTCCGGCTTCTCGGAGGGGCCGGGCGAGGACTTGTGGGGAGCCGGGTCCTGGGACCGGGTACCCGGGTCCGCGGTGCCGCCGCTCGCGGTGCCGGTGTCCGGGCGGTCGCGGTACTTCATCGCGGCGATCCCCGCGCCGACGCCGAGCAGCGCCGCCAGGGCCAGCACCAGCAGGGCCGTACGCCACCGGGCCCGGCCTCGCCGGGTCGCCGGGGCGGGCCCGGCGGGCGGGACGGCGCCGGGGTGGTGCGGCTGACCCGTGGCGCCGGGGTGCGGCAGTTGCCCCGTGGCGCCGGGGTGCGGGAGCTGGGCCGTGGAGCCGGTCGCGCCGCCGGGGCCCGCCGCGCGCATGGCCTCCTCCGACAGGTGCTGCGTCGGGACGAACTCCTGGGCCGCCCGGGGCTGGCGCCCCTCCATGGCCTCCAGCAGCATCCGCTCGGCCTCCGCGGCCGACGGCCGGTCGTCCGGCTCCTTGCGGAGCAGCGCCGTGATGACGGGGCCCAGCGCCCCGGCCCTGGCGGGCTCCGGGGGTTCCTCCGCGACGACGGCCTGCATGGTGGATATCGGCGAGGTGCGCCGGAACGGCGAGCTGCCCTCGACCGCGGTGAACAGCGTGGCGCCCAGCGACCACAGGTCGGACGCGGGGCCGGGATCGCCGCCGCGGACCCGCTCGGGCGCCAGGTAGTCGATGGACCCGACCAGTTCACCGGTCCTGGTGATGGTCGAGTCGCCCTCTATCGCCGCTATCCCGAAGTCGGTGAGCAGCACCCGGCCGTCCCGGGCGAGCAGGACGTTGCCCGGCTTCACATCGCGGTGCAGCACCCCGGCGCTGTGTGCTGCGCGCAGCGCGCCCAGCACGTGGAGGCCGATCCTGGCGGCCTCGCGCGGCACCAGCGGCCCGGATTCCTTGGCGGCGTCGGCGAGTGACGGACCGTCGACGTACTGCATGACGATCCACGGCCGGTTGTCGTACTCGATGACGTCATGGACGGTGACCACGCCCGGGTGCGTGATGCGGGCGGCGGCGCGGGCCTCCTTCTGCGTACGGGCGTGCAGCACCACCCGGTCCGCCTCCGCGACGTACAGCCCGGCGGTCAGCTCCTTGACGGCGACGGTGCGGTGCAGCACCTCGTCGTGGGCTCTCCAGACCTTGCCCATGCCGCCGCGTCCGAGGACTTCACCGAGCCGGTATCGCCCGGCCAGCAACAGTCCCGCATCCGTGCCCTGTGATCGATCCACGTGTCCCTGCCCCGTTCCTTCGGATGACAGGTTACGGACGGGAGGTGCGGCCACGGAACCTCGCACCGCCCACGAGATCGCACTGTGATGCTTGTCGCGTCGTCCGGTCGCTCTGGGGTCCCGTCAGGTATCAGGGCGTCACGCGGTAGGAAGCGATGGCTTGTTGGTAGATGTCCGAAACCTTGTCGCGCTGGTCCTCCGGACCGATGACCTGGAGGAGGTGGTAGCGGCCCTTGACGATCATCGCGAGGTTGCGTACGTACACCTCCCGTCCGGAGCTGTCCTGCCAGGTGAACTGACCCTCCGCCATGGCCTGTCTGCCGACGTCTATTCGGCGCAGCCCGCTCGCGGACGACCAGCTGGAGTCCCGGAAGGGCTTCAACTCGGGTTCTTTGTCACGCTGGTAGCCGAGCGGGTCGGCGCCGTTCGCCTTGACGGTGTCGCGGCCGGGGACGATCAGCAGGGTGAAGCCGTCGCTGCCGTAGTGGACCTGTCGCTCCGTGTTGGCGGGGCTGCGCTGCCATCCCTTGGGCACCCCGACCTCGAAGCCCTCGTCGTCCTTGCGCAGCACGTAGCCGGACGGGAGCGCCACGGCGGACCGGCTGGTCTGCGGCTTCTGCTTGCCGGGGGACCGGGGCGGCGAGCTGGACGATTTGCCGGAGCCGCTCGGGCGGGCGGAGCCGGGCTCCGGCGATCCGGTCGCCGTACGGGACGGACTGGCGCCCGCGCCGGACTGCGAACCCGACTTGGGCATGAACATCACGGCGTAGACGATCGCCGCGACCAGCACCAGCAGGATCAGGACGAGCAGCAGCCGGCCGAGCCGTCGCGGCGCGCGCTGCCCGTCCTGCCGCGGGCGGGGCGGGGTGCGCAGCGCCTTGGGGCCCTTGGGCTCGCGCGGCGGCCTGACGGCCCGGGGTTCGCGCGGCTCCGCGCGGACCGGCTCCGCCTCTACCCGGCCCCTGGACTGGCGGTGGCGGCCGTGCGCGGCGCCGCCCCGGCGCCCGCGGCGCTTGCGGACGAGCTCGCCCCGGCGGCGTACGACGGGCAGCTTGGTCTCGTCCACGGACGGCAGCGGCACCACGTCGAGACCGGCCTCCGGCTCGGGCGCGGAGCGCACGAGGGAGCGCAGCCAGCCGCGCAGCTCCTCGAAGTCCGGCCGCTCGGTCGGGTCCTGCCGCAGCAGCGATTCGACGACGGGCCGCAGCGCGCCGCACTCCTCCGCGAAGGCGGGCGGCTCGCCGCAGACCATCTGGACGAGCTCGGCGGCGTTCTCCTCCGGGTACGGGGCGTGGCCCTGGACGGCGCGGTAGAGCAGCGCGCCCAGTGCCCAGAGGTCGGTGGAGGGGCCGATGGGCGGTGCGAGCTGCCAGTTCTCGTGGACCGGTCCGGCCTGCTCGGGCGCCCAGCGCTCGGTGACCGCGCCGACGACGGCGATCCGGGCCTGCCGCGCGCGTTCGGCGGCGAGGGTGGTGGCGGGGCCGCGGTAGGCGGGGGTGTCGCGGTTCCCGGCGACGATCTCGTCCCAGCCGCCCGGGGCGGCCGCCCCGGACTCCCTGGTCCGGGCGGCGGGCGGCGTGGGGCGGACGACGGCCGGGGTGGTGCCCTCGCGCCGGGAGTCGGCCCGCAGGGCGTCCTCGCTGGAGCCGCCGGCCGGGACCGGGCGTCCGGCGCCGGGGCCGTCGTCCCAGGAGCCGGTCAGATGCAGCCGCCGGGGCGGCGCCTGACCGTCGTCACCGCCGTCACGGCCGTCACGGTCCTCGCCGTACGTGGCGTCCTCGTCCTCGTCGTCGTACGCGTCGTCCTCGTCGTCGTACGCGTCGTTGTTGCCGTAGTCGTACGTGTAGTCGTCGGCCAGCGGGTCGGGCAGCCGGGACGGGTCGGCGGCCGGCTGCGGACCGGCCTGGCCGGTGCCTTCGCGCTGGACCGGCAGCACGCCGGTGTCCCAGTCCTCGTCCGGCGTCGCGGTGCGGCGCTCCTCCTCGCTGACGCGTGCGGCGGCGGCGCGGGCCCCCGCGCGGTACGCGGCGATGGCGCCCGCACGCGCGGCACGCACCTGGGCGGCGCTGCCGGGCTCGGGGGCGGGGAGGGGCTGCGGCGGCGGCGGGCGGCGTACGGACTCCAGCTCAGCGGCGCCGTACGGATACCCGGGACCGCCCGCGTACGGCCCGGACTCGATCGCCGCGGGGCTGCGCGAACCGGGCACCTCCGGCGGGTCGTCGGGGCCGGAAAGGGGCTCGTCATCGTCTCCGTACTCGGCCCCGGGCCCCTGTTCGTCCGTCGGCGGGACGTACGGGCCGGTGGGGCCCGACTCCACGGCGGGGCCGCCGTACTCCCCGTCCTCCTCCGCGTCGTCCTGACGCGGCACCGGTACGTAGCCGCAGAGGGCCTCCTCCGCCGCCCCGGCCGCCAGACCGGTCAGCACGACGCGTCCGTCGTCGCAGATGAGCACGGTGCGCACGGTGATGTTGCGGTGGGTCCAGCCGTGGGCGTGCAGCACGCGCAGCGCCGTCAGGACGTCGGAGCCGATCTCCGCGGCCCGGTACGGATTGAGCGGGCGCTCCGCGAGCAGCGCCGCCAGCGGGCGGGCCGCGACCAGTTCACTCACTATCCAGAGCGATCCCGCCTCGGCGAACACGTCGAAGACCTGGTCGAGCCGGGGGTGGTCGGGCACCTGGGCCGCCGCCTGGGCGGCCTCGATCGCGCGCCGGACCGCCGGATCGGTGGACCGCCGCACCGTGCGCCCGCCGGTCAGCCGGGCGGGTGCGGGCAGGCCGTCGGCGTCCAGCACCTCCGCGTCCACGACTTCCGGTAACGGCACCTGCCGGACCAGGACTTCCTGCCCGCTATAGGTATCGAACGCCCGGGTTTCCACCAGTTCGTACGCATCGGACGGGGGCAGCGGAAGCCGGTAGCGGTCGGCAAGTACCCGACCCGCGTAGTCGTCCACGACGCCTCCCCAGAGCGCGCTGTCCCCCGGTCACACAGACCACACCGAACTCACCAATTGTGGTCACTTACGGTGCAATTGACACGCGGTTTCGGCTGCGTACGGTCTTCGGGCTCTCACAATACGTGGCAACGGGCGGCCGCGCGGCAGGGTCTGCGCAACCCGGCCCGGCAGCCGTCCTCAGCCGAGCGGCTCGAACGTGTCGAACGCGGTCTCGCGCAGCGTCTTGCACGCCTTGCTGTCCCACTCGTCGACCTTGCAGCTGATCATGATCGAGTAGCCGCGCTTCGCGTCGACCTTGAAGCCCCGGTTCAGTACCCGGCTGCGCTGCCCGTTCTCGTTGCGCTCGAACTGCCAGTCCGCGACGGTCGGGTACCCGTTGTACTCGACCTTCTTGATACCCAGGTGCTGGTACCCGCTGCTGCTGCCGGCAACCGCGCCCTTCAGCCCGTTCCAGGCGGCGGCCGCGTCGTCGCCCGGCGAGCTGTTGTAGTCGATCTGGACGCGCGGGAAGCCCTTGTCGATGTTGTAGATGCCGCCGGAATTGCTGCCCGCGATCGAGTTGCGCTCGAATCCCTCGGGCATCGCCATGGTGAAGTGGAACCGCTTGTCGGTGACCCGCTTGTACCCGGCGGGCAGCGCGCCCTTGCCGTCCGCGTCGCCTTCGGAGTCGTCCGAGCCCTTGCCGGAGTCGTCCTTCCCGGAGTCGTCCTTGCCCTTGCCCCGGCCGTCGTTCCCGTCCTGGTCCTTGCCCTGGTCCTTGCCGCTGCCGCCGCTCTGTTCCGTGCCGCCGGTCCCGGTGGAGGAGTCCGCCGTCGAGGCGCCGGACGAGGCCGAGGTGTCGTCCTTGCCCTTGCCCGCGTTGTCCTTGCCCGTGTCGTCGCCGCCCAGCGAGAGCGCGAGGACCGTGCCGAGCACCGCGAGCACGATGACGGCCGCGATGATCGCCAGGGTGCGGCGCGGCACCACGTCGGTGAGCGAAGCCCGGGGCGGGGCGGGCGCAGTGGTGGCCGGACGCGGCGGCGGTACGGCTCCGGAGGCGGATGCCGTGGCCGTCGAGGGTGCCGTGGCGGGCCGGGCCGGTGCGGCGGGGGCCGCGGGGGTACCTGCGACGGGCGCGGCCTTCGCGTTCCGCGCGGAGCGCAGCGCGCCCCGCAGCCGGTCGCGGGTGCCCTCGCCCGGTTCGCCGCTCTTCGAGGCGGGCTTCGTGGGCGCGGGCACCTTGGGCAGCGCCATCACCTGGGTGGCGTCGGCCGGCGGCACCGGGGCGTCCGACTGCTCGGGGGCGTTGATCACGTCGTTGAGCAGGGCGCGCGCACCGGCGTCGTCGAGCCGCTGCTCGGGGTCCCGGGCGAGCAGACCGTAGATGACCTCTTCCAGCGGGCCCGCGTTCTTCGGCGGGTCGAGCGGCTCGGTCATCACTGCGGTCAGGGTCGCGATCGCGGAGCCCTTGTCGTACGGCGGGCAGCCCTCGACGCTCGCGTAGAGCAGTCCGCCGAGCGACCACAGGTCGGCCGGGGGGCCCGGCTTGTGCCCGCGGGCCCGCTCCGGCGAGATGTACGAGGGTGCGCCGACGAGCATGCCCGTGGAGGTGACGGAGGGGTCGCCCTCGACCTGGGCGATCCCGAAGTCGGTCAGGACGACCCGGCCGTCCTCCGCGATCAGCACGTTGGACGGTTTCACGTCACGGTGCAGGATGCCCTCGCGGTGCGCGGAGCGCAGCACGTCGAGTATGGCCAGGCCTACCTCGGCCGCCCGTCTCGGCGTCAGGACACCGTCCTCGCGCACCGCCTCGGCCAGCGACTTGCCCTCGATGAGTTCCATGACGATCCACGGCCGGTCGTCCTCGTCGACCACGTCGTAGACCGTGACCGCGCCGTTGTTGCGAATCCGGGCGATCGCCTTCGCCTCGCGCAGCGTGCGCGTGATGAGACGGCGTTTCTCGTCGTCGTCGATGGCTGTCGGGAACCGCAGTTCCTTGACCGCGACCGTGCGGCCCAACGTCTCGTCGACGGCGCGGTGGACCGTGCCCATACCGCCCCGGCCGAGCACCTCCCCGAGCCGGTAGCGCCCCGCAAGGAGACGTCCGTCCTTGTCCCGTTGGGGCTCCCGTGCCTGCTCCGCCTCCGACATGCGTCCCCTCTGCGATCAACCCGCCCTGGCAGAGCGTTCATTGTCCCCTACCCCGGGACCGGTCCTGGTGCCGGGGCCCGGGTCCGCCCCGATGTGACCGGCGGAAGGGGCTCCCTGGCATGCCGACTTCACGGGCACCGCTCGTCGCCCTGTCGGTGACGGCGCCGCCCGGCCCCGGAACAGCGAGCCTGCCCAGCGAACCACACCTCACGCCCGCAGCCTGCTACGTGCCACGGCCCGCCGTCCAGGGCGAAGCCCCCACTGCGGCACTCCTGATACACACGTGCGCAGCCCCGGGCCCGGCCTCCGGCACGCGGGGCCGCGGCCGGGCGCCCTCGAACCGGCTCTCCTGGAAGCGGAGTTCCGCCCGGCCCGAGGGCACCCAACGGCAACAGAGGTCCTAGATCGGCTGGATGTCCGGCGCTCCGAGCCGTGCCGCGTCCGCCGTGAGGTCGTCGGGCTGGCGCTGCGACTCCCGTTCCGCCTCCACGCGCTTCTCGTAGTGCGTGACCTCCCGGTCGATCTGGCTCTTGTCCCAGCCGAGCACCGGGGCCATCAGCTCCGCGCAGAGCCGGGCGGAACGCGTGCCCCGGTCGAAGGTCTCGATGGAGATCCGGGTCCGCCGGGTCAGCACGTCGTCGAGGTGGCGGGCGCCCTCGTGCGAGGCCGCGTAGACGATCTCGGCCTTGAGGTAGTCGTCGGCGGACGGCAGCGGATCGCCCAGCACAGGATCCGCGGCGATCAGCTCCAGGATCTCCTCGGTCATCGCGCCGTACCTGTTCAGCAGATGCTCCACCCGGGCGACGTGCAGCCCGGTCCGGGCGGCGATCCTGGCCCGCGCGTTCCACAGGGCGTGGTAGCCCTCCGCACCCAGCAGCGGGGTGTCCTCGGTGACGCAGTCGGCCACCCGCTGGTCGAGGCCGTGCACCGCCTCGTCGACGGCGTCCTTGGCCATCACCCGGTACGTCGTGTACTTGCCGCCCGCGACGACGACGAGGCCCGGGGCCGGATGCGCCACCGTGTGCTCGCGGGACAGCTTGCTGGTCGCGTCCGACTCGCCGGCCAGCAGGGGGCGCAGTCCGGCGTAGACGCCCTCGACGTCGTCCCTGGTCAGCGGGGTGGAAAGGACCGAGTTGACGTGTTCCAGCAGATAGTCGATATCGGCGCTGGACGCCGCCGGGTGGGCCTTGTCCAGGTCCCAGTCGGTGTCCGTCGTGCCGATGATCCAGTGGCGGCCCCACGGGATGACGAAGAGCACGGACTTCTCGGTGCGCAGGATCAGGCCGGTGGAGGAGTGGATGCGGTCCTTCGGGACGACGAGGTGGATGCCCTTGGACGCCCGGACGTGGAACTGCCCGCGCTCCCCGATCAGCGCCTGGGTGTCATCCGTCCAGACGCCGGTGGCGTTGACCACCTGTTTGGCCCTGACCTCGTACTCACCGCCCGCCTCGACGTCCTCCACCCGGACGCCGACGACGCGCTCGCCCTCGCGGAGGAAGCCGGTCACCCGGGCCCCGTTCGCCACGTGGGCGCCGTACCCCGCGGCGGTCCGCACCAGCGTCGCCACGTAGCGGGCGTCGTCCATCTGGGCGTCGTAGTACTGCAGGGCCCCCACCAGCGCGTCCTTCTTCAGTGCGGGGGCGACCCGCAGGGCGTGGCGGCGGGAGAGGTGCCGGTGCACGGGCAGTCCGCGGCCGTGCCCGGACGACACCGACATCGCGTCGTACAGCGCGACGCCGGAGCCCGCGTACAGCCGCTCCCAGCCCTTGTGCTGCAACGGGTAGAGGAACGGCACCGGCTTCACCAGATGTGGCGCGAGGCGCCCCAGCAGCAGCCCGCGCTCCTTCAGCGCCTCCCGGACGAGCGCGAAGTCGAGCATCTCCAGATAGCGCAGCCCGCCGTGGATCAGCTTGCTCGACCTGCTCGACGTGCCGGACGCCCAGTCGCGTGCCTCGACCAGTCCGGTCGAGAGCCCTCTCGTGGCCGCGTCGAGTGCCGTCCCGGCGCCGACCACGCCCGCCCCCACGACCAGCACGTCCAGTTCGCGCTCGGCCATCGCTGCGAGCGCCTCGACGCGTTCCGCGGGTCCCAGTGTCGCTGTCCTCACTGCTGCCTCCCGGTAGATCGGGGTGGTCCGGGCACGGGGTGCGGTCCGACCGGAGGGTCGGACACCCGTGCCCACCCCTCGATTCTGTCCGCGCTTCGCGACTTCAGCCACCGCCTGTGGACAACACCCGGACAACCACGGCCACACAATGCGACATATAGGTCATATTTACGCCTAGTCTGACATTGCGCTGTCCCCAGGGGTTGCGCTTTCTGTCCTCATGGTCTTAGGGAAGGACGGCCACCCACGTGCCTGCAGACCTCGCCGTCATCGGACTCGGTCACCTCGGCCTGCCCCTCGCCCAAGCCGCCGTCGCAGCCGGCATCCAGACCGTCGGCTACGACACCGACCCCCGGGCCTTCGCGGAGCTCTCCGCGGGCCGCACCCCCGTCGAGGGATCACTACCCGCGTCCGACATCCGGCGCATGCTCTCCGGGGGATTCCGCCCCACCACCAACGAGGCCGAGCTCGGCCGGGTCCGTACCGCCGTGATCTGCGCGCCCACCCCGCTCGGCCCCGACCGCACCCTGGACCTGAGCGCCGTCGGTGAGGCGGCCCGCGCCCTCGCCGCCCGGCTGCGCCCGCACACCACGGTGCTGCTGGAATCCTCGGTGCCGCCCGGCACCACGGAGAACTTCCTGCTCCCCCTCCTGGAGAAGGGCTCCGGGCTGCGCGGCGGCCGCGACTTCCACCTCGCGTACTCCCCGACCCGGCTCGACCCCGGCAACCGCACCCACGTCTACGCCAACACCCCCAAGGTCATCGGCGGCCTCACCCCCGCCTGCACCGAGTCGGCCGCGGCCTTCTACAGCCGGCTCACCGACAAGGTCGTCCGCGCCCGGGGCCCGCGCGAGGCCGAGATGACGAAGGTCCTGGAGACCAACTTCCGGCACGTCAACATCGCCCTGGTCAACGAGATGGCCGTGCTCTGCCACGACCTCGGCGTCGACCTCTGGGACGTCATCCGGTGCGCGGAGACCAAGCCCTTCGGCTTCCAGCCCTTCCGCCCGGGACCCGGCGTCGGCGGCCACGGAGCCCCGGTCGACCCGGGCTTCCTCCCGTACAGCAGCCGCACCCCGGGGCACCCGCTGCGGATGGTCTCGCTCGCCCAGGAGATCAACGACCGGATGCCGCAGTACGTGATCCAGCGCTGCGCCACCCTCCTCAACGAGCACGGCAAGTCCGTGCGCGGCGCCCGGGTGCTGCTGCTCGGCGTCACGTACAAGCCGGACCTCGCCGACCAGGAGGCCTCCCCCGCCCGCGAGATCGCCACCCGGCTGATGGACATGGGCGCCCAGATCGGCTACCACGACCCCCACGTGCTGGACTGGCGGGTACGCGAACTCCCGGTCCCCCGCGCCGATTCGCTGTACGAGGCGGCCTCCAGCGCCGACCTCACGGTGCTGCTCCAGCACCACCGCACGTACGACCTCCAGGGGCTCGCCGTGAAGGCGCAGTTGCTCCTGGACACCCGGGGCGCGACACCGGCAGGGGCCGCGCACCGGCTCTAGTTCCACTCCCTGCAAGCTTTTGGGCGCAATCCAGCCACGGAATCTTCTGGGCCGATGTCCGACGCGGCTGCTAGCCTGCGGCGTCACTTATCGCACAGCCGTGCGCATCGCCCAGGGGGGAACCCGAATGAGCCAGCCCGTACCACCGCCGAACCAGCCTTACGACGGCCAGCCGCAGGCCCCGAAGCCGGCGGACGGCAACCCGTACGCCGGACAGCAGCCGGGCCAGCCCCAGCCGGGCGCCCCGACCGGCAACCCGTTCGGCGGCCAGCAGCCGGGTCCGTACGGCCAGCCTGGCGCCCAGTTCGGCGGCGGTGCACCGTTCGCGCCGGTGGCCCCGGCGCGGGACAACGTGGGGCTCGGCATCCTCGCCGCCGTCGTCGCGGCCGTCGTCGCGGGAGCGGTCTACGGTGCGATCATCGGCGCCACCAAGCACGAGATCGGCTACGCGGCCGTCGGTGTCGGCTTCCTGGTCGGTTTCGCCTCGGGCAAGGTCGGTGGCCGGAACCCGGCGTTGCCGGTCCTCAGCGCCGTCTTCTCACTCATCGCCGTCTACTTCGGCCAGCTCCTCGGCGAGGCGATGATCGCGGCCAAGGACTACCCCGTCACGGTCTCCGAGCTGTTCTTCGACCACTTCGGCCTGCTGAACGACGCGTGGAAGGCCGACTCGGACTTCATCTCGTACCTCTTCTTCGCCGTCGCGGCGGTCGCCGCGTTCTCCGGCGCCAAGAAGGCCGCGGCCTAGTACGGACCACGCACCGCACACACCGGAGGGCCCGGACGGCGATCGCCGTCCGGGCCCTCCGGTGTGTGCGGGTGCGCTCAGCGGCGGTGCTGCGAGTCGGCCACCGTGACCTCGACGCGCTGGAACTCCTTGAGGTCGCTGTAGCCCGTGGTCGCCATCGCCCGGCGCAGTGCGCCGAAGATGTTCATCGAGCCGTCGGGGGTGTGCGAGGGGCCGGTGAGGACCTCCTCCGTCGTCCCGACAGAGCCGAGGTCGACCAGCTTGCCGCGCGGCACGTCCTCGTGGACGGCCTCCATGCCCCAGTGCCGGCCGCGGCCCGGCGCGTCCGTCGCGCGGGCGAGCGGCGAGCCCATCATCACGGCGTCCGCGCCGCAGGCGATGGCCTTCGGCAGGTCGCCGGACCAGCCGACGCCGCCGTCCGCGATCACGTGCACGTACCGGCCGCCGGACTCGTCCATGTAGTCGCGGCGGGCACCGGCCACGTCGGCGACGGCGGTCGCCATCGGGACCTGGATGCCGAAGACGTTGCGCGTGGTGTGCGCGGCGCCGCCGCCGAAGCCGACGAGGACACCGGCGGCGCCGGTGCGCATCAGGTGCAGGGCGGCGGTGTACGTGGCGCAGCCGCCGACGATCACCGGGACGTCCAGCTCGTAGATGAACTGCTTCAGGTTGAGCGGCTCGGCCGCGCCGGAGACGTGCTCGGCGGAGACCGTCGTTCCGCGGATGACGAAGATGTCCACACCCGCGTCGACGACCGCCTTGGAGAACTGGGCGGTGCGCTGCGGGGAGAGCGCGGCGGCGGTGACGACACCGGAGTCGCGCACCTCCTTGATGCGCTGGCCGATCAGCTCCTCCTGGATGGGGGCGGAGTAGATCTCCTGGAGCCGGCGGGTGGCCGACTCGACGGGCATCTGGGCGATCTCGTCGAGCAGCGGCTGCGGGTCGGCGTGCCGGGTCCACAGGCCTTCCAGGTTCAGCACGCCCAGTCCGCCGAGCTCGCCGATGCGGATGGCGTGCTGCGGGGAGACCACGGAGTCCATGGGAGCGGCCAGGAACGGCAGCTCGAAGCGGTAGGCGTCGATCTGCCAGGCGATCGAGACCTCCTTCGGGTCGCGGGTCCGGCGGCTCGGGACGACGGCGATGTCGTCGAATGCGTATGCCCGGCGGCCGCGCTTGCCGCGCCCGATCTCGATCTCAGTCACGATGTGTGGCCTTTCCCTCTACGTCTGCGCTGTCCAGTATCCCCGACACATGAGGGAGGGGCGGTCCCGGGAACCCCGGACCGCCCCTCACCTGCGCTGTCGCGTTACTTCCTGCTGTAGTTCGGTGCTTCGACCGTCATCTGGATGTCGTGCGGGTGGCTCTCCTTGAGACCCGCGGAGGTGATCCGGACGAAGCGGCCCTTGCTCTCCATCTCGTCGACGGAGGCGGCGCCCACGTAGCCCATCGTCTGGCGGAGACCGCCGACGAGCTGGTGCAGGACGTTGGCCAGCGGGCCCCGGTAGGGCACCTGGCCCTCGATGCCTTCGGGGACGAGCTTGTCGTCGGAGGACACCTCGGCCTGGAAGTACCGGTCCTTCGAGTACGAGCGGCCCTGGCCGCGGGACTGCATCGCGCCGAGCGAACCCATGCCCCGATACGACTTGAACTGCTTGCCGTTGATGAACTGCAGCTCGCCCGGGGACTCCTCGCAGCCCGCGAGCAGCGAGCCGAGCATCACCGCGTCCGCGCCGGCCACCAGGGCCTTGCCGATGTCGCCGGAGTACTGCAGGCCGCCGTCACCGATGACCGGGACGCCCGCCGCACGGGCCGCGAGCGCGGCCTCGTAGATGGCGGTGACCTGCGGGACGCCGATGCCGGCGACCACTCGGGTGGTACAGATCGAACCGGGTCCGACGCCCACCTTGACGCCGTCCACACCGGCGTCGACCAGGGCCTGGGCGCCGTCGCGGGTCGCGACGTTGCCGCCGATGACGTCCACGTTCACGGCCGACTTGATCTTCGCCATCCAGTTGAGGGCGTTGCTGTTGTGGCCGTGCGAGGTGTCGACGATCAGGAAGTCCACCCCGGCCCCGGCCAGCGCCTGGGCGCGGTCGAGTGCCTCGGGGCTGGCGCCGACGGCCGCGCCGACGAGCAGCCGGCCCTCGGCGTCCTTGGCCGCGTTCGGGTACTGCTCGGCCTTCTTGAAGTCCTTGACCGTGATGAGGCCCTTGAGGATGCCCGCCTCGTCGACCAGCGGAAGCTTCTCGATCTTGTGGCGGCGCAGCAGCTCCATGGCGTCCACGCCGGAGATGCCGACCCGGCCGGTGACCAGCGGCATCGGCGTCATGACCTCGCGCACCTGGCGCGCGCGGTCCGACTCGAAGGCCATGTCGCGGTTGGTGACGATGCCGAGCAGCTTGCCCGCCGGGTCGGTCACCGGGACGCCGCTGATGCGGAACTTGGCGCACAGCGCGTCGGCCTCGCCGAGCGTGGCGTCCGGGCTGACCGTGATCGGGTCGGTGACCATGCCGGACTCGGACCGCTTCACCAGGTCGACCTGGTTGACCTGGTCCTCGACCGAGAGGTTGCGGTGCAGTACGCCGACGCCGCCCTGACGGGCCATGGCGATCGCCATGCGGGCCTCGGTCACCTTGTCCATCGCGGCGGAGAGCAGCGGGATGTTCACACGGACGTTGCGCGAGATGAGCGACGAGGTGTCGACCGCGTTGGGCAGCACGTCAGATGCGCCCGGCAGCAGCAGCACGTCGTCGTATGTCAGCCCGAGCGTCGCGAACTTCTCGGGCACTCCGTCGACGTTTGCAGTCATGACACCTTCCCCAAATGGCCTTGATCGGTGCGGATGTCCATGCTAACGGCCTCCGTGCGTGTCTCATTCCACGAGCAAGATCACCCGGAGGTTCTGTACTTTCCTACGGGGCCGCGAAGGCCCGGCCCGCGGGGGCCGCGAAGGCCCCGGCTCACTGCTCCGCGAGGGCCCGCAGCCGGCTCAGCGCACGGTGCTGGGCGACCCGGACCGCGCCGGGCGACATGCCCAGCAACTGCCCGGTCTCCTCTGCGGTCAGACCGACCGCGACGCGCAGGACCAGCAGCTCGCGCTGGTTCTCCGGGAGGTTGGCGAGGAGCCGCTTGGCCCAGGCGGCATCGCTGCTGAGCAGCGCACGCTCCTCGGGCCCGAGTGAATCGTCCGGCCGCTCCGGCATCTCGTCGGAGGGCACCGCGGTCGATCCCGGGTGCCGCATCGCGGCCCGCTGGAGGTCGGCCACCTTATGGCCTGCGATGGCGAAGACGAAGGCTTCGAAGGGTCTGCCGGTGTCCTTGTACCGAGGCAGCGCCATCAGCACCGCGACACAGACCTCCTGCGCCAGGTCCTCCACGAAGTGGCGGGCATCACCGGGCAGCCGGTTCAGCCGGGACCTGCAGTAGCGCAGCGCGAGGGGGTGGACATGGGCCAGCAGATCATGGGTGGCCTGCGCGTCGCCCTCGACGGCGCGGTGCACCAGGGCACCGATCACCGTCGTTCCGTCGTCGCGCATCGGACCATGGTGCCTCGGTGCCGCGTCATCCGCGGCACCGCGTCCGTAGTTGTGCACCGAAGCGTTATGAGCGGGTGCGCCGGAAGTCATGTCCTGCGCCCTCCCCTTCCGCTCGACCGAATCGTTCCCGAGGAACTCCACATCTCAAGGATGCGGCATCGGCCGGGAAGCGTCACATACCGCGGGGGCGGCGGACTCCTCTGGCGGGAAACCGCCGGGCCCCGGGTCGCCCCGTCCGCCGGTGTGCGGACGGGGGGTGGATCGACTGCCGGCCGTGCCCGGTCCTCAGCGGACCAGGCCCCAGCGGAAGCCGAGCGCGACGGCGTGCGCCCGGTCCGAGGCTCCGAGCTTCTTGAAAAGACGCCTGGCGTGTGTCTTCACCGTGTCCTCCGAGAGGAACAGCTCACGGCCGATCTCCGCGTTGGAGCGGCCGTGGCTCATCCCTTCGAGCACCTGGATCTCACGCGCCGTGAGCGTGGGGGCCGCGCCCATCTCGGCCGACCGCAGCCGGCGCGGGGCCAGCCGCCACGTCGGATCGGCCAGCGCCTGGGTGACGGTCGCCCGGAGCTCCGCCCGGGAGGCGTCCTTGTGCAGATACCCGCGGGCCCCGGCGGCGACCGCGAGCGCGACACCGTCCAGGTCCTCTGCGACGGTCAGCATGATGATCCTCGCTCCGGGGTCGGCGGAGAGCAGTCGGCGGACCGTCTCCACACCTCCCAGACCGGGCATGCGTACGTCCATCAGAATCAGATCCGAACGGTCGGCACCCCAGCGGCGGAGGACTTCCTCGCCGTTGGCCGCCGTCGTCACACGCTCGACGCCGGGCACGGTCGCGACCGCGCGACGGAGCGCCTCTCGGGCAAGCGGGGAGTCGTCGCAGACGAGGACGGATGTCATGACCGCCCTCCGAAGCTGATGCGCGTCACCTTGAGCCTCCAGGCTGTTACAAGTCGTCACCTGTGCGGTTGACGCTCTCGGACACCTGCCCGATCGCTTTCTCTGTCAACCGCCTCCGCACTCTCAACGATGGTCACTCGAAAGAGTTACGGGTCGGAGAACAGGGTTCGGCACTCTACGTGAGGGTGCGGACACGGAGGAGAGCGCCACGGTTCGTCCAGCCGTCAATTGAACTTTCACAGGAACTTATGCCCCATTTAGCGGGTTTTCTTCCCTTTTGCTGGTGTCTGTGACTAGATTCGCAATCAGTCATATTTACATCTACTAAGACCGTAGATGTACGGTCATGAACAGGGCCGACGACGGACGACAACGACGTTTCCGACTCAGCACGGTTTCGAGGGGACAAGCAATGGCAGATTTCTCCCGCCTTCCCGGACCCAACGCCGATCTGTGGGACTGGCAGCTGCTGGCGGCCTGCCGGGGGGTCGACAGCTCGCTGTTCTTCCACCCCGAGGGCGAACGGGGCGCCGCCCGGAGCGCCCGCGAGAACTCCGCGAAAGAGGTCTGCATGCGGTGCCCGGTACGCGCCGAGTGCGCGGCCCACGCCCTGGCGGTGCGAGAGCCCTACGGGGTGTGGGGCGGACTGACCGAGGACGAGCGCGAGGAGCTCATGGGCCGGGCCCGCAACCGGCTGATCTCCGCGACGGCGCCCGCAGGCCCGGCGTCACCCCCCGGGCACGGCTGACTCCCGCCACCGCCCCAGTACGGAAGAAACGTTTCTCCAGATCCCCGCTCCGCAGGCGCCACGCCCCGCGGTCCCTCAGCGGGCGGCCGCCAGCGACAGCTGGTCCAGCGTGGCCGCCACCGCCGGGACCTGCGCCAGGTCGGGCAGGGTCAGCGCGACGATCTCGCGCTCGATGGCCGGTTCCACGGTGACCGTCACGGCGCCCCGGGGGCGTACCGACTCGATCGCGAGCGCCGGCAGCACGGCCACCCCGAGACCGGCACCGACCAGGCCGATCACCGCGGGGTAGTCGTCGGTCGCGAAGTCGATCCGGGGGGTGAAACCGGACTCCTCGCAGACCTCCACCAGCTGCCGGCGGCAGCGCGGGCAGCCGGCGATCCACGGTTCGGCGGCGAGATCCGCGATGCCCACCGCAGCCCGGCCCGCCAGCTCGTGCCCCTCGGGCAGCAGGCCGATCAGCCGGTCGGTGAGCAGCGGGCGCACCACCAGGTCGTCCCACTCGGCGCCCTGCGTGCCGTACCGGAAGGCGAGGGCGATGTCGCAGTCGCCGTCGCGCAGCATCTCCACCGAGCGGGGCGGCTCGGCCTCGACCAGGGAGACCCGGGTGCCGGGGTGGTCCGCCCGCAGCGCCGCGAGGGCGCCAGGGACCAGGCTGGAGCTACCGCTCGGGAAGGACACCAGCCGGACCCGGCCGGCCCGCAGGCCCGCGATCGCGGCGACCTCCTCCTCCGCGGCGGTGAGCCCGGCGAGGATGCCGGAGGCGTGCCGTACGAGCGCCTGACCGGCCTGCGTCAGCCGCATCTCGCGTCCGGTCCGGATGAGCAGGGTGGTGCCGGCGGAGGACTCCAGGGCCTTCATCTGCTGGCTGACCGCGGGCTGTGTGCAGCCCAGCTCGCGGGCGGCGGCGGAGAAGGAGCCGGTGGCGGACACGGCTCGCAGGACGCGGAGATGGCGGGCTTCGATCACCCTTCGAATATAAGGGCTTCTTGGGTAAGGGGCGAATTCTTCGCGTGTGACTTTGAGCAGAACGGTTTCCGCGCGTAGCCACCAGGGAGCCGCTAACGTGCGGGAATGAGCGCGTTGAGAGTGCTGACCGTGAACACCGGCCGGCCCGTGGCGGTCCCGTACACCGACTCCCCGGGCGGGGTGACCGGGATCGACAAGCGCCCGGTCGATGGCCCAGTACGGGTCACGGAGCCCGGTCCCGAGGGCACGGGCGGCAGCGGACTGGCCGGGGACGCGGTCTGCGACCTGCGGTTCCACGGCGGCTCGAACCAGGCCGTGTACGCCTACGCCCGCGAGGAACTGGACCGCTGGGAGCAGGCACTCGGGCGTCCGCTGCCCAACGGCGCCTTCGGCGAGAACCTGACGACGGACGGGGTGGACGTCAGGGGCGCGCTGATCGGAGAACGCTGGCGGGTCGGTCCCGATCTGGTCCTGGAGATCACCTCGGGCCGCGTCCCGTGCCGTACGTTCGCGGGCCATCTCGACGAACGGCAGTGGGTCAAGCGGTACACCCGGGCGGCCACCCCCGGGGTGTATCTGCGGGTGATCGCGCCGGGCGTGATCCGGGCGGGCGATCCGGTGGAGATCGTGCACCGGCCGGACCACGAGGTCACGGTGGAGCTCCAGTTCCGGGCCGTGACGACCCGTCGGGAGCTGCTGCCGCTGCTGCTCCCGGCCGGGGAGGCGCTGCACCCGGAGCCGCTGCGGCAGGCGCGGGAGTACGTGGCGCGGCAGCGGTGAGCGGGGAGCGCCGGGCGGCGCGGCAGGGGGTTCGCGCGGGGCACTAACGTGCCGCGTATGACGACTGCACTGATTACCGGCGCGACCTCGGGCATCGGGGCCGCGTTCGCGCGGCGGCTCGCGGCCGAGGGCCACAACCTGGTCCTGGTGGCCCGCGACACCGAGCGGCTGCGCGAGCAGGCCACCGAGCTGCACGACCGGCACGGCATCGAGGCCGAGGTGCTGCCCGCGGACCTGTCCCAGGACGACGGGATCGCGGCGGTGGAGGCCCGGCTGGGCGACCGTCTGCAGTCCGTCGATCTGCTGGTCAACAACGCCGGGTTCGGCAACAAGGGCAGTTATCTGGACGTCCCCATGGCCGATGAGCTGGCGATGCTGAAGGTGCACTGCGAGGCGGTGCTGCGGCTGACCTCCGCGGCGGCGACCGGGATGAAGGAGCGCGGCCGGGGCGGAGTGGTGAACGTGGCCTCGGTCGCGGCGTTCGTGCCGCGCGGTACGTACGGGGCGTCCAAGGCGTGGATCGTGCAGTTCACCCAGGGCGCGGCCAAGGACATGGCGGGCTCGGGAGTGCGGCTGATGGCGCTCTGCCCCGGCTTCGTGCGGACGGAGTTCCACCAGCGGGCCGGCATGGGCACGGGCAACATCCCGGGCTGGATGTGGCTGGACGCCGACAAGCTGGTGACCACGGCCCTGGCGGACCTGGCACGGGGCAAGTCGGTCTCGGTCCCGGACCCCCGCTACAAAGCGCTCATGGGCCTGGTCAAGGTGACACCGCGCGGCCTGCTCGGGGGCGTCACCTCCAGGACGGGCCGCAAGTACGGACCTCAGTGACGAACGCTTCCCGGCGCCGTGACGCCCCCGGCCGTGTGTGATCGAATGATCGGAACAGCACAACGTTCGATCATCCGCTAACCGCCTGAGGGGCTGCCACCGTGCGCGAAGGTGCCGCTGAACGTCATGACCGACTGCTGAAACTGGTACGCGAACAGGGCACCGCACGGGTCTCGGACCTCGCGGACCGGCTCGGCGTCTCCCCGGTGACGGCGCGCCGCGATGCCGAGGCGCTGGCGGCGCGGGGGCTGCTCGACCGGGTGCACGGTTCGGTCTCCTGGCCCGCCGAACGCGGACCGGCCGGCACCCCGGCGGGCGGCGGCCCGGTCATCGGGATGCTGGCCCCGGCCGCCGTCTACTACTTCGCCGAGGTGATCCGCGGCGCCCACGAGGCCGCGGCCCGGCTCGGCGCCCGGCTGATCCTGCGGGTCACCGACTACCGCCCCGAGGACGACGCGGCCCACGCCGCCGGACTGCTGGCGGCCGGGGCGCAGGGGCTGCTGCTCGCCCCGAGCTGGACGGAGCCGGGCCATCCGGCCGCCTACAGCGACTGGCTCGCCCAGCTGCCCGTGGAGAAGGTCCTGGTCGAGCGGACCGGGGTGCCGGGCGGGCCGCTGGACGGTTTCGACCGGGTCTGCTCGGACCATGCGCACGGGGTGCTGCTCGCCATCCGGTACCTGCTGGAGCTGGGCCACGGGGCGCCGCTGCTGGTCGCCCGTGCGGACAGCCCGACGGCGCAGGCGGTCCGGGCCGGGTACGCGCGGGGGCTGGCGGTGCTGGGGCTGCGCGCGCCGGGCCCGGTGATCGAGTCGTCCTCGGACGAGCGCGATCCGGTGCTGTTCGAGCAGGCCGCGCTCGGGCTGCGGGACGCGGTGCGGCGCGGGCGGGCGACCGCGGCGCTGATGCACAACGACGAGGACGCCATCCGGATGATGCGGCGGCTGGCCGAGCTCGGCGTCCGGGTGCCCGACGACCTGTCCCTGGTCACGTACGACGACGAGGTGGCGGCGCTCGCGGACACCCCGCTCACCGCGGTGGCGCCGCCCAAGCGGGAGGTCGGGCGCAGCGCGGCGGAGCTGCTGGTCGAGCGGTTGTCGGGGGAGCGCTACGGGGTCCCCTCCGACCTGGCGCCGAGGCGTCATGTCGCCCTGCTGCCGACGCTGCGGGTGCGGGACTCGTGCGGGCGGCCGTCGAGCCGGACGGCGGATTCGGGGGCGTCCGACAGCTGAGCTCGGGGGCGTCCGACAGTTGAGGCAGGGCGCACCGGTCGCCAGCACCACGCCCACCCCATAAGTAACGTTTGACCCCATTCACCACCTCCCCGTTCGATCATTTTTCGATCATTCAATCTTTCGCTCTTGACTTCGCTCACCGGGGATCGAAACATCACGGCCAATGCCTGTTCCCGCACGTACAGGAGCTGTTCCCGTGAGCCGCAGTTGGTCCCGTCCCATCCATGCACTGGTCGGCGCTGCCACCGCCCTCGCCGTCCTGACGGCGTGCGGTGGCAGCGCCGACGACTCCCCCGCCCATGGCACCGCAGAGCACCCGGTGACCGTCTCCTTCTGGGCCTGGACCAAGGGGTCGCAGGAGGTCGTGGACTCGTTCAACGCGACCCACGACACGATCAAGGTCAAGTTCGAGGAGATACCGTCCGGCGGTCTCGGCGGCTATCCGAAGATCGCCAACGCGGTGAAGGCGGGCATCGCCCCCGACCTGCTCTCCATCGAGTACCCGCAGCTCTCCGCGTTCGTCAGCCAGGGCTCGCTCCAGGACATCAGCAGCTACCTCACCGACGACATCAAGAAGAAGTTCCTTCCGCAGACCATCGAGATGACGACGCTCGGCGGCAAGAACTGGGCGGTGCCGTTCGACGCGGCGCCGCAGGTCTTCTACTACCGCAAGGACTTCTTCACCGAGCACCACATCGCGCTGCCGAAGACCTGGGACGACTTCCGGACCGCCGCCGCCGACGTCAAGAAGGCGGCGCCGAAGACCAGGATCGCCACGTTCTTCCCGGACGACCCGACGTTCTTCCAGGCTCTGGCCTGGCAGGCCGGCGCCCAGTGGTTCAGCGCGGGTAAGGACGCCTGGAAGGTCGACACCACGGACCCCGCCTCGAAGCGGACCGCGGAGTACTGGCAGGGGCTGATCGACGACAAGCTGGTGAGCACCGCCTCCTCGTTCAGCCCGGAGTGGACCAGCTCCCTGAAGCAGGGCACCACGGTCGGCTACCTCGGCGCCTCCTGGAGCGCCGGGGTGCTCGCGGGCATCGTCCCCGAGGAGAAGGGCAAGTGGGCGGCCGTGCCGCTGCCCAGCTGGGAGGCGGACAAGCCCGCCAGCGGGATGGTCGGCGGCTCCACCTTCGCCGTGAGCAAGAACAGCAAGAAGGCCGCGGCCGCCGTCGAGTTCGCGCTCTGGATGTCCACCCACCAGGACGCCATCAACGCCCGGATCGGGGCGAGCACATCGAGCGCGCTGCCCGCCTCCCCCGCCATGGTGCCGATCGCCCGCAAGGCCTTCGACACCAGCTTCTACGGAGGCCAGGACCTGTACGGCCTGTTCACGAAGGTAGGCGCCTCGATCGGGCCCGACTGGGTGTGGGGCCCGAGCCCCGGCGCCACCAACTCCGCGCTCGGCGACGAACTCGGTGAGGTCGTCGGCGGCAGCTCCACCCTGCCGCATGCGATCAAGACCGCCCATGACGCCACTGTCGCCGATCTCAAGAAGCGCGGCCTGAAGGTCGAGGAGCCCTCATGAGCACGCCTCCCACATCCGGTACCCGCCCCGGCGGGCTGAGCGCGAAGGCCCGCACCCGGATCGCGGCCGGTACCTTCCTCACGCCGTTCTTCGTCCTGTTCACCGTCGCGATGATCATCCCGGTCTGCTACGCGCTCTGGCTGAGCCTCTTCACCGAGAAGCAGTCCGGTCTCGGCTTCGACGGTCCCCGTACCGTCTTCGACGGGCTCGGGAACTACGCCTCCGCCCTCGGGGACCAGGCGTTCCGCGACGGCTTCTGGGTGCTCCTGGGCTACTGCGCCTTCTACATCCCGCTGATGGCCGGCGGCGCGATCGTGCTGGCGCTGCTGCTGGACACCGCGCTGGCGCGCGCCCGGCGCTTCTTCCAGCTGGCGCTCTTCCTGCCGCACGCCATCCCCGGGCTGATCGCCGCGCTGATCTGGATCTACCTGTACACGCCGCAGCTCAGCCCGGTCGTCAAGGCGATGGAGTCGGGCGGCATCGGCTTCGACTTCTTCTCGTCCCAGGGCACGCTGCCCTCCATCGTCAACATCGCCCTGTGGGAGTGGCTCGGCTACAACGTGGTGATCTTCTACGCCGCACTGCAGGCCGTCGACCGCTCGCTGCTGGAGGCCGCGACCGTGGACGGCGCGGGGAACTGGCGGATCGCCTTCTCCATCAAGCTCCCGCTGATCCGCTCCTCGCTGGTGATGGTGCTGCTCTTCACCATCATCGGCTCGCTCCAGCTGTTCACCGAGCCACTGATCCTGAACCGGGGCTCCGGCTCGGCCGTCACCAGCACCTGGACCCCGAACATGTACGCCTACAGCGCCGCGTTCGAGCGCAACGACTACGGCCTCGCCGCGGCCGCCTCCGTGCTCATCGCCCTCGTCGCCGCCGCGCTCTCCTTCGTCGTCACGCGCTTCACCAACAACCGCAAGGAGGCACGGGCATGACCTCCCCCGTCATGATCGATCCGGCCGCGCCGGCCCGCACCCCCGCCCGCACCGAGGGCCGCGCGCCCGTCGGCGCGGGAGGGGCCCGGTCCAGCCGCTGGCTGTCGAAGACCGCGGTCAACGGCGTACTGGTCATCGCCGCCCTCTACACGCTGTTCCCGCTGATCTGGCTGGTCACCGCGGCCACCAAGGACGCCGGGAACCTGCTGGGCGGTGACGTCTTCTCCTTCGAGGGCTTCAACCTCGGCGGCAACCTCTCCGCCCTGTCCACCTACCAGGACGGCGTCTACTTCCGCTGGTACGGCAACTCCCTGCTGTACGCGGGCATCGGGGCGCTCGGCTGCTCGCTGGTCAGCGTCGCCGCGGGGTACGCCTTCGACAAGTACCGCTTCCGGGGGAAGGAGAAGCTGTTCGCGCTCGTCCTGCTCGGTGTGCTGCTGCCCTCCACCGCGCTGTCCCTGCCGCTCTACCTGCTGGCCGTGAAGACCGGGACCGTCAACACCTACTGGGCGGTGCTGATCCCGTCCCTGGTGAACCCGTTCGGCGTGTACCTCTCCCGGATCTTCAGCGCCGGCTACATACCGGACGAGGTCCTGGAGGCCGCCCGGATCGACGGGGCGGGCGAGATGCGCACGTTCTGGTCGGTGGGTCTGCGCATGGTCATGCCGGGGTTCGTGACCGTCTTCCTCTTCCAGTTCACCGCGATCTGGAACAACTTCTTCCTCCCCCTGGTCATGCTCTCGGACAAGAAGCTCTACCCGCTGAGCCTCGGCCTCTACAACTGGCACAGCACCGCCAACGCCGACCCCAGCTTCTACCCGATGGTCGTCACCGGATCCCTCCTCGCCGTCGCGCCGCTGATCATCGCCTTCATCACCCTGCAACGTCACTGGAAGGCCGGTCTCACCGCCGGCAGCGTCAAGTGACATCAGAGGAGCCCGAGTTCCACCATGCACCACACCACTGACACCCGGCCCGCCGCGCTCCTCGCGATGGGACCGGGGATCGCAGAACGGCTGCTCACGCCCGCTCACCGGGACCGGCTGACCGGCCTCGTCCGCACCGATCCGGATCTCGTCGCCCACGAGTTGGCCGACCCGTCGCCGCAGGTCGCCGCCGCGCTGGCCGAGGCCGAGGTCCTGCTCACCTGCTGGGGCGCGCCCGTGCTCACCGAGGCCGTCCTCGCGGCCGCGCCCCGGCTGCGGGCGGTCGTCCACGCCGCGGGCAGCGTCAAGCACCACGTCACGGACGCGTGCTGGGAGCGGGGCATCCAGGTCACCTCCGTGGCCGGTGCGAACGCCCGGCCGGTGGCCGAGTACACGCTGGCCGCGATCCTCTTCGCGGGCAAGAACGTGCTGGGCAGCGCCCGCCGCTACCGGGAGCTGCGCGCCGCGCACGACTGGCGCGAGGAGCTCGACGGCTGGGGCAACCACGGCCGCACGGTGGGCATCGTCGGCGCGTCCCGGACCGGGCGCCGCGTCATCGAGCTGCTGCGGCCGTTCGACTTCGAGGTCCTGCTGTACGACCCGTACCTGGAACCCGCCGCGGCCACCCGGCTCGGTGCGGAGCCGGTCCCC
Organism: Streptomyces sp. NBC_00341; assembly: GCF_041435055.1. Lineage (NCBI taxonomy): Bacteria > Bacillati > Actinomycetota > Actinomycetes > Kitasatosporales > Streptomycetaceae > Streptomyces > Streptomyces sp. NBC_00341. The sequence continues at coordinate 5,459,621 of NZ_CP108002.1, read as the reverse complement.
CTCGACGAGCTCTGCGCCCGCAGCGGGATCGTCTCCGTCCACGCGCCGGAGCTCCCCGCCACCCGCCGGCTGATCGGAGCCGCGCAACTGGCGGCCATGCCGGACGGCTCGACGCTCATCAACACCGCACGCGGTTCGCTGATCGACGAGCCGGCCCTGGTCACGGAGCTGGTACGGGGCCGGCTGCACGCCGTCCTGGACGTGACGGACCCAGACCTGCCGCCGGAGTCCTCACCGCTCTACGACCTGCCGAACGTGCTGCTGACCCCGCACATCGCGGGTTCGCTCGGCAACGAGCTGCACCGGATGGCGGACCAGGCGCTGGACGAGCTGCAACGCTTCGCCTCCGGCCGCCCGTTCGCGGACCCGGTCCACGGAGACGCGCTCCCGCGCTCGGCGTAGCCGGCCGCCTCCGGGCTCTCCGCCTCATCCGGACTCGCCATCCGCCTCAAGCCCCCTCAGCGCGTTGAGGCCCGCCGGCCACTTCAAGCCCCTCCGGCGATTGAGGAGCGGGGGTCCGGGGGCAGCGCCCCCCGGCTCCGCCCCGGACCCCGCGCCTCAAACGCCGGCGAGGCTGGATTTGCCCGGATGAGTCTCGGCCACACCGGACGAGGCCGGATTTGCCCGGCCGAAGCCGGATGCGCCGGGTGGGCCCGGACCCGCGAAAGGCCCGGCACCCCCGTAGGGTGCCGGGCCTCAGCGCTTGCGCGGAGAGCTACGTGCTAGTGGGAGTGGCCGTGACCGGCCTCGGCCTCTTCCTCGGCCGGCTTCTCGACGACCAGGGTCTCGGTCGTGAGCAGCAGCGACGCGATGGACGCGGCGTTCTCCAGGGCGGAGCGGGTGACCTTGACCGGGTCGATGACGCCGGCCTTGACCAGGTCGCCGTACTCGCCGGTCGCGGCGTTGAAGCCCTGACCCTTGTCGAGCTCGGAGACCTTCGAGGTGATGACGTAGCCCTCAAGACCGGCGTTCTCCGCGATCCAGCGGAGCGGCTCGACGGCGGCGCGGCGCACGACCGCGACACCGGTGGCCTCGTCGCCGGTCTTGCCGAGGTTGCCCTCGAGGACCTTGACGGCGTGGACCAGAGCGGAGCCACCACCGGAGACGATGCCCTCCTCGACCGCGGCGCGGGTCGCGGAGATGGCGTCCTCCAGACGGTGCTTCTTCTCCTTGAGCTCCACCTCGGTGGCCGCACCGACGCGGATCACGCAGACCCCGCCGGCCAGCTTCGCCAGGCGCTCCTGGAGCTTCTCGCGGTCCCAGTCGGAGTCCGTGGACTCGATCTCGGCCTTGATCTGGTTGACGCGGCCGGTGACCTCGTCGGACTTGCCGCCACCGTCGACGATGGTGGTGTCGTCCTTGGAGACGGTCACGCGGCGGGCGGTGCCCAGCACGTCCAGACCGGCCTGGTCGAGCTTGAGGCCGACCTCCTCGGCGATGACGGTCGCACCGGTGAGGGTGGCGATGTCGCCGAGCATGGCCTTGCGGCGGTCACCGAAGCCGGGGGCCTTCACCGCGACGGCGTTGAAGGTGCCACGGATCTTGTTGACGACCAGGGTCGACAGGGCCTCGCCCTCGACGTCCTCGGCGATGATCAGCAGCGGCTTGGAGGCACCGGCCTGGATGACCTTCTCCAGGAGCGGCAGCAGCTCCTGGATCGAGCCGATCTTGCCCTGGTGGATCAGGATGTACGGGTCGTCGAGGACGGCCTCCATACGCTCCTGGTCGGTCACCATGTACGGGGACAGGTAGCCCTTGTCGAAGGCCATGCCCTCGGTGAACTCAAGGTCCAGACCGAAGGTGTTGGACTCCTCGACGGTGATGACACCGTCCTTGCCGACCTTGTCCATCGCGTCCGCGATGAGGTCGCCGACCTGGCTGTCCTGCGCGGAGAGCGCGGCCACGGCGGCGATGTCGGACTTGTCGTCGATCGGGCGGGCCGTCGCGAGGAGCTCCTCGGACACGGCCTTGACCGCGGCGTCGATGCCCTTCTTCAGGGCGGCCGGGGACGCGCCCGCGGCCACGTTGCGCAGGCCCTCGCGGACGAGCGCCTGGGCGAGCACGGTGGCGGTGGTCGTACCGTCACCCGCTACGTCGTTGGTCTTGGTCGCCACCTCCTTCACCAGCTGGGCACCGAGGTTCTCGTACGGGTCGTCGAGCTCGACCTCGCGCGCGATGGTGACACCGTCGTTGGTGATGGTGGGCGCACCGAACTTCTTGTCGATGACGACGTTGCGGCCCTTGGGGCCGATCGTCACCTTCACCGTGTCGGCAAGCTTGTTGACGCCGCGCTCAAGGGCGCGACGGGCGTCCTCGTCGAACTTCAGGATCTTCGCCATGGAGCTGAACTGTCCTCTCAAAAACAAGAACTGCGCCCCTCGCCGCCCGGCTAGTTATGTCGCAGGGGGCCAGGGGCGCAGAACAGAAGCAAACGTTGGGTGAATTACTTCTCGATGATCGCGAGCACGTCGCGAGCCGAGAGGACGAGGTACTCCTCGCCGTTGTACTTCACCTCGGTGCCGCCGTACTTGCTGTACAGCACGACATCGCCGGTCTTGACGTCGAGCGGAAGCCGCTCGCCGTTCTCGAAGCGGCCCGGGCCCACGGCCAGGACGACGCCCTCCTGGGGCTTCTCCTTGGCGGTGTCGGGAATGACCAGGCCGGAGGCCGTGGTCTGCTCGGCGTCGAGCGGCTGGACCACAATGCGGTCCTCGAGCGGCTTGATCGCAACCTTGGTGCTGGTCGACACGATCCGGTCTCCCCCTTCGGAGATCTCACGGGGTTAACAGTCTTTGGGTGGCGACCAGGTGGGCCCGTCGTCGCGGGTGCCGGACCTGCCGGTCGCACAGTACTGCTGGCACTCTCCAGTGGGGAGTGCCAGCACTGAGACTATGACCGCGGTTAGCACTCGGTCAAGCGGAGTGCCAATTCACGCCCCTCGTGGCGTCCGTTCCGGACACCCCCGCCCCCCGGACCGGCAGGAACCGTGCCCTCTCCCGGGACAACGTCCCGTCCACCCGCACCGTTCCGGACCTCACCGGCGGGCGTCCGGGCGTGCCCCGGCCGGGGCGAGCCGCCGCAGGAGACGACGACCAGCGCCCCCGGCGCCCCGTGGTCACCCCGCACGGCCGTGGCGCGCGGGCCCGCCGACCGCGCCGCCGCCCGGCTCGGCGGCGGGTTCACCCGCTGCGCGGCCTTGCGGCCGAGCCGTTCGATCGGGTCCACCGACTGCGCGCAGCCGGTGGCGGTCAGGAGCGCACCGGCGGCCAGCAGTCCGGCCAGCAGCCGGTGCGCCCCTCTCATACGTAGTCCTCCAGCCGGGCCACGGCGTATCCCTTGTCCGTGATGACCTTCATGGCGGCCCGGACCAGGTCGGGCATGGAGCCCTTCCAGTCCTTCTTGCCGCGGAAGTGCGTGAGGATGATGTCTCCGGGGTGCAGGTCCTGGTCCTCCTCCCGCCACTCCATGTGGTCGGGGAACGCCTCCGCCGCCCACAGGGGCACGGCGGTGATGCCGCAGGACTTGGCGATCCGCAGGGTGTCGCCGTTGTAGTTGCCGTACGGCGGCCGGAAGAGCCGGGGGCGCTCGCCGTACTGCTTCTGGAGGATGTCCTGCTGGTCGCAGATCTCCTGCTTCTGCTCGTCGTGGGAGAGACCGGGCAGGTAGCGGTGGTTGAGCGTGTGGTTGTTGATGGAGACGCCGCGGGACTGGGCGTCCTTGAAGTACCCGTAGTCGTCGCGCACCAGGTAGTCGCTGAGGAAGGCGCTGTACGGGATGTTCAGGTCCGACATCATCCGCAGCAGCTCGGGGTCCTTGTCGTCCCCGTCGTCCATCGTCAGGAAGACGATCTTCTTGTCGGTCGGGACCGTGGTGAAGACCGGCGGCAGCGAGTCGTCACCGCCCTCGACCTCGAAGCCCTTGCGGGTGGTGATGTGCGGCTTCACGGCGGGCGGGACCGGCGCGGCCAGCGGGGTGCTCGCCAGCCCCCACTTCTTGGCGGCGACCGCGCGGGCGGCCTGGGCCAGGCGCGCCTTCTCGGCCTGGGCGGCGCGGGTGCCCGCCGCTCCCGCGTTCCCGGCCTGGCTGCCCGGCTGCCCGGCGAGGGCCTTGGCGCCCTGTCCGGCCCCCACGTCGGTACGGCTGTCGGTCCCGGCCGCGCAGCCGGAGCCGACCGCGGCGACCAGGAGCGCGGCCAGGACCGCGTATCCGGGCCGGCGCCGCAGGTATCCCCTCCCGCGCCCCGTGCCGCCCTGCCCCTGTTCCGCCTGTCCGGGTCTGCGCCTCTTCATGGTGAATTCTTCCTTTTGTCGTACAAGCTGCATGGCGCCGCATACTGCCAGTACGTCATCGGGCTCCCGGGCCGACACCGCCGCCGGGCCCGCACGGTCGCCCGGCTGGCTCACAATGGGGCAGGTGAACGCTCTCGCCCCGCCCGACGGGCCCGACCCGTCCGACGCCCCCAACCCGTCCGACGCCCCCGACCCCCTCGCCGGGTTCCGGGCCCTGCGCACCCCCGAGGGTGCCGAGCTGCTGGCCGGGCTGCGCTCGTACGACCCCGCCACCGAACTCGCCACCGCCACCCGGCTGCGCCGCACCCACCCGGCCGGCCTGGTCTCCGCGGCGCTGGGGCAGGCGCGGCTGCGGCAGCGGGCGGTGGCGAAGTTCGGCGCCGAGGACGCGCACCGGATGTTCTTCACGCCGAACGGGGTGGAGCAGGCGACCCGCACCTCGGTGGCGGCCCACCGCGCCGGACGGTTCGCGGGCGCTGGGGTCCGCAGCGTCGCCGACCTCTGCTGCGGGATCGGCGGCGACGCCATCGCGCTGGCCCGCGCCGGGATCTCCGTCCTCGCCGTGGACCGCGACCCGCTGACCGCGGAGGTGGCCGGGGCCAACGCCGCCGCGCTCGGCCTGGACGCGCTGATCGAGGTGCGGTGCGCCGACGTCACGGAGATCGACACCTCGCCGTACGACGCGGTGTTCGTCGACCCGGCCCGCCGGGGCGGCCGGGGCCGGATCTTCGACCCGGAGGCCTACTCCCCGCCGCTGTCCTGGGCGACCGCCGCCGCGCTCAAGGCCCCGAGGGCGGCGCTGAAGATCGCGCCCGGCGTCCCGCACGAGGCGATCGGCCCGCAGGCGGAGGCCGAGTGGATCTCGGACGGCGGCGACGTGAAGGAGGCGGTGCTCTGGTTCGGCGAGGGCTTCGAGGCGGGCGCCTACCGCGCCACCCTGCTCCCGTCGGGGGCCACCCTGTCGGCCCAGGCCGCGCTGCCCGCCCCGCCGGTCGGGCCGGTCGGCCGGTATCTGTACGAGCCGGACGGCGCGGTGATCCGGGCCCATCTGGTCGCGGACATCGTGGACCGGTGCGGCGGCCGGCTGATCGACGAGAGGATCGCGTACGTCACGAGCGACGAGCTGTACGACTCCCCGTACACCGCCGGGTACGAGATCACCGATCAGCTGCCGTTCAACATGAAGCGGCTGAAGGCGCTGCTGCGGGAGCGGAAGGTCGGCGTCCTGACGGTCAAGAAGCGCGGCTCGCCGGTCGAACCGGAGGAACTGCGCCGGAAGATGAAGCTCCAGGGCCCCAACCGGGCCACCGTCTTCCTGACCCGGGTCGCGGACGCCCCGACGATGCTGATCGGCCACCCCGTGACCGGCCCGGAGGCCGACCACCGGTAGCGAAGGCGGCACTTCGCAGACGCTTCAGCCGAGGTCGGTCAGCTCGTCGGCGTACACCTGCGAGAGCGGCTGCGGGCCCACGTACTGCTGGCAGTTGCACCCGCCCGACTCGAAGCGGACCGGCTTCTTCTGCTCGTCCCAGGCGGTCGGCACCTCGACCAGCTCATGGCACTTGCCCTGCTTGTCGTGCTTGGCGAGGTGGTGCGTGCAGCCGCAGACCGGCTCCGGCGGCTTGTTCGCCGCCTCGACGGCCAGCCGTTCCCGCTTGCCCGCCTCCAGCAGTTCCAGCCTGCGCTCGTGCCGGTTGCGCAGCGCCGTACGGCCGTTGTCGACCAGCCAGCCGAATCCGCCCGTCCAGAAGATGATCAGCAACCACCAGTACCACTCCATGACACGCCCTCCCCCAGAATTCTTCGTGTACGCGCCAAGGATAGGACCGGAGTCAGCGGTGCGCCCCGCCTCCGGAGGAGATCAGCGCGCCGGGCGCGGGCGCCCCGATCAGCACCCGGATCACCCAACGCCGGTGCAGGAGAGCCTTGGTGACGCCGATCAGACCGACGAGCCAGCCGATCAGGCCGAGCCCCATGCCGAGGGCGACCAGTCCGTAGCTGTCGTCCCCACGGGTGGCACCGGCCGGAACGGCGACGCAGGTGAACAGCCCGCCCGCGCACAGCAGGAAGGAGAGCAGCAGCCAGACCAGGCTCGTACCCGGCATCCGGAGCGCGCGGTCACCCACCGGATCGCGCTCCAACTCGCCCCACCCGACGAGCAGTCGGCGTACCTGGACGTCGCGGCGCAGGCCGACGACGACCAGGATGACGGCCGGCACCAGGGCGCCCGCGCCCAGGGCGAGGAGGACCACCCCGTAGATGGCGCCGAAGATGTCGTAGGACTCCTCGAAGGAGATGAACGCCGTACCGATCAGCGACCAGCCGAGCGCGCCGAGCCCACCCCAGAGCCACAGCAGCCCGAGCCGCCCCGGCCCCAGGTGCATCTTCACCAACTCGCCCAGGATCAGGGCCCGGTCGGCGAGCAGGGCGCCCCGGTCGGGCCAGGTGCGTATCTCCACGGGCGGCGGGGGCGGCGGCAGCGCTGAACGGCGGGACATGGCCGAGACCCTACCGAGCGCGCGCTGCCCGGACAGCCTTCGGGACCGGGTTCAGGCGTTGCGCAGGGCCTCGATGTCGAGCCGCTTCATGCCGAGCATCGCCTTCATGGCGCGGGCCGCCTTCTCCGGGTCCGGGTCGGTCAGGGCGTCACCGAGGCCGGGCGGGACGATCTGCCAGGAGACGCCGAACCTGTCCTTGAGCCAGCCGCACTGGCTCTCCTGTCCGCCGTCCGCGGTGAGCTCGTCCCACAGCCGGTCCGCCTCCTCCTGGGAGGCGCATTCGACGGAGAGGGACACGGCCTCGCTGAAGGGGAACTCGGGGCCGCCGTTGAACGCGATGTACTCCGTGCCCTCCAGCTGGAAACGCACGGTCATCACGGCGCCCGCCTCGCCGGGTGACGACGGGGTCCAGCGGGTCACGTCCAGGACGCGGGAGTCACCGCCGACGACCGAAATGTAGTGGTCCGCGGCCTCCTCGGCCCGGTTGTGGTCGAACCACAGGAACGTGGTGACTTTCTGCATGGTCTTCTCCTCGCACGGTGGTGCGGACGGTCGTGCAGGGTAGACCGGTCCCGGACCCGGAACTCATCGGCCGGCCCGGTCCAGCGGCATCGCCCGTTCCCGTCCTTCGCGGGTCGGCTCCGCCGCCCGTACGGACTCGACGCGCGCCTCGTCCGTACGCCCCATCCTGACCAGCAGATCCCGCCGGACGCCCGGCGGCAAGTCGTACGCCTTGAGGGCGGGGGCGCGACCGAGGGCTCTCGCGGCCGGGCCCCCGCCCCTCACCCCCGCGTCGAACGGGACACGGCCGGATCACCATCTCCGGCGGAATGGGTTCGGAGGCCTTCCGGACCGGCCACCGGTACGCCCGCCGGTCCGGTTACCGGAGCGGTCGCCGTCCCGGTTCCGGACGCGGGCGCCGCCCCGGCCCGCCGGTCGCGCGGGAGCAGGAGCAGCGCCGCCAGCGTCCCCGCCGCGAGCAGCCCGGCGGCGGCCCAGAAGGCCGTCGCGTATCCGGAGACCAGGTCGGCCGGCCGGCTGGAGTCCCCGCTGACCTGCGCGGCGACCGTCACCAGGACCGCGAGCCCCAGCGAGCCGCCCACCTGCCGGGCGCTGTTCAGCAGCCCGGAGGCCATCCCGGTCTCCCCGGCCTCGACATCGGTCGTGGCGGCGGTGCCGAGCGGCACGAAGCACATGCCGATACCGACGGCGGAGACCACGGACGGGCCGAGGACGAAGGTGAGGAAGGTGGCGTCCGTCCGGGCGGTGACCGCGAACCCGGCGATGCCGAGGGCGGCCAGCGAGCCGCCCAGGGCCAGCAGCCACCGGGTACCGAGCGCCGCGACCGTACGGGTGGCGATGACCGAGCCCGCGACGACGCCCGCACTGAACGGCAGGAAGGCGATTCCGGCCGCGGTCGGTCCGTAGCCGAGCACCTGCTGCAGGCAGAGCGAGACGAAGTAGAACGCGGCGAACTGGCCGGAGCTGAGCAGCAGGCAGAACAGGTTCGCCGTCAGGACCGGCCGCCCCTTCAGCAGGCCGGGCCGCAGCAGCGGGTGCGCGGTGCGCTGTTCGACGACGACGAAGGCGACGAGCAGCAGGGCCGCGCCGCCGAGGGTGCAGAGGGTCCTGGCGGACCCCCACGGGTGGGTCGAGGTCCCCACGAGCCCGAGGACGAGCAGGGTCGTACCGCAGGTGGCGAGCAGCGCCCCGGCCACGTCGAGCCGGGCGCCGGGCCCCGCGGGTCCCGCGGTCGGTCCGGTGCGCAGGGAGGCGAACAGGGCGAAGGCCACGATGGGCACGTTGACGAGCATCACCGCGCGCCAGCCCGCCGCGTCCGTGAGCACCCCGCCGGCCAGCACCCCGACCGCGCCGCCCGCCGCCCCCGCCATGCCCCAGAGCCCGAGGGCGCGGGAGCGCGCCGGTCCGGCCGGGAAGGCGATGGCGATCAGCGCGAAGGCCACCGGGGCGAGCGCGGCGGCGCCGACCCCCTGCACCGCCCGCGCGGCCAGCAGCAGGCCCGGCGACCCGGCGAACCCGCCGGCCAGGCTCGCCGCCCCGAAGAGCACCAGTCCGCCGATCAGCACGGGCCGGCTGCCGAGCAGGTCGGCGAGCCGCCCGCCGAGCATCAGCAGCCCGCCGAAGGCGAGCGCGTAGGCGTTCACGACCCACAGGAGCCCCTGCGGTGTGAAGCCGAGATCGGCGCGCATGTCCGGCAGCGCGACGTTCACCACGGACATGTCCAGCGCCACCATGAACTGCACGGTGAGAGCTACCGGCAGGAGCCAACGCATCCGCCGTGATCGGTCGTTCACGGTCTTCCCCTTCCCTCGCGGTCACTCGGTCGAGAGATTACTATACGCGTATAGAAATTAAGCGCGGATGATGCGGCGGAGGGGACGGGAGACAATGACCGGGTGTCAGGGACAGAGAAGAAACCGCCGGGGACCAAGCGGTCCGTAGGGCGTCCGCGCAGGCTCGATCCGGACGCCATGGTCGCCACGGCGCGCCGCATCATCGAGGAAGAGGGCCTGGACGCCCTCAGCATGCGGCGGGTGGCGAAGGAGCTCGGCTCCACCCCGATGGCGCTCTACCACTACGTCCAGGACAAGGACGAGCTGCTGATGCTCACCCTCTCCGGGACGGCGGCCGCCTTCCCGCGCCCGGAGCTGCCCGCGGACCCGCGCGAACGGCTGACCGCCGTCGCCGCGCACATGCACGAGATCCTGGCGCAGATCCCCTGGGTGCTCGACATCCTGGCGCTGGGCGAGCTGACCGACCGCAACGCGCTCTGGATGGTCGAGGAGATCATCGGCTGCGCGCTCGACTGCGGCCTCTCCCCCGGCCGGGCGGTACGCGCCTACCGGACGATCTGGAGCTACGTCTACGGCGACCTGGTCTTCCGCCGGGCCGCCGCCAGACGGGCCGAACACCCGTCGCCCAAGCGGTACTTCCCCGACATGGTCACAGAGGCGGACGCGGCGGAGCTGCCCCGGCTCACCGCGATCAAGGACGACTGGCGGGCGTACGCCGCCGACTACGACGTGGTGGACGAACTCGACGCGATCATCACCGGTCTGCTGGCCCGAGGGACTCGAAGCGCCAGCGGTGCACCGGCCGGGTGACGGCCGCCGCGTCCGGCTCGGGCAGCTCCGGCAGCTCGTCGCCGTACGCGCCCTCCCACCAGGTGATGACCAGCACCCGGTCCTGCGGGGCGCGCAGCAGCTCGCTGCGCAGCGGCGGCCGCGCCAGCTCGCCCGCGCGGGCGCGCGCCCACTCCAGCAGCTCCGCGCCCCGGCCCTCTGTGGCACGGGCCTCCCACATCAGGGCGACCGTCGTACCGCTCATGAGTAGAGGTTGTCCTTGCTGATCTCGTGCACGTGATCATGATCGTGCGAGTGCGAGTGCGAGTGGCCGTGGCCGTGGCCGTGGGCGCCGGGTACGTGGGGCTCGGTCACCGGCAGCGAGGAGTCGGCCGACAGCTCCAGGTCGGAGGGGGCCCGGTTGCGGGCCACCATCTCCGCGCCCAGGGCGGCGACCATCGCGCCGTTGTCGGTGCACAGACCGGGCCTCGGCACCCGCAGCCGGATACCGGCGCGCTCGCAGCGCTCCTGGGCGAGTGCCCGCAGCCGCGAGTTGGCCGCGACCCCGCCGCCGATCATCAGGTGGTCGACGCCCTCGTCCTTGCAGGCGCGGACGGCCTTGCGGGTGAGCACGTCCACCACGGCCTCCTGGAACGACGCCGCCACGTCCCGTACCGGCACCTCCTCGCCGACCGCGCGCTTCGCCTCGATCCAGCGGGCGACGGAGGTCTTCAGGCCGGAGAAGGAGAAGTCGTACGCGGGGTCGCGCGAGCCGGTCAGACCGCGCGGGAACGCGATGGCCTTCGGGTCGCCCTCCTTCGCGAGCCGGTCGATGACCGGGCCGCCGGGGAAGCCGAGGTGCAGCACCCGGGCGATCTTGTCGAAGGCCTCGCCCGCCGCGTCGTCGATGGTCGCGCCGAGCGGCCGGACGTCGTTGGTGATGTCGGGCGCCAGCAGCAGCGAGGAGTGCCCGCCGCTGACCAGCAGCGCCATCGTCGGCTCGGGCAGCGGTCCGTGCTCCAGCTGGTCGACGCAGATGTGCGAGGCCAGGTGGTTCACCCCGTACAGCGGCTTGTTCAGCGCGTACGCGTACGCCTTCGCCGCCGAGACGCCGACGAGCAGCGCACCGGCCAGCCCGGGACCTGCGGTGACGGAGATGCCGTCGAGGTCGCGGCCGCTGACCCCGGCCTCCTTCAGCGCGCGCTCGATGGTCGGGACCATCGCCTCCAGGTGTGCGCGGGAGGCGATCTCCGGGACGACGCCGCCGAAGCGGGCGTGCGTGTCGACACTGGAGGCGACGGCGTCGGCGAGCAGCGTCGTCCCCCGGACGATGCCCACGCCAGTCTCGTCGCAGGAGGTCTCGATACCGAGTACGAGCGGTTCGTCAGCCATCAGTCAGTCTCTGTTTCTTGTACGTGGAGGCGCATGACGAGCGCGTCGATGTTGCCGGGCTGGTAGTAGCCGCGCCGGAAGCCGATCGGTTCGAAGCCGAAGCGTTCGTACAGCTTCTGCGCCCGGGTGTTGTCGACCCGGACCTCAAGCAGCACCTCGGCGCACTCGAAGGCCGTGGCGTGCTTCAGCAGATCGGTCAGCAGCTCGGAGCCGAGGCCGCCGCCCCAGTGGTCGCGGGAGACGGCGATCGTCTGTACGTCGGCGAGGTCACCGGCCGCCGCCAGTCCCGCGTAGCCGACGATCCGGCCGGTCGCCGGGTCCTCCGCGACCACGTAGCGGCGGGTCGCCCGCGGGCCCCGGGCGTGGGCCAGCTCGGACCAGAACATGCCGGGCGACCAGGCGTCGTCCGGGAACAGCTCGTGCTCCAGGTCGAGCACCGGCTCGATGTCCCACCAGCGCATCTCGCGCAGGGCGGCGGTCGCGGTGCTCACTTCGGCGTGACCACCTTGTAGTTCTTCGGGACCTGCGCGTCCGGCCTGCGGAGGTAGAGCGGCGTCGGCGGCAGCATCTCGGCCCCGGAGGCGAGGCGCTCGGCGGCGAGGGCGGCCAGCGCACCGGCCGCGACGTGCTCGGGGCCGCGCGCGTCCGGGAACGCCTCGGGGTAGAGCACCGCGCCCGCCCCGACGACGGGGAGACCGGCGAGCTGCTCCGCGATCTCCGCGGGCCGGTCGACGGCGGGGTCGCCGGTCCGGGTGCGGGGGTCCTCGTACCGCGCCCAGTAGACCTCCTTGCGGCGGGCGTCCGTCGCGACGGCGAACGGTCCCTCGACGCCGTCCTGTCCGGCGGCGTACGCGAGGCCGTCCAGGGTGCACAGCCCGTGCACGGGCACGGACAGCACGGACCCGAACGTCGCGGCCGTCACCAGGCCGACCCGCAGACCGGTGTACGGGCCGGGGCCGACGCCCACGACCACGTCCGTCACGGCGTCGAGCTTCACCCCGGCGGCGGCGAGGACCCGGTCGACGGCGGGCAGCAGCAGCTCCCCGTGCCGCCGGGCGTCGACCTGACCGGACTCGGCGACGACACGGGTCCCGTCGTACAGGGCGACGGTGACGGCAGGGGTGGCGGTATCCATAGCGAGCAAGAGCACGCAAACAGCCTACGGCTCCCGCGCGGGGGCGGCCGCGCCCCGTACGGCGTCCCGGCACCCGGGGTCACGGCTGCTACCGTCACCGGGTGTACGCGGAGTACGTGTAAACGCTTGTACGACAACCAACGGCGAAAGAGGCGCGCACGGTGTCTAGGGGCAGCTCGGGAATCGTGGTCGCGCTCACCGCTGCGGCCGTTGCCGCGGTGAGCTTCCTGGCCTACCAGGCGTCGGCGAACGCCCCCGCCAGCGTCGCCCCGAAGCCGAAGGCGTCCAGCAGCTCGCCGGCCGCCGGGCACGCCAAGCCGAAGCCCACGAAGGACCCGCTCGCGGTCCCGGGCTCCTCCGGTACGGGGATGCGGGTCGTCTACGCGCTGGGTGACCGGCGGGTGTGGCTGGTGGACGCGAAGGGCAAGGCGACCCGGACCTTCAAGGTCATGCCGAGCGCGGTCAGCGCGCTC